>NZ_JAKFZQ010000004.1:0-322156 GCF_021654245.1 Pseudoalteromonas sp. MMG022 | reverse complement strand
TTAACATCATTGACTTTTATCTACGATAACTTTGAAGGGCTCATCTATTTCGCTTGGGTGCTTTGCTGTAGCGCACTGTTGAGTATGATGCTCTGCTCAACCAAAACGCCTTCTGCTAGGGAAAGTAACCCTTAACAGCCTACGAGAAACATTGAATAGCTCACACGGTGTGCTTGGGTGGCAGTACCCTATACTTTCCGTCTCCCCTTTCTTATCAAAGCGCTATCTTTTTGAGTTAATGGCAAATTTATAATAATTTTCAGTTTTTTTCTTTGTGTGGAGATTTTTCCACACACTGTATTAGACAATGTAAACATCAAGTAACCAAAGGTTAAATAAAATCATGTATGGAACGAGATTTTTAAGTGATGTTAAAGCAAATGCACACGCAGCGCAGGGATTTGATGATGTGGTGTTGTACAAAAAAGACAAGCAGGCGGTTTACATTAAACATGTGTTTATGAGTAAGCTACCAGCCAAAGTCAAGCCTGATATGAGCGCCCAACATATTGAATTTATTAAACAGTTAGACACGCTCAACCTACGCTGCTACGTACTTGTTCATGTAAAAAATAAATTGTCGGGGCAATACGATTTAGCATTCTTTTTAGATGATTACGAAGCGATTCAGGGAGTGAGTAAAGAGCTCGCTATGCAAAGAGTTATGCCTTTAGCATCGGCAACACATTTAATCGATACAATTTTGCTGTGAGGGACCTACGATGAGAAACAATATGGCAATGAGACACGCGCAAGTAGAGCGCTTTAAAGCTGAATTGCAGATCAGTATTCGCAACCTACGTAAAGAACGAGGGCTAACACAAAGACAGCTAGCCACGATTTTAGGCGTTGACCAAGCAACCATCAGTAACTTTGAAAGTGGTAAAACCGTTATGAGTATCACTCAGGCATACGAGTTGGTACTGGTATTTGGTAAGGACTTTTCAAACCCAACGCTGGCACTCGCTCCTGGCTACTAGTGATAAAAAATAGACGACTTGCTGGTAGCGAAGGCTCAACCTGTCGCTGTCAAAATGGATGCGCATCCTAAGAGTTTGACCAACCTACGTGTTTTAATCGCCCGCAATGGGTGAGTTTATTGAACTTCAAAGCTATTAAAATTTTCATCTATACGTCTCGTTCACCGATTGCCATAAAATATTTTATATTGAAACCCCGTAGGCTCACGTAACACTATTTGTTAAAGTCATGAGATTCTGAAATAAATTCAGAATGACAAAACCACGATTCTGAAACACGTTCAGAATGACGAGACTAATTAGGGTGATGAGACTCTGAAACACGCTCAGAATGACAAGACCAGTCAGAGGTGCTTAAGTGAACGATATGAGCTGACTTACAAGGCTTGGGTTAGCGTGTACGACATCGCCAGCTTGTTTATCAGCTCATATATAAACCGCTCGTTCAAAGTGCCGAGACTTCCTGAGCTATCTCATTTTTGACCTTGTCCACCAGCTCATTGAGGTTACTGCAATCCATCACCCAGTCAAAGTCTACATAAATGCCGGCTTTCTCTTCGAGCAGTTCGCAAAACTCTACAACATCAATTGAGTCCAGCCCCAGCAATGATATATCCAGCTTCATGTGTTCTTCGTTAAAGTCTTTGGTTACAAAACGCGTGCCCCAGCTCATCACGAGGTCTTTAATTTGACGTGTTTCCATTTTAAATTCCTTGCCTATCTAACATCCACTTGGCCACTAAACTCAGCTGACCGCTCATAAACTGCTCCCGACATGTCTGGCGGCGTATCTTGCCACTAGAGGTCATAGGTATTGTCGAGGGCTGCACCAATGCAATGCCATAAACCGGTATTGCAAACTCTTGATATACCGCTTTTCTAATGCTTTCAATCACTTCATCGTAGTCCGCACTTTTCACGTGGGTGCGTTCCACTTCATGAATAAGGATCAGGCGCTCTTTGTTGTTGTCATAAATTGATACCGCTGCACAGCGCTCATTTCTAAGTGCATCATGGGCGTTGTAGCTACATAGCTCTACATCTTGTGGGTAAATATTTCTGCCATTAAAAATCAGCAAATCTTTTACCCGGCCGGTAATAAACAGATTTTCTCCGTCGCTAAAACCCAAATCGCCGGTATTGAGATAACACTTACCACTGTCATCATCCGCCAGACAGTTTTGAAACGCCTCTCTGGTCGCGCCTTCGTTGTCCCAATACCCTATTGCGTTACATGGGCTGTGTAGCCATATTTCTCCAACTTGCATATTGGGTAGCTTGGTTTTACGCGCTCCATCTACAATGGCGATAGAGTCTTCAATCAACGGCACACCAGAAGAGACTATCGTTATGCTATCTGTCGACTCCCCTAGTACAGGCTCTATCTTGCTACATTCATAAGAGTGCCTGTCGACTGTTAAATACACAGGCGCTTGCGTTTTAGTGGCGCCACTGATGATTAAGGTAGACTCGGCCGTGCCATAACAAGGGTAGAAGGCACTGGCTTTAAAACCACAACTAGCAAATGCTTGCGTAAACTTTTTAAGTGTTTGTGCGCGAACAGGTTCTGCGCCATTAAAGGCCACTTCCCAACAGCTTAAATCCAGTGTTTGTTTATCTTCATCACTGATACGCTCAACGCACAGCTCATAGGCAAAGTTAGGCGCCCCGCTCACCCTCACTTTATGTTTAGAAATGGCTTTTAACCAACGCAGTGGCTTTTGCAAAAAGGCGTTTGGTGCCATAAATATAAACGGCTGGCCGATATAAATGGCTTGTAGAAAATTACCAATCAAGCCCATGTCATGATACAGCGGCAGCCAAGACAAATACGTAGACGGCCCGTTATTTCTAAAGCCTTTTTTAAGAATGATCTGGTTCTCAATCAGGTTATCATGGGTCAACGTTACACCTTTTGGTAAGCCCGTTGAGCCTGAAGTGTATTGCAAAAACGCAATATCACTGCCTGATATATTTTGTGGCGCTTTGGGGGCTGATTGCATCAAGAGTTCATGTAACACAATATGCAACTGTGTCTGCGTTAGATATCGCTGCGCATTTTGTGCAATTCTGTCATACGCTTTTTCATAAGTGATCACCCATTTAGCACCAGCGCTGTTGGTGATTTTTTCTATTTTTTCCCAATCGCTGGCACGCCTGCTTGGCACCGGTAAAGGAATTGAAATCACTCCAGCATACAAACATCCCAAAAAGGCCACCGCAAATTCATAAGACGATTGATACAACAACACCACGCGAGCGCCTTTGGTGATTTGCTGCTTATCCAGCCCGGCGGCAAATTTCATAGCCTGAGTATGAAACTCCCCATAGCTCATAGGCGGCTGTTCTGTTTCTCCATCGCTAAGAAACAACAGCGCTGTGTCGTCACGTTTCTCTAACGCGAGTGTTGACAATATCTGTACAAAGTTAGGTAAGCCATCGCTGGCGGGTTTGTAAGCTTGTAGGTCAAGCTCATCGGTTAGTATTTCCATCGTTCTCGTTCCATTTATTCATAGCCGCACGTCCTTTGCCAACCCAACTACACATGTTCACTACAGAGCTGGTTGGAGTGTGTTTGCTATTGCTTTAAAGTTGCTTACTACTGCGCTTTTTACTTGCTCATTGAAAAAATCAACCACCTTCATACGTAACTCCGCGCTCGCAACCATGTTGTTATCTTTAAATATTTGCGCCTCACACAGTGCAAAACCTCGGCTAAAACTTAATAGCTCCACCTCACAGGTGAGTTTATCTCCTGGCACCACATAATTAACAAACTTACTGTGAGAGACCGCCGCAAGGATTGCCATGTGACTAAAATCAGACTTATACAGCACCAAATTCCCAGCCGATTGCGCCATCATTTCAATAAGCAGAACCCCTGGCACAATCGCAAAGCCCGGAAAATGCTCATCTAAAATTGGCGACTGGTTGGGTATTTCAATCTCGCTTTTTAGTTGCTTAGTTTGTCTATCACTTACATCAATGCGCTGTAAAAACTTAAAACGTTCAAAGTTCATCTATGCTCTTCTCTTATAAAGTGGCATCCCGAAGCGAACACGCTTCGGGATGCCAAGCGTTAACGTAGTCGTTTAAGTGAACTTTGACTGAAGTCGCTATCACTCAAGCCCTCACGAAACTGATAGTTATAAAACTCCAGTACCGTTGATTTACCACTTTGGTGGTTAACCATCTTCGCATTATCAGGACGCCAAAACCCTTCGATGTACTTGTTATAACCGCTGTAAGTCAAAGTCTTGAGCAGCGTATCTTTACGATCATAAAACTCAATTTTTTGAATGCGATAGGCTTCTTTGTCTATCCACACAATGCGTCGTTTATACCCTGAGTTTTCGTCTACCGGAAACTGCTCAATCTTGTGGCTTTGTAGGCCATTGGCTTCTTCTTCGCCTAAATAGTTGTAGGTATACTTTTGTACTTCAAACGAACTTAAATCTTCATAAGCAAACTCAGAACCCATAAATGGTCCCGATTTATTGCTCGAAGAAATGCGTTTTACGCGTTTAAGTGCGGGTAAATACAACCACTGATCATCGGCCCCCACTGGGTGAGAAAAGCTCAAAAACGCCGTGCCTTTGAGGTCATACGGCTCCACAAATACCGTGAGGCTTTTATCACCGTCAGACAATTGCTCCAGCGTATTGAAGGTGATCTTACGAATACTTTCTTGGCCCTCGGTATTGCGCAAAATCATTTTGATTTCAGAGCTGCTATCACCCCAGCCCGTATCGCGAGATTTATACTCTTTGGAGATCTCTAGTCCTTTTTGTGCGCCTTCCATTGCCAGCACACCCTGAGCGCACAGCATCACGGCCGATAGTAAGGTGCAATGTGTTAGTTTTCTTAGATTTAACATGAGATTGTTTCCTTTCTTTTGTTATCTGATCAGCTTGCTTCTCGCTTCAGCGCTAAGTCACTTTGCTGCTCATCCCACTGGGCGTCCGTCTGATTTGCTTCGCTGCTTTTGCTTTTATCAATCGCCAATAACAGCGGCGGCAAGAACAGAAAATCAATGATGAGTGCAACCAGTAAGGTTATTGCCGTTAACAGGCCCATATCGGCATTGGTTTTAAAGCTAGAAATAGACAACACCGCAAAACCGACAACCAGTACAAAAGTGGTGATCCATAATGAGCGCCCAACGTTGCCAAAGGCGTAATAAATAGCCTGCTCTGGGGTCTCGCCACGCTCACGTCGGGCATGGAAATACTTACTTAAGAAGTGCACGGTATCATCCACCACTATCCCTAAGGTCATACTGGCAACCACTGCAAGTGCCACGCCCATTTGCCCATCCATTAAGCCCCAAATACCAAAACCAACTAATACTGGCGCAAGGTTAGGCAATAAGCTTATCAAGCCAAAACGCACGCTTCGCATTGCCAAACCTAATACAATCGAGATCACTATTAGCGCGATGGTGGTGCTGATCAGCAAGCTCTCAACACTGCTTTGGCCGATGTGCGCAAACATCAGACTGGGGCTGGCAATATCCATGCGGTACTGATTGCTGTTAGCGTCAGACCAAGCATGAATGCGTTGCTCTACGTCAATTAACTCACTGGTTGTAAGGTTTTTAAACGTCACAATTAAGCGTGTTGAAGATTTATCAATGTTGATCTGGCTGTTTAAATCTAGACCGTATGGCAAAGACAGCTCATACATTAGAACGTATTGCGCGGCGAGTTCACGCGACGTTGGTAAGGTATAGGCGCTGGGGTCATCACCATTCATATTGCGATTGACGCGTTTAATGGTATCGGTGATGGTACTCACGTGGTCTGTTTCAGGCTGCTGGCGTAGCCAGTCACTAAAATCAGACACAAATTTTAAGTACTGAGGTTCATAAATTCCGCTGCTTTGGCCTGAGTCTACCGACACCTCTAAAATGGTCATACCTGAGATATTTTCCTGCATAGTATCGGTCGCAGTTCTAAAAGGTACGGTTTCATCAAAGTATTTTACGTAGTCGTCATTCACTTCGTTGTTGGTAACATTCAGCGCAAGCACCACAGTAATCACACTCACCACTGGCAACAACACCTTTTTCTTGGCGATAATAAAACCCGCTAGTTTGTGCATATTATTCTGACTGTCGCTGATATCTTTGCTCACGCGCACAGGCAAAATAGACAGCATCGCAGGGAAAATCGTCATTGAGAAAATAAAGGCCAAGAAAATCCCCATCGCCACTAAATTACCCAAATCGCGATACGGTGGAGAATCTGAGAAGTTCATACATAAGAAGCCAATGGCCGTAGTCACTGTGGTTAGGAATATCGGTTGAAGATTAAGCTGTAAGCTCTTAGCAATAGCCGCTTTTTTCTCTGCGCCTTGGCGCATTTCGTAAAACATAGTGCTAAGAATGTGCACACAATCCGCCACCGCAAGCGTTAAGATCATAATCGGTGCGACCGATGATGGGCTGGTCAAATAGAAACCCAACCACCCCGCCAGCCCCATGGTGCTGGCAATACTGATAATGATCACGGTCACACTGGCAATCGTGCCGGTAATGGTTCTTAGTAATACGCCAATGGTGATGATCACCAATAGAAACATCAGTGGGATAAGCGTTGCGCTGTCGGCCATTGATGATTCGCTAAATGCGGTGTTCATCATTACCATGCCCGATAAATACACTTCAGTACCGGGGTTGTTTGCCAAGTATTGAGCTTTTAAATCACGCACAAATGCAGCAACTTCGGGCACTTCGGTAATTGGATTTACACCCGGCAAGCGCACTGTGACATTCACCACTGACACATGCCCCTGCTCAGACACCGCTTTGTTCACCAATTGCGGCTCATTTAGGGCTATTTCTTTGATGCGATTAAGGTCCGCAGCGGTTAGGTTTTGCACATCCGTGACGAGGTCTTCTACGACTAAATCGTCACCCTCGGCATAACTGTGTTGAAAGTTGGTGATAGAATCCACCCGTGTTGAATACGGTATTTGCCAACTTTGCTTGGTCAACTCTTGGATAGAAGCAAGGTGTTCTTTGCTGAACACATTACCGTCTTTAGGCACTATCAAAAAATACACGTTGTCGCTTTTGCTGTATATTTTTTGCATTGATTCATAAGCTTGTAACTGCGGATGCTCAGGCCCGAAGAAAACTCGGTAATCAGATTTAAAAAGCAGGTTTTTTGCCCCATTAGAGGCGAGAAAAGCCAGCCCTATTATTGCAACAAATACCCATATCGGGTGCTTTATTACAAAGTTAAAAATTTTATTCATCATAAACGAATTTCCTTTTATGTTTTCACGACTTATAAATATTTATGCCGATAGTGCTAACTGTTTCCGATAGCTTTTATCGACAACTTTTTTGTCCAATATCGGGCATCCATTAAAGCCAGCGAACTTTTCTAGTTCTTTGATTAGCAAAGAGAAGAATTCTTCTCTATCAAATTTCAAGTCCTCTAAATGTAAGCTCAATACTTCAAAACGCTGTTCACTGCGATGGGCTTTGCAATCCACACGGCCCACCAGCTGATCGCCAAACAAAATAGGCAAACAAAAGTAACCGTACTTTCTTTTATCTTGCGCAACGTAACACTCTATTTTGTAATCAAAGCCAAATAACTCACTGAGCCGTTCCCGATGGATAACCAAGTTGTCAAAAGGCGACAAAATCTTTACCTGGTTCTTACACGCTATGGGTTGTTCAAAGGTTTGAGTATCAACGTAAAGTTCTTTACCTTTGCCATGTTTGACGACGGTGATATCTCCGGCCTGAATATGATCATTGAGAAGCTGACGCATTGTTTCTCTAAGGGGTTTACCGGGTCGCAAATGCACCAGTTGCTTCCAATTAAATACACCATGGGCGCGTTTGGTGGTGTTAAACAAATACTCGGCGTATTCGCTAAGTGATGGTGTGCTCACATCCAGTGAACTAGGTAAACAACGCTCCGGTAAGTCATAGACTTTTTCCATACCGTTGCGCTTACATACCATGAGTTCACCACGCATAAATAGGTTTTCAACTGCCCGTTTACCCGGTCCATAGCTCCACCAACTGCCCTCAGAGCCACCTTTTTTATCGATGTCTCTCAGACGTAACGGGCCTTCTGATCTAACCTGCGCCAGTACGTCTTTCATCATCTTGGTTTGGGTACTTTGAAAATATCGGTTTTCACCATTGCGTATGCTGTTCATTTGTATCAGCGCATATCGATAGTCTTGCATTGGTAAATACGCTGCGGCGTGATACCAATATTCAAAAATACTTTGCTCTGTAATCAACTGATTGAGGTAGTCAGGATTGTAGCTGGGCACACGACTCCACAGCACATGATTGTGCGCGCGCTCAACAACGCTCAGCGTATCTATTTGCACATAGCCCAAATGCTCAATAACAAGTTTGGTCGCTTGCAAGCCATCATCTGGCTCTACCTCAGAAAGTAACCCTTGTTTGGCCAGCGTAATACGCCTTAGTTGCTCAAACGACTCCATATAACACTCCACATCCTCAGCGCTGTGAGCTTGCGCTAAGACAAGCCCACAGCTTTTACAACTAGCCTAATACGGGCTCAATAACATCAGGGGCAAACGCCGCCTTTGCCGATGGCTTAGACAGGTTATTAACCAAGTAATTATTTAGCTTCGCGAAAGGTTTTAAGTCCACTTTCGCGTGAACAACGTTGGTCAGTACTTCGCTTACAATAAGGTCGGCGATGGTAAAGTGGTTACCCACCAAGAACCCTGTTTTTCCAATAGCCTTTTCAAGCATGTTTAAACAGCGCATCACTTCGCCCTGCTCTTTGTCGGCAATTTTTGGGTCTCGGATACTTTCGTCGAACCAAGTTAGGTGTAGTGAAGCAACTTCAATATGGCTCTCCAGCTCAGTCATCGCCCAAACAGACCATTGCAGTAATACCGCTTCATCATGTACATCATCCACATAAAGGGTGTCTGCACCGTACTTTTTAGCCAGATAAAGACAGATTGGCACTGACTCAAACAGCACTAAACCCGCATCATCAATAACAGGAATACGGGCATTTGGATTGATTGCTCTAAACTGCTCAGAACCTGTTCCTTCACTACCGAGTTTGGTGAGTTCTTCTTGGTACGGTACGTTCATTTCCTCAAGCGCCCATCTAACACGGTTAGCTCTAGAATAGGGGTTACCATATAATTTAATCATCACAATTAATCCTTTATTTCTATTGGTTTACTTTGAAATAGGCGGTATTGCTTACTCCGCCATCTCCGTTAAATACTTGTCGTGAAAATGTTTGATTGACTGTTCATAATCCTCAGCCAATGCACCAATGCCACCTAAATCCGACATCATGCCTTTTTGAACGCGCTCACATAAATCAATGTCTTCCTGATTCACGTTAAACTCTTCACTGCTGCCCGCATCTTCATAGTACTGGCCTTGGTCTTGCTCACCCTCTTCCATAAACTTACCAAACACCCTAATCTGAACCTGACTGGTGGTCGATGACGTTGGTACTGCTTTTAACATGGCCACAAACTTAGCCCCGGTGACTACGCCCAAATTGGGATAAATCATATGATCCCCCGAGCCGAACCACGTCTCGTTGGGGGCGATAATTTTTGACGGTAAGTATTTTTCGAATTCGGCCATTTTTCCTTCCACTAAGGTAGACTGAAAAAACGACCAATGACCATTGTAGTAGTGATTCACCTGACTTTTATGATCCAGTCCTAAGATCGAATTTTTATGGGCGTACCATAGGTGATAACTTTCAATGTGGTTTTCAATAAATAGCTTCCAATTTGCATTCATATCATAGTTAACGCTGTGAATTTGTTCCAACTCACTGAGATCATATGGCCCAAAGTGCTGGCCAAATTCTCCTATCCACTGGGTAAAATCTGGCGCGTTATCTGGGTCTGGATGAATGAAGACCATACTCTTAAACACGTTAACGGCAGCTGGATAAAGTGAAAGCTCTTTTTTATCAACACGACTAAATTGCTTCGCTTGCTGTGGAATAGAACGAAGCTCTCCCGTTAGGTCATAACGCCAGCAGTGATAGCCACATTCAATTGCACTGGAGATATTACCCGAGTCACGCAGCATCACCGTGCCACGGTGGCGACAAATGTTATGAAATGCTCTCAGCTGACCTTGGTTATCGCGGATCACAAACAAAGGTAAATTACCCACTGTTGTACAAATGTAATCTCCGTTATTTTTCACATCATTTTCGACGCCAACAAAACTCCAGTTTTGTGCAAATACATTTTTTTGTTCTTTGGCAAACCACTCTTCACTGAAGTAGGCTTCACGATTTAATCCTAATGACTTAACGTCCCTCATACTGCACCTCCTTGGTGACTTTGCGAGATAATGACCCGTGAGACTTAGAAATTGCGCGATTTATGCTTGTCATTATTCAATGCCATCATTTCTAAGCCTCACACCACGTTTTGTGTTATCGCTGACAACAAGTAACTAACTATGCTCATCTGCCAGCGGCTGTTGTGTTACTCAATATTTAAGTGCCTGATGCATCGGCTATTACTTCATGCTCTGCATCTTGCTTTGCCACTGTTTTAGTGTCATTTGCACTGTGTGTTTCTTGCTCATCTTCATCTGAAATATTTCTAAAAAAGACGCGTCTAAAGGCAAGGGCTGGCCTGTCTGCTATCACGCTGACCGGCTTGTCGATGCCGTAGGTTTGTTGTGATGAAAGCATCAGCTCAACATGCTCGACGTCTTCCCCATTGAGCTGCCTAACCCACTTTTTGATGATGTAATCCACCAGCGCATTTTTGGCGAATGAACGAACATGCTCACCAAAGAACCACGCCTGCGTATCATCCGCTGGAGTCACCATGAACAAGGCAACCTGCTCATGCCCAGAGACAAATCGATCGTAAAAATACACCACGCCACCTAAGTCAAAGCGGAAGTAGCATTTTTCACGGTCCAAGCGAGTCACGCCCAATAAACGGCGGCTAAGCCCCAGCATGCCTTCTGTGCCTTTTACGTCATCATGCACAGGATCAGTTGGGTCTAACTGGCCCCAGTAGCCACGCATATCGTCGTCATAACGGATCACCTGATCGGCCACACGGGGAGGTTCACCCGCCAGTGTGCCCGGATGAATAAATGGCGGGTGCGTGTTGTCGATAGCATTTTCCACCACGCTTAAAAATGGTGCATTAGCAAAGATAGGAATATCCCTTACACGACGCATCCCTCGGCCATAGTCTTCTTCCAAAAAGTAGTAGTGTGGCGGATTGGGATCACTCGGCGCAGAGTTCTCCCCCCAAATCCAAATGATCCCTTGGCTTTCGGCGACGTGATAAGCGTTCACTTTTGCATTGTTGGGAATATTTTTGGATGGGCACTGAGATGGAATGGCAGCACATTTACCCGCACTATTGAACTCCCAGCCATGAAACGGACATTGAATATTGCCGTTCACCACCTTACCAATCCCCAAGTCTGCGCCTCGGTGAGGACACATTGCATCTAGGGCTACGACCTTGTTTTCGAGGTCTCTAAAAAATATGATTTGACTGCCTAATATCTTTCTTTTCAAAGGCAGTTCATTGTTGATTTCATGACTCCAGCCAGCGGCATACCAAGCTTTGGTCGGAAATTTTTTGTTGTCCATAATCTTTGTCCGTATATCTTGAATTATTTAGTATGCTTTTCAGGGCTTTGTAAAAATAAAATAAAGCTCATCAAACACATGGTGTAGATAAATGCATAGTGGTGGGTGATCATTCCCAAAGTTGGCACTCGCCAATACTCAAAATATTCACCAGCTATGACAATAAAACCCAAAAACAACATCACTACACTTATGCCACAACCAAATATTCCCCACTGCTTAGCGGCTTCAAAAGCCGTATCATCATTGCGTGCTTCAAACATCTTGTAGGCTGCAAACAAGCACACAGCGCCCGTTGCAAACTTAGATAAATAAATCACCGCAAACCCGAGTGTCGCTATCACCGGCGAATGGATACTGCGCCACTCTATACCAGGGGTATCCGCTGCCCCTTCCATACTCAGCACATATCGAACCTGCTCCAAACCTGGTGCGTAGTCCATCAAGTTACTCAGTACGCCAACGAACCCCCAACAACTGACACAAAACATCAGTACAATTTTCAACAACCTTACCATTCAAATATTCCTTTTAATTCTTACTACAGCTCATTCGAAGCGCACTTTTTACCGAGCGCGAACAAAAGGCCATGTCTTTATCGCGTGTACACATCAAGTACATGATTGAAAGACTGCGCATCGGTCACTTCATGAGCGCGAGCACGATCAATCTTGCCACTGGAGGTACGGGGCAACCGACTTGTTCCTAAGAAAATAAAGCGATGTATCGCGAGCTTATATTCACTGAGGATTTGGCCACTGAGCGTCACTGCCAAGTCTTCCAGCTGAGGTAGCTGTGTACTGACTTCATCAAGCCTAGATTTATGAATTTCTTGGATAAAAATAACCTCGGAGTCATCTAACCCTTCATTGACTTGAATCAGACAAGCCCCGGTTTCAACAAAGTAATCCCGTGACTTTGCAACAAAGTACTCAATTTCTTCGCCGTAGTAGTTTTTACCGTTGACGATCAACATGTTTTTCAGTCTGCCAACCACATGTAGCTTGCCATCGTTTAGATAACCTAAGTCTCCGGTTCTGAGGTAGGTAGGCTCGCCATTGCTACCATCTAGCGTCGCTTGAAAGGTCTCTGCACTGGCTTGTGGGTTATTGATATAGCCCTTGGCAACGTGCGGCCCGCGCACCCAGATCTCACCCGTTTCACCATCGCCAAGCTGATGTCGCTGCTCATCAACGATGATCACTTCGGCCTGTTCATCTGGTTTACCCACGCTGACATTTAATGGCGTAAGCCCTTGCGCTTCAATCACACCCGTTTCACCTGTCACATAGAGCGTGGTTTCAGCCATGCCGTAGCAGAAAAATGGCGCATTGTGTGCAAAACCATACGCGCTAAAGCGTTCAATAAAGCGCTTGATGGTCGTCGCTCGAATCATTTCTGAACCGTTAAAAGCAACTTGCCAACTACTCAAGTCAACCCCTTCCAACTGTTCATCTCTTATCCGTGTAACACAGTAGTCATAGGCAAAATTGGGCGCACCACTGACACTGGCCGAATACTTGGAGATCAGCTGTAGCCATTTGCTTGGGTTATGAAGAAAGTCATTAGGAGACATCAACACCGCGCTGCCGCCGGTATACACTGGATACAAAATACTCCAAATCAATCCCATATCATGGAAAAATGGTAGCCAGCTGACTGATGTTTCATCCCCGCTTAGCTGAGCATGTTTGGCAAACCCACGCTGGATCATTTGTAAGTTTGCTAACAGGTTGTCATGTCCAACTACCACCCCTTTGGGATTGGCGGTTGAGCCGGAGGTAAACTGGATCAAAGGCGGCACATCAAAAGACAACTCCGGCATAAAGCCTTCAAAATCAAAGGCACGCACTGCATCGGTGCAAATAATTTTGTACTCTTTACCATCGAATAGCTTTTCAAGTTGATAGCCAACCTGCTCTGCCTTGTCTCGCGTTGTAAATACCACGGCCACATCAATACCACTGGTGATTGAACGCAAGCGGTTATCTGGCTCATTCCCCGGCGGAATATACATGGGAATAGCTGATATATTGCCATACATACAGCCAAAAAATGCTTCCACAAATTCCAGCCCTGGCGAATACATCAGCAGCGCATATTTACCCTCTAGTTGCTGCTGCTTAGCAATATCAGCGATAGCACACGCACGCTCATGTAAACGTCGATAAGTGATAGTTACAGGACGCACAGCGCGTGGCGCATAATAGCTATACGCCTTTTTATCACCTATCTGTTGAGCGTGTTGTGCCAGCACTTGAGAAACTCCTTTTTGCTGCATCATTCACCTACTCCTTACTTATCAACAACGCTTTGTGTGGGCACTTTAGGTGTACTACTACGCTTAAGCGGAGCCCATAGTTGGCTAAACCACCCTTCTGGTACGTAAGTGCTTACACCGATTTCTTTTGACGCCATACGGTCTTTTGGATTGAGATAAGAGCCAAAGATGTGGTCCCAGATCATAGAAACCGAGCCATAGTTGTTATCATGCTCATCTCTGACTTGGCTATGATGCCAATGATGTAATTCAGGCGTGTTAAAGATGTAAGATAACCAACCACTTCTCACAGCCACATTAGAATGTGTCAGTAAGCCAACTGTAAGTTGAAATGCAAAGTACCAATTCAACAATGCAGGAGGAACGTCAATGACCAACACCACCAACATAATTGGCAAGAAGAAAGTAAATACTTCCAGCGGGTGCACTCGCGCGTTGTTTAAGACGTGCAATTGGTGGCTGTTGTGATGCAGCGAGTGGAACTTCCACAGCATAGGTAAGGTGTGGAATGAGCGATGACAGATGTACCAAATGAGATCAACGATTAGGATCATGATGATCAGTTCCAGTACAAATGGCAGGTTTAAATTAAATAAGCTTTCACTGCCTGAGCTAGCTTGCGCGCCCACCACGGCGAGGGCTACCGCTGTGGCTCCGATTTGCGCGGCGGGAAAGGTAATATTGTAGAGAAAATCATTCCAACCTTGGCGATCATATTTATTCCAACTCTTGTGATAGGGAATAATTAACTCCAAGATGAAAATCCCGACCAATAACCCCAGAAAGTGAAACTGTATCGCCATTTCATAAGACATCGCCATCGGTCCAATTAGCCACCAATACATCGCCAGTGAACCTGCCATAACCGCAGGCCAAACCAATACCAGCAAGTGACTCCACGCTGATTTATCTGCGTTTAATTCCATTACATCTTTCATGTTAACTTTCCTCCTTTGAGATCTTCCGTGATTCAACACGCTGTGGTGTTGGTACTTGCACATTGCTGGCAAGACCCATCCACTGCCACAACTTAATCAACCCATAGCCGATGTCTAAATTTCTCGCATATAGTCCCACATGTGCAGAGCGCGGAAAGGCATGGTGATTGTTATGGAATGATTCACCTAAGGTAATAATGGTCATCCACCAGTGGTTACGGCTGTTGTCTCTGGTCTGAAAGGTTTTAGTACCTATCAGGTGGTTAAGACTATTGATATAACCTATGGTGCTGCTCAGTACGAATGAACGAACTCCCCAGCCCCACAAAAAGCCGGTTAGTAAACCTATGGGTTTTTGCGTTACGGCAAACTCCACCAGTGCAGGCAGTATCATTGCTAAAGCTATCCATTTGTAATAATGCTTATTCACCGCGCCAATCTCTTCGTCACGAAGTAAATCAGGCACATACACCATGGGGTTTGGGTATTCATGGCGCTTCATCCAGCCAAAGGCAGCATGAAATACACCGTTATACTTCGAGTTATGTTGATTCGGTGTATGTGGGTCGCCATCTTTATCAGTAAACTGATGATGGCGGCGGTGAAAAGCAGCCCAGACAACAGGCGGCCCCTGCCCGCCCATACATGCCAGTGCGACCAAAGATTGCTTTAAACTTTTAACCGGTTCAAAAGAACGGTGAGATAAATAGCGGTGACTACCACAGATCACACCCACTAGGGTTAAAAACCACATCACTAAAAATTCTAAGATGTTTGTTAAGGTAGGTGGAAACCAAACAAACGCAGCCACAGTAAGTGGTATTGGCAAGCAAGTTAATATCAAGAAATGCCACATCTGTGTTTTTGCCATGCGTTCATCGAACATCATGGGACTCTTTTCTTCGCTTAAGACAGAGTCTACTTTCGTGTTATTGTCCATAAGATACACTCAAATATTTCTCTAAAGTGGTCGAAACTGACATCGAGCTTCCTTTTTTGTTACTAGGATTAATGCGCTCACTCACGTCTGTCGGCCACTTCAATCACTTTTATTGCTAGTAATCACAGCTGTGCAACGTTGCGATCCCAGGCTAACAACGCCTCGGTGATCTGCTTTGCTGCACGCAACCCCGACTCCAGCGCCCCTTCAATCTGACATGGATGCGTTTGTGCGTATTCCGCACCACACCAATAAACGGGTGGCTCCTGCTCGCGTAATACATGCCCCATCCTGCTCATCACACCGGGTGGAAAATAAGCGCCATAACTGCCACCAATCCACTCGTTTTGAGCCCAATCTTCGATTAACACCTGCTGTGGTTTTGGAAATTGGTTGCCAAACATGTTACCAATCGCATCAGCTACTAACCGCTCTCTGTCTACGCCATCGGCCATAAAGGCTTTGGCATGGCTGGTCCCAACAAAGGCGGCAAGCACTCCGCTTTGCAAGTCCGAAGGAGAGTTGTCTATGGTGTAACTAAGTGGAAAGTGATTGCTCATCACCTGACCTGATAAGCCCAACTCCAGCCAATATGGCTTGTCGTATATGGCTTGAACTTTGATAACCCGCCCCATGGGGAGCGCTTGTAATAAGCGCTCTCTGGCAGTGTCTCTCGGTGGTGAAAAGATAACCTGCTTGACCGCCGGTGGTGGCATGGCACACAAGATAGAACGATAGCGCCCAGACACGTGCCCCGCATCCACAGTGACCATATCATCGGCAACTTTGATGGCTCGAACTGGCGTATTGAGCAGGATGTTTTCCAGCCCAACACTTGTAGCTAGGTGATCACACAGCTGCCTAGGGCCATGGGTGAACCTGAGCGCTTGATGGCCTTTATCAACGCTAATCAAGCTGCTTAGACTCACTGAGCGGTTGGAGTAGTAGAGTACATACAAGAACGACACCATATGTGACTCAACCCCAAACACCATTTCACTGACCATTCTGAAGAATTGTTTACCACTGGTGGTAAACAATGTCTTATCAATCCATTGGCCAAATGACATATGGTCATACTCCACAAACAACTCATCCCAAGGCTCTTGGTTTTGCAGTTTGCCCATAATGCGCTCAAAGCGCGCCATGCCTTGAATGATGTCTGAATTGACAATCGGCCCTAGCGAGGGAAGTATTCCCTTAAAAGCACTACGTTGGTCATTCCACCAAATTAAATGTTCGCCATCGTTATGCGTTTGCTTGGTTTCAATACCAAAACGTTCAATTTGCGATTTAATTAAGGGTTGTTGTTCAGAGAACCAGTTTGCGCCAAGCTCTACCGTCACGTTGTCCTGACAGGTGGTGTCTTTAACGCGTCCGCCAACGTGGCTCTGTGCCTCAAATACATCAACCGTTAAGCCTGATTTTCTCAGATGATCTGCGGCGAATAAGCCGGAAACACCGGCTCCCACCACACAAACATCCGCTGTGCGTGCTATATCACTCATGTTGATACCCTCAGAAGCAGTTTCTTAGCTGCCCACGGCGCTTGATATCGAGTGATGCACAGTGAAATGAGCCGACAAACGGGAAGTAATTTTCGAACTCACAAAGAATTGGCTGCATACCCAGCTTTTTCAGAAACTTAATTGTGTGCTCTTGATTGCTTTCAACAATTATGCGTTTCTCGTCCAAGCTCAGCATATTGATATTCAACCAACCTGATAGACGCCCCAAACGGTTTTTAGCACTGTAGATCACCTCTGGTGCTTCAAACATTTCCCATGTTTTAAAGATGTCAGGCAATGCCGCTGGGTCAAAATAATCAGGACTGTATACCAAACGCCCCTCATCTAATGGCATGATGGTGTCATCAATATGCATGGCGAATGCATTTTTGGTTTCCACTTCGTGTACAGTAAAGTCAGAACCTAGTATTTGCCTTACCCATTTGATCCCTGCTTCATTGGTTGTGTGACTGCGAGAAACTAAAATATCTTTACCAAACTTCATGAAGTCAGCTGCGTCGAACAAGATTTCCTCCTCGGTGGTGAGCCACTGAGTTGGACGCCCATCTGCATCACGTTTTAAATCGCTGACAAAAGACTTATCTGACAATCTGGGTTTTGGTGCAGAAATCCAACGCGCACCTCGCTCGTTCAACTCTTTGAGAACATCTCTGTAAGCAAATGTCTCGAAGTAGCGACTTCTATCTGCCATTGGCGACTCAACAATGAGATCACCAATTAGCAATAGGCTATCTCGAGGGTTTGAAGAACAAAACTGATTTGGCACTTGCCAATCGGGCGTCTTTAGGGGTTGAGTAAAATCAATTGGCTGCGCCACATGAACCTTCACCCCCTCACCTTCTAAGATTGCCCGCAGCTCCGTTACTTCTTTTCTTGCCGCATCGATAAGATCGCTTGGGTAGCATCGGCTACCACTGGGAAAAATGTTGTCTAGCACATGCTCATATTCAGGCGGCACCACAGCATCAAAGACCGCCATTTCACCGGGCTTCATCGCCCCAAGCGGATCGCCAAGTAATACTTCTTCCAATGGGTCCCATTCGGTAAAAGTACCTATATTATTTTGCTCACTCGTATGAATAGTCATAAAACTTTCCTTGTAGTTTTGCTTAGTAGTAGTAAGGTGCCGATGGAACTAAATCCCTAACAATTTCCAATGCATTGATTGCATTATCAATTTCTTCTACTGTGTTGGCGGCCGTAATGGTAAATCTCAACATTGAACGTTTGATTGGCGCATTTGGATAAACCGCTGGCGTGATGAGGATCCCCTTTTCCCATAGGATTTTCGCAGCCTCAGTCACCGCGGCAATAGTGCCGATTTCAACGCTTACCAGTGGATAGAAATCAGAGCTTTCCGCAACCAAACCGACTTCTCGCACACCGGTTACAAAGCGCTTTGTGAGTTCAAAAATATGTTTTCTAAGCTCATCACCTTCACTACTTTGAGAGATTTCCAGCCCTGTTTGTGCACTCGACAAACTCGCTGTAGGACACGGACCTGAATTGATAAAGGTTGCTGCAGTGGCAAACATCTCAAGCTCAGCGTCGTTGCGACACGTCACAAATGCTCCCAAAGATGAAAACGCTTTTGATAGCCCTGCAACATAGATTACTTTGTCTCTATTTACATCAATGTTGTACTTGCGTAATAAGCCGCCACCGCCTGTGCCGTATGGGTTTTCTTCACTTGGATTACTGCCCCATAAACCAAACCCATGCGCATCATCAACATAAATTGTGGCATTTGGATAGTCTCTGATCATCTCCACCATTTCAGGCAGTTTTGCATCCACACCTGTCATGGAGTAAACACCATCAATACAGATATAAACAGCATCCAAATCTCGAGCATTTTCTAATTCTCTTTGTAAGTCTTCCAAATCGTTATGTTTGAAAAACTTCTTCAAAGCACCTTTAGCATACGCAAGGTCAACACCTTCTTGGATAGATTTATGCGCTCGCTCGTCCATTAAGAACAAGGTATCGGGCGTTGCCACTAGCGGTAAAATACCCATGTGGATAAGAGTGACGGTCGGATATACCAACACGCGTGGCGCACCAACGACCTCACTTAATGTATTTTCTAGCTTGGTATACAACTCAGGAGAGGCAATGGCTCTTGACCAACTTGGGTGTGTGCCCCATTTGCGCAGGTCTTTTTCAATCTTGGCAAAAATCCTTTCATCCAAGTCCAGACCTAAATAGTTAGCAGAGGCAAAGTCATACACCTCCTTGCCTTTGATTTTTAGTGTTCTTCCATGCTGTTCGTCTACCTCGTTGTAAAACTGAGGCACTTCTTCTATCAAATGACGTTGTAGATCCGTGATACCTACGCCTGGCACACCGCCTTTAGCGTCCGTATCTTGAGTTTCATTCACAAGCTCTAATAAATCTCTAAATGATCTAACATTGGTAGATTTATCTGGATCGATAGATAATCCGAAAGTCTTTTCTACATGTAGTAAAAACTCTACTTGGTCAATTGAATCTAGCGCTAGGTCACCACTGAGCTGTAAGTCTAGATGTAGGTTTTGCGGAATACGCTTCTTCTTGTATTTATTGCAAAAACCAACATAAGATTCAAGTAGTTGCTCACCTTCAATGGTGTTTGACTTGGCTTTTGTAGAACCGTTAAGGTCAAGCCCAACAACTCTCTCTAAGTCTACCACTTCTTCTGATAAGTATTCTTCTTTCATGACGTTCCCTCTAAATTAGCCTGCTAGCACGACCAGGCTTTTAAATACTTTATTATTAGATTTACACTATAAAGTCCGTGATTTATATTTTGTGACAACCAAAAAGGGTTAGAGAATTGCCAAGTGACCAAAGCCACTACACCAGACATGATTTCCGTACCTTAACCAGCAACATATACCGCATTCAGTTTTCCACACTGAGTTATGCCGATAATCATCACAACCAGTTAAGAGCGTACCGCCAAAACCAACACCGCTCAAAAAACAGCCTCATTTGTAACACACTTGTATAAAAGATCAATATATTATTTATATCATTAACCTAATTAACTTATTTTTAATTACAAAAATAATTCAAAATTAATACACTAACTCTCATTTACCAATATTAAAAACAGGAATGATAATGCTTATCAATTTTAAGCGTTGATATTAAAAATTTGTTATCATGCACAAAGGAGAAACAGAGATAAAACAATTACCCCTTTAAAAACAATTGTTTGAAAATAATAAATATTATAAAGCCGCTCTATTTATAATAAAAAAGGATTAAGTTTTATAATCACAGATACCATTATTTTTCATGTATATCAGTAAAATAAAATATTCAACACACAGCAAAACAAAAGAAGAACCTATCAAAATTAGCTCACGAATAATTTATAAATAAGCAACAATATAATTGTTGAAGACGCACTTTTTGACCTTTAGAAGTGATAGAAGATATTGATTTCGATAAAGTCATCATTTTTGAGGCTAGAAAGTGGACTATCCGGCTTATCTGTATCAAACAGCCAAGCTTCAACTTGCCACTTCCAATGCTCATCGATACGACTTGATGTCTCAAGTTTGATGGCATGCTCGTCACGATTGTCCAAATCTTGACTAATGCCGAATAGCATTTCGGTGCCATTGAAGTCGTTCAGCGCCAAACGCCACCCTAGAAATAAATCATTTTGATATAAAGCCAACGCAGTATCATCGTATGAGTACTCTGCTATCCAGCCTAAGTTCCATTGCGTATTAGCAACTCCAGTTTGAGTCCATTCAACGCCACCAATGTAGGCAAAATGATGTGTTAGGCTGTCTCGATATCGCATTTCTAGCTTTATCAATAATTCGTCAAATATCGCCTGTAAATCTAGGCTGGTTTGTGTCATTTGCGCGTAATAAGGCGTTAATTCTGATTGATGATCGATAAAATAAGGTTCGCGGTTAGTCCCTTTGAAAAAGCTAACGCCCACTTCCCACTCATCGATAAAGTGACTATATCTCGCTGCAAAATCGATATGTTTTTGCTTATTGCTCGACTCATATAGTGGGTCATCTGAAATCGCTAAATCAAAGCCAAGCCGGCCATCTACACCAGCAAAGGTCCGCTCTCTAAAGTAGGGTAATAGCCAAATGCTAAAACTACCATATGCCTGATGAGTGGCGACATTAAGCATAGGTTGACCCAGCTTACTCTCCTGATCGATGGCATCTGCAAAGTCAGTTTGGTTAATCACATCAACTAGATGTAGTGACTCGGTTACTCCCCAAAACTCTTTACCAATCCCTACTTTAAACTCGATATCATCGACGTAATGTACATACATAAACTCCCTGATATCCAGAAGGTTTCGCTCACTATCAACATTATCAATGCGTAGGTACGGAACAAATGAAAGCGTGCTGTTTTCACCCAACCAATGTAGCTGAGGCTCAACTGAAAATGACGTATGCCAGTGCTTATTTGCATTTTCTGTGGCTGTATCAGCGTGACTATCGTAATAGCGTTGTTGGAGAGAACTTTCACCACTGAACTCAACACCTAACGCAGTTTTGCAAACAAACTGTGCAGCGAAAGGGATTACCCACTTGATACACTTTAAACGCATACTGGCTCCTTGAGGGTTTTCATGTTGATGCGTAAATATTTCTAATTGGCATACAGCAACAACTGGTTCTTACTTCCTTGAAGAGGGCTATGGTTGCATGTAAGAAAAAAGTTATCAATATGTTTTTAAATGGGAAATGATAATACTATGGTATTGGTAGCACCTTAGTGTGAGAAAATAAAAACGGCGCTGTTGAGCGCCGTTTTCAATAGTTAAGTGACAGCTAAGCCTATTCTTCGTTTTGCTCCTGCGACACATCCTCGATATCTGCATTGGATGACTTAGTTTCTATCTCATACTCATCCACACGCTGCAGACCTCGCGGTAACTTGTTACCACGACGGCCGCGTTCACCATGATAGTGTTCTAAATCACTTGGCTTAAGCGTTAGTTTTCGTTTACCTGCGTGAAGTGTCACCGAGCAGCCCTCTGGCACGCACGCTAGGACCTTTACAAACTCTTCTCGCGCTTGAACTTTGGCACTGGGGATGGAAATAATCTTATTACCCTTACCTTTACCTAACTTTGGCAAATCGCGTAGTGGGAACAGCAACATTCGGCCTTCATTAGAAATCGCCATACACATATCGGTGGCAACATCATTCACCGTGATTGGCGCCATCAATTGTGCTCCTTTTGGCACACTCACCAGTGCCTTACCGTTTTTGTTCTTACTGACAAGGTCGTTAAATTCAGTGATAAACCCATAGCCACCATCGGTTGCCATGAGGTATAGAGTCTTCTCATCTCCCATTACCACGTGCTCAAAGTTACACCCAGGTGCAAGATTAAAGCGCCCAGTCATGGGCTCGCCTTGGCTACGAGCTGACGGCAAGCTGTGCGCTTCAGTGGCAAATGCACGTCCCGAGGTATCTAAAAATACTGCCGGCTGATTACTGCGTCCTTTCGCCGAGGCTTTATAGCTATCACCCGAGCGGTAGCTTAATCCCTCGGCATCAATATCATGACCCTTAGCGACACGCGCCCAGCCTTTGTCAGAAAGCACAACTGTGACCGACTCAGATGGGATCAGATCTTTTTCGCTCAGAGCTTTGGCTTCTGAGCGTTCAATTACTGGCGAGCGACGCTCGTCACCATACAACTCAGCGGCTTCTTGAATTTCTTTTTTCATCAATGTCGACATACGACGCTCTGAGCCTAAAGTGAGCTGTAACTTATCACGTTCACTGCTTAACTCATCCTGCTCACCACGGATTTTCTCTTCTTCTAACTTCGCTAAATGGCGTAGTTTCAAATCAAGAATCGCTTCCGCTTGTTTATCCGATAAGTTAAAACGCGCCATAAGCTCTTCTTTTGGCTTGTCTTCATTACGGATAATTTCTATCACTTCATCGATATTTAAAAAGGCAATCATTAAACCTTCTAAAATATGCAAACGGGCCAATACTTTATCTAAACGGTACTGCAAACGACGGCGCACAGTTTCGCGGCGGAACACCAGCCATTCAGATAAGATCTGCTGTAAATCTTTGACCTGTGGGCGACCATCAAGGCCAATCATGTTGAGGTTTACACGATAGCTTTTTTCTAAATCAGTGGTAGCGAATAAATGCGCCATCAAAGGTTCGAGTTTGACACGGTTTGAGCGCGGTACAATCACAATACGAGTTGGATTTTCGTGATCCGACTCATCGCGTAAATCAGCTACCATGGGCAGCTTTTTCGCTGTCATTTGGGCCGCAATTTGCTCTAACACTTTGGCGCCTGAACACTGATGCGGCAAGGCAGTAATGACAATATCCCCCTGCTCTTCGGTATAAACCGCACGCATTTTGATAGAGCCACGCCCGGTTGTGTAGATCTTTCGAATATCCGATTTAGCAGTGATGATTTCTGCATCTGTAGGATAATCCGGTGCTTGCACAATTTCTAATAATTCTTCCAAAGTGGTTTTTGGCTGGTCAAGCAACATGCAACATGCGCTCGCTAACTCTTTTACATTGTGTGGCGGAATATCGGTTGCCATTCCCACCGCAATACCGGTTATGCCATTAAGTAAAATATGTGGTAACCGAGACGGCAGCACCTTTGGCTCATCCATTGTGCCATCAAAGTTTGGAGTCCAATCGACAGTGCCTTGACCAAGTTCTTTAAGTAATACTTCTGAGAACTTAGACAAACGCGCCTCTGTGTAACGCATAGCCGCAAATGACTTAGGATCATCAGCGGCACCCCAGTTACCTTGTCCATCTACCAGTGGGTAACGGTATGAAAAAGGCTGTGCCATTAAAACCATGGCTTCATAACAGGCGCTATCACCGTGTGGATGGTATTTACCTAACACGTCACCCACTGTACGGGCTGACTTTTTGTACTTAGCAGCGGCTGATAACCCTAGCTCGCTCATGGCATACACGATACGACGCTGTACCGGCTTTAAACCATCACCAATATGCGGTAAAGCTCGGTCCATGATCACATACATGGAGTAGTTTAAATAGGCGTCTTCGGTAAAGCGCCCCATCGTTTGTTGTTCAATCCCCTGTAAAGACAAGGTTTGAGGATCAGTCATGTAACACCCTATTTATTGTTATAGCGAACGCGATATATCGCATTGGCATAATCGTCCGACACCAACAGGCTGCCATCAACAAGTTCAGCAAATGCAACCGGACGACCCAAGGTTTGTTCTTTATCTAAAAAGCCGCTAATAAAGGGCTCATAAGCGGCTACTTCGCCTTCTTTGATGGTTGCCATCATCACGCGATAACCCACTTTCTTACTACGATTCCAAGAGCCATGCTCGGCGACAAACAATCTATTATGTAGCGCTTTAGCAAACTGTTTACCACGATAAAAATGAATACCCAATGGCGCGACATGAGCCTGCAATGCGAGCTTTGGCATCGTGTACTTTTGCATATCAGCAAGCGTTTTGCCTTTGGCAAACTCAGGGTCCAGCACGCTACCACCGTGTACATATGGAAAACCAAAGTGTTCGCCATCAAAACTGACGCGGTTTATTTCATCGGGTGGAATATCGTCTCCCATCATGTCGCGACCGTTGTCAGAAAACCAAAGCGCCCCACTTTGCGGATTGATATCAAACCCGACTGAATTGCGCACGCCTTGCGCCACTGTCGTGAGTTTTTTGCTCTGTAAGTTCAGCGAAAAAATACGCCCATACTTTTCATCTTCTGCGCACACATTACAAGGCACGCCCACGGGGACCAATAGCTCACCATTTTCGGTAAAACGAATAAACTTCCAGCCATGGTGGCGATCCGTTGGTAAGTTATCAAACACCACCTCAAAGCTTGGCTTGCTAAGCTGCTTGTCAATACTTTTGAAACGTATGATGCGATGGACCTCGGCGACATATAAATCGCCTTGGTAAAGCGCCAGTCCTGACGGCATATTAAGGTTTTTTGCCAACACAATCTGGCGATCCGCGACACCATCTTGATTATGGTCAATCAGGGCGTAGACTTTGCCAGCTTTGCGTGAACCTGCATACACCACCCCCGATGAAGAAATGGCCAACTGCCTAGCATTTTCAACATTTTTCGCAAAATAACTGATCTCATAACCTTTGGGCAGAGTTAGTCGCTCCAACAACTCATCATTTGCAGCCGCGGATTTAGTCCACATCAGCAAACTTATGAGTGCACTCATTGCTACTAGGGTGAACCGTATCATCATTTACACCTCTACTTGCGCTTTGTCACCGTGGTTTTCAAGCCATTCTTTTCTATCGCCTGAACGCTTTTTAGCCAGCAGCATGTCCATCATTTCCATGGTTTGCTCCTGCTCTTCAAGCGTTAATTGCACCAAGCGGCGTGTATTTGGATCCATCGTGGTTTCACGAAGTTGTAAGGGGTTCATCTCACCTAGACCTTTAAAACGCTGCACATTTACCTTGCCACGTTTTTTCTCAGCTTCAATGCGATCTAGCACGCCCTTTTTTTCATCTTCATCCAACGCATAGTACACCTCTTTGCCCACATCGATACGAAATAGCGGAGGCATAGCCACATACACATGCCCTTGTTTAACCAAGGCAGGGAAGTGGCGCACAAACAGCGCACATAACAGGGTGGCGATGTGCAACCCATCGGAGTCTGCATCCGCGAGAATACAGATTTTTCCATAGCGCAAGCCAGACAAGTCTTCCGAATCTGGGTCTATACCCAAGGCAACAGAGATATCATGGACCTCTTGTGACGCGAGGATCTGACCCGACTCAACTTCCCAAGTATTTAAAATCTTACCTCTGAGCGGCATGATTGCCTGAAATTCACGATCTCGAGCTTGTTTTGCCGAGCCACCAGCTGAGTCCCCTTCCACGAGGAACAGCTCCGAACGCTCAGTTTCGCTGCCCGAACAATCCGTCAATTTACCCGGTAATGCAGGCCCTGAAGTAACCTTTTTACGGACCACCTTTTTCGCCGCTCGCATCCGCTTTTGAGCATTGCTGATACACAGCTCTGCGAGTAGTTCAGCCGTATCGGTGTGCTCGTTCAACCATAAGCTAAAGGCATCTTTAACAATACCCGACACAAACGTGGCACATGAACGAGAAGAAAGCTTTTCTTTGGTTTGGCCCGCAAACTGCGGGTCTTGCATTTTAACTGACAATACATAGCTACATTTATCCCAAATATCGTCAGGTGTGAGTTTTACGCCGCGTGGTAACAGGTTACGAAACTCACAAAATTCTCGCATCGCTTCCAGTAGCCCCTGTCTTAAGCCATTCACGTGGGTTCCACCTTGCGCGGTTGGTATGAGGTTCACATAACTTTCGGTGATCGACTCCCCCCCTTCAGGCAACCAATGTAACGCCCAATCTACGCCCTCAGTAGAACCACTGAAACTACCGGTGAAAGGGCTTTTTGGAAGCACTTCATAACCTTGCGAGCTGTCTTTTAGATAATCTTCAAGACCCGCTTCATAGTGCCATTCCTGCGTTTCTTTGGTTTGCTTATTGATAAAGCGAATTCTCAGACCGGGACAAAGTACCGCCTTGGCTTTAAGTACATGATTGAGCTTAGCTAAAGAAAAGTTCGCTGAATCAAAGTAACTGGCATCGGGCCAAAAATGAACCGATGTACCTGTGTTCCGCTTACCCACAGTGCCTGTCACCGTTAGGTCTTGTACTTTATCACCATGCTCAAACGCCATTTCATACACTTGCGCATCACGCTTAACGGTTATCTCAACACGGCTTGATAAGGCATTCACAACCGAGATCCCTACCCCGTGCAAACCACCTGAAAACTGATAATTTTTATTGGAGAACTTACCACCGGCGTGAAGCTTGGTGAGGATGAGCTCAACACCTGGCAAACCTTCTTCAGGGTGAATGTCCACCGGCATGCCACGGCCATCATCAATAACTTCTAGTGAGTTATCTTCATGTAAAATAACATCTATTTTGGTAGCGTGCCCCGCGAGCGCTTCATCCACACTGTTATCAATCACCTCTTGTCCAAGGTGGTTAGGGCGCGTGGTATCCGTATACATGCCTGGACGACGTTTTACCGGTTCCAGACCATTTAAAACCTCAATCGCTTCGGCGTTATAATTTTGCTCGCTCATAGGTAAATTCTTTTTATTTAATTCGTTCTGTTTTACGTGATTTTAAGAAAATTGACAACAGTGTCAAAGTAACGTTGAAAGCCCATAAAACTATGATCACCAGCAAACTCTATTCTTTGCGGGCATGATTTGTAGTATTGCAATGCATGTTGGTACGGCAGAACTTCATCGCCCATTTGCTGCAAAAGCATCAACAATGATGGGGCTGTGAGTCGCTGTAGATACAATTGCCGCAGAGCATACACATGTTCTTGACCCAGTTGATAATGTATCTGTTGATAGGGATTATACTGTGGGCCCAAATAATCCGCCAATAATTCAAAAGGCCTAACCGCAGGATTAATCACAACCGCTGGAATATTGTACTGTTGTGAAAGATACGTGGCGTAAAACCCGCCAAGGGAGCTACCCAACAATACCGTATTACTATCAAGTAAAGATTCTAGCTGGGTGATCGCAACACGGGGATCATAGTGCAGGCGTGGAGTAATATAGTGGCTTTGCAATGCCTGCTCTTTTAACCACACACCGAACTGCTGGGCCTTGGCTGATAGCTCTGAACTGTTAAAACCATGAATGTAAATCACTCGTTTAACCATACAACCTCGGTATAATAGTTTTGCCCGTCAATGCATACCAGCCGCCATGCGGGCCCCAAGTCTTGCTGCTGCCAGTCACTAACATGTTTGGTAAACTGCACCGATGTAGCAGGTGTTGCATACACATCAAGCCCTCTATATTGGCTGTGATATTCGTTGTGTACATGGCCATGAAAAACTGCCAATACGTCACCTGTATTTACCAATGTGTTGAGTAACTGAGGGCCATTTTCAAGTATGTGTTTGTCCAAGTAGCCATTGATTGGAATGGAGTGATGATGACAAAAAGCAATGGTTTTGTGCTCTGAGCTTTTGATTACTGCTTCAATATCTTTGAGGTGCTGCGCTTCACACCAACCCGCAGGGGTTTCCCCTTTGGTATCTAACAGTAGAATATCGAGGTTGTTGGTACACAAACGTTTTGCTGCACTTATCTGGCCTCGACTCATTTGCTCAAGCATTTGTATTTCATCATGATTACCTGGCACCCAAAATACTGGGCAAGACAAACCAGAGCGTTTGACCAGCAGACTGAATAACTCATATGAGGCAACACTGTGATCTTGTGTTAGATCCCCACCAAATATCACTCCATCAATCTCATACTGAGTCAACTGCTGTAATACCTGCTTTAAGTACTCTGCGGTATTGATGTCAAAATACTGACCTTGGGGGTCGGCAAAAAGGTGGCTGTCAGTAATGTGGGCAAGCTTTATTCGGCTCTTTTTAAAATGGTGAGTGTCATCAAACCAAGCCATTATTTACATCCCAATTCAATGGCGTCTTACCACTTTCTAAGCACGCCATTAACCAGTCAGCCAAAAAGGCATTTATTTGATACTTTTCATCTTTTTGGTGCATATTTGGATTCGGATAACGATACGAAGGTTTGATCCGCTGGTGATAATCTTGATGGATCACTTCCGCCACTTTGGCATCGTGATAAAGACGCACAGACAAATGTAAACTTGGGAAAAATACATTACTGGCAGACGTTTGCTTGATGGTGATATCAGTGGTATATCTGGCACACCCTTGTACCTCAATCACATAATGTACATTGGCAAGCTCTATTGCTCTTTGTGCCCCATGCTCTTCGTGAGGTAACACCTTTAGCGCTCGTAAATAGTTACGTTCGCATAATGTAATGTATTTTGGTAAAGACTGCACATAGGCGCGTTCTACAACTATATCACTCAACGAGATACCCCACTGCTAATTACGCCCACTGGGCCAGAATCTGCTCTTTATGTAATGCTAACCATTGCAAACTAATCACGGTAGCGGCATTGTCAATCTCGCCACTGTTTAATCGCGCAATAGCATCACTGTATGGTAGCACATGACTCTTGATGTCTTCACCTTCACTATCAAGACCAAAAACTCCACCCGCATTGGATAGGTCAGTTTTAGCGAGATACAAATATAAACGCTCGGTCGTGCCGCCTGGGCTTGAGAGGTACGACGTCATAAAATGCAAATCATTAAGCTCCAGCCCAGCTTCTTCAAACGCTTCTTTACGTGCTACCTGCTCAAAATCCTTACTTCCTTCTGCCATACCAGCGATGCATTCTAATAACCATGGCGACTCCTTGCTCGCTATTGCGCCAATTCTAATTTGTTCAATTAATAATACTGAATCTATACTGGGGTCGTAAGGTAACACCGCCACCGCATGTCCACGTTCCAATATTTCTCTGGTAATCGTCTGAGACATTCCCCCAGCGAATAACGCGTGGCGAAAATGATAGGTTTGGATCTTAAAAAAACCGTTAAATACCGTTTGTACATCTTCTAGTAATACATCTTTGCTATCAAAACACGAAATTGTTGGCATAAGTTAGATCCTAATTTTTTACAGTAGGGGTTTAAATTCAATACAACTAGCCCCATGATGTACCTTTATTACCCTGTAGGCGTCTTTTACTATCTAAAAAGGCACGTATTATATTCTGTTACATTTGTTGATGCTGTTTTACGTTTTAACTTTTTCGTTCTAAAGAAAAACAAGGTAACATGCATTCAATACAAAAAGTTGTCTAAGGACTGAACGAACGATGAAAAAAAGCATTATATCTCTTTTAGTTGGCTTATCCTGTGCGCTAACTTCTAATCTATCGCAAGCCGAAGATTTACTGCAAGTATACGACATAGCAACTGCAAACGATCCAACAGTGTTAAAAGCAAAAGCACAAGCTGATGCACAAAAATTCGCTCAAGACCAAGCATTAGGTGTACTGCTACCTCAACTTGGCTTTGAAGCAGGCTACAGTCAAATAGACGCAGATGCATTTCCTGGCACGCAAAACGATGTTACAGGCTACAGCATAGGTAGTGGTTTTCGCGATACATTTAGCCGTACATTATCATTGCGCCAAACCATTTTTAATATGTCATCGTGGAAAAACCTAGGCATCGCAGAAAAGCAAGCATTACAAGCTACAACCTTATACGAGCAAGCACAACAGGAGCTCGTTGTACGTATAGCACAAGGCTACTTTGATGTTCTTAGCTCATTAGATAGCCTAGAATTTGTGCAAGCAGAGAAACGCGCGATTGAACGTCAGCTTGAGCAAACCAAACAACGTTATGAAGTTGGTTTAACTGCAATCACAGACGTTCACGAAGCACAAGCTCAGTATGACCGCGCAGTAGCCAATGAAATCGGCGCTGAGAATGATGTGGAAACCGCTCGTGAAGCACTACGTACAATCACAGGTAAATACCATAGTCAGCTTGACCCGCTTAACACCCAGACCTTCTCAACGGTATCGCCGAGCAAAGAAGTGAACGACTTCATCAGCGTGGCTAAAGATAAAAACTTATCGCTGGCTATCGCTAAAGCCAGTTTAGATATTGCTGGGGATCAAATTGAGCTTGCCAAAGCAGGCCACTACCCAACGTTGAACTTAAACGCAAGCTATGGTGATACGCTAACCGACTCAAATGGCATGGTCCACCAGCCAAGGGAAGATCAAACAACGGTTGGCGTGACCTTCAATGTGCCTATTTACTCTGGTGGCACTACACTTGCCGCAACCGAGCAAGCTCGTGCACTCTATGTAGGTGCAAGTCAAGACTTAGAAGCAAGCATGAGGGAAGTCACCCGCTCAGTTATTACATCGTATAATCAAGTGGTTTCTAATGTTGCAACATATCGCGCATTAGAACAGTCAGTGGTCTCAGCGCAAAGTGCATTACAAGCGACCGAAGCTGGTTTTGAAGTGGGTACTCGTACCATTGTTGACGTGTTAGTCAGTACGCAAAGTTTATATAATGCGAAAAAGAACCTAGCTAACCTGCGTTATCAATATGTACTGTCTTCACTGCGCTTAAAACAAGCCGCTGGTACTCTTTCGCGCAGCGATTTAGAAGCTATCAACAAAGGTTTAATACAAGGCTAAGCCTAACGTTAATCACCTTTGAGCACAAAAGCCGACATATGTCGGCTTTTGTATTTTTTAGCACTTGTCGATAAACTATCGCCATTAGTGTAGTAAGAGATAATTTTTGTGGTCACAACCCCTACTTTCAAATGGTCGTTCCTTGCACCTCGTTACTGGCTAACTTGGCTTGGCGTATTGTTCATGTACCTGATATCTTGGCTGCCGCAACGTGCTCAGTTTTCGTTAGGTAAATTTCTGGGTCGCCTTGTACACCGCTTTGTGAAAAAGCGCCGCAAAATTGCCCAGGTCAATGTCAGATTGTGCTTTCCAAAGCTCAATGAGCAACAACAGCGTGAAATGGTGTTAAAAAACATGGAAAACACGGGAATTGCAACGCTAGAAACTGGCATGGCATGGTGGTGGCCTCAATGGCGTATTAACCGAGTAATAGGCTCCATTGATGGCATTGAGCATGTGGAGCATATACAAAAACAAGGGAAAGGCGTCTTATTGCTAGTGCCGCATATGCTACACTTAGAAATGCTGGGTCGTATACTGGGCACTGCACAGCAGGGCATCGGCTTCTATCGGCCACATAATAATCCACTCATGGAATATTTTATGACCAAAGGACGGTTACGTTCTAATGAAAGCCTCATTACCAAGCGAGATGTAAAAGGGCTACTACAAGCGTTGAAAGATAAAAAGATGTGTTACTACTTACCCGATCAAGATTATGGCCGAAATCGGTGCGAGTTTACTCCATTTTTTGCAGTCCCTGATGCTGCCACAACAACTGGCACTTTGATATTTTCATCAAGCAAAAATTGTGAAACACTGAGCTTAAGTGGCACAAGAGATGCTAGAGGTAAGTATCACCTAAAAATTTATCCTGCATTGGCAAATTTTCCAAGTGACGATGCCAAACAAGACGTGACCAGAGTCAATCAGCGGATGGAGGAAGCGATCATGTTGGCCCCAGAACAATATATGTGGTTACATCGTCGCTTCAAAACCAGACCCGATGAAAACGCACCATCTTATTATGGTTAACTTTATTTATGGTTATAAGAAAAAATAAAAAAATACAAAGACCAGCCCCAAAACCTAAGGGACAGCCTCAGCCGCAAGCGAGAAGAAAGAGAAAGGGCAAACCTGTCGCTGCAGCATGGTTTTGGGTAAAGCACTTATCACTTGCTTTTATTTTGGTTTTTGCGGCCTATTACTTTTTGTTCGGAGCATTGCCGAAAATGAGCGTTGGTACTAGCTCCAACGTCGCAGCACGAGGCTTTTCGCAATTTTATGAAAGCTTTCGTAACCGAACATCTAGTCGCGATACCGAGCGAGCCAAATTTGTCATTGAGCTAGGATCACCCAGCTTTAGACTGGACGAAGCACTCAAAGACCGAGAGCGCGTTGTCAGGCCTTCGAGTCAACGCTGGACTGGTGAGTATGAACCCAGACGATTTGAATCAGGCGATACCTTACGTGGGGTGCTATCTGATTACGCTCGTAAAGAAGATATAGAGCTATTTTGGTACTTGGATAAGGACTACGTAGTAAAGCAAAACTTTCGCGTAGACAGTGACTTTCTGTCCGCCTTATACCAAGTCGGTAGAGCCATCAATGATGACTTTGAGTATGAGATTTATACCTTTTACTGTTACAGACAGCGTGCCGCAGTGATCACTGAAAAGCCAACTCGCTTTGTAAGAGACAATTGCCGAAAAATCGCAAACTAAAGCAGACCGCAGCTATTAACGGTCCGCTACAATAACTTAGCGGTTATTTGACTAAGTCACCCAAATGGCGTTTAAAAATCGCCGCTACCTGTGCTGATAATTGTGTGAGCTGTATGTCCCAGCTCACGCATTTACCTTGGCGGTTTAAGCTTTGCTTATGATATTGCTCCCTAAAGAAACAATACGCCTGCGTCAGCACACGCTGCTCTTCTTCATCCAATATCGCCAGCTCTTTTGCGTTAGCCAAAATGCGAACATTATCGGTATGTTCGGTCAAAAGCGCGTTATTTTCGGCAAAGTTCAGTACTAAAAATTGTGCCAGAAACTCGATATCGGTCATCCCTCCAAGTCCTTGTTTAAGATCAAACGCATCGTTACTGTCTTTGGACAAGTGGGTGCGCATTTTCTCTCGCATTGACACAACATTCTCAGCCAACTCTTTGCAATCTCGAGATTGTCTTAAAATGGCTGTGCGGATCTGTCCAAAACGTTCATACATGCTCTGCTCTCCCAGCACCATACGAGCACGCACCAAAGCCTGATGCTCCCATGTCCAAGCTTGCTGAAGCTGGTACTGATAGAAGCTTTCAAGATTAATCGCCAATAACCCTGAGTTCCCCTCAGGGCGTAATCTGGTATCTAGTTCATACAAAATCCCCGATGCCGTTCTGGTATTAAATAAATGCATGAGTCGTTGTGCCAGCTTCAAATAAAACTGCCTTGCTGGAATACACTTTTCTCCCTGTGTATAGCTGTCTCCATCGCTGTTATGTACAAATACTAAGTCCAAGTCAGAGTCGTATCCCAACTCCCAGCCTCCTGCCTTTCCATACGCAATGACAGCGAACCCTTTAGTTTGCTCATCACACCCCTCAGGCTGTCCATAACGCGCAATCATTTGTTGCCAGGCAAGATTAACCGCTTGCTCAATGATAGCCTCAGCCAAAGCTGTTAAATGGTCACTCACTTTCATAATACTGAGCACATCTGTGGCATCAGCTGCGGCGATACGTAACTGATGGGCCTGTTTGAACTGTCGTAAAGCTTCCATTTGTTGCTCAAGATCGTGCTGCTCGATGCGTAAAAAGTATTGTCGAATTTCAAGCTTGTAGGCATTCAAAGGCAGTGGTTTGTAAAGTGCAGCAGGGTCAAGTAGTTCATCCAGTAAGATCGGATATTTGGCAATGTGCTCAGCTATCCATAAGCTATGGGAACACAAATATACCAGTTGCTTCAGTGCCCCCTGATTCTCATATAGCAGCTCCAAATAGGCTGTTCGCGAGGCAATCATGGCTATGATATTGAGCACACTTGTTAGTTCTTCGGCTACCAGTTCTTGCTCAGCCGCTTGGTACAATAGACAGGGGATCAATTTATCGAGAATATCAGCACCTCGAGCACCCATTTGTCGCTTGGTCAATGCTTCTTTGAAACTTTGTAACGCGTTGTGCCAAGGCTCAATTTGCGCTGTATTGAGTTTGCCAGCTAACTGCTGCGTATCCCCTTCTAACCAAACATAAGTAAAGGCTTCATCAAACGCTGTTTGCTCAAAAGGCTCATCACCAATCACCTGAGCAAATTCATCACGGATCTTAGTCATGGTGCTTTGAATGCACTCAAGACACCGCTGATAATCCGGTTTCTGCATCAACACCTGTAGCCGTGTCTGGCATACTTCGTTTTCAGGTAAAGTCTGGGTTTGTTGATCATCAAAGGCCTGTAAATATTGCTCTATTTTGCGTAAGTATAAATAGCTCTCTCTTAGCGAGCACACCGCTTCATGGGGGATCACTTCAAGCGCATCCAGCTGACTAAGCGCCGCTAACAGTGAAGAGGTTTGTAAACTGGTATCACGGCCACCACGGATCATCTGTAGGGCTTGCACGATAAATTCAACCTCACGGATCCCGCCTGCACCAAGCTTAATATTGTTTATCAGTCCTTTGCGGCGAACTTCTTGCGCTATCATGTGCTTCATCTTTCTAAGCGACTCGATAACCGAAAAATCTATATAGCGACGATACACAAAGGGGCGCATCATTTGGTAAAACACCGGCCAGTACGCGTTTGCTTTGCCCAACAAACGCGCTTTGAGCATGGCATAACGCTCCCATTCACGCCCCTGATCCTGATAATAATCTTCCATTGCCGACAAACTCATCACCAAAGGGCCACTATCACCAAAAGGCCTTAAGCGCATATCGACTCTGAACACCTGGCCGTCCACCGTCACTTGATTTAAAGCCGCAATGAGCTTTTGTGCCACCTTCGTGTAAAAAACCTGCGCTTCAATGCTTTTACGGCCACCTTGGGTGTTAACATTGTGGGGATAGCAAAAAATAAGATCTATATCCGATGAAAAGTTTAACTCGCCCCCACCAAGCTTCCCCATTCCTAACACCAACATAGGCAACGCGTTGCCTTTGGAGTCTAGCGGTGTACCACATTGCTTGACTGTCTGTGCAAATGCCCATTGGTTTGCCGCATCAATCAGCCCCTCTGATAACTGGGACACATAGTGAATGCTGTCAGCGATATCATTGCCTTTGACTAAATCCAGCCACATAACCTTTAACCAGTATCGTTGACGATACTTTCTCAATAACCGAAAACAACTTTGTTCATCGAGGGATGATAAATCTTCAGGTAATGGATTTGGCACATCACGTGATTGCATTTGCAGCTCATCAAGTAACCAATCACCAAGCGTTGGGTCTTGTTGTAACACTTTAAAAGCAAAATCACTCATTGCGAGTAAACGCGCTAAGTCGGTTTCAATAGGATTGGTATCGTATAACTGTTGCCAGCGCTGTTGTGCTAATTGAGCCAACGTAGGGGGTAAGGTGACATCATGCATAAAAATCTCCATAGCTATATGGCTCAATGAGTTGGGAGTAGTTATAGTAACAATATCTAAAATTTATCAGTAGAGCGAATATGACTTATTTGTCGTTGCAGAACATCAACTTTTTTGCGATTTTTTCGAGTTTTATCGTTATATGTTTGGTTGTGGTCGTTTTACGTTTGTTGGTGCAGTATCGAGCCAAGCAAGAGCTGCAAGAGGAACTCGCCAAACGAGATAATTTCGCGTTGGGTATCAGTTATGCTTGCCAAATTTCTGTGATAGCCTTTAGTGTCGCGTATTTTTTTGATGACATTAAATTTGCAACGGCGCTGGCACAACCCATCCAATCCTCAGTGGTATTGTTGTTGATACTGGCGTTTGTGGCATTTGGGCAATACATCCATCGCAAATGGATTTTGTATCAATTCAATGAAGAGCAAGCCATTCTCAAACAGAATATATGCGCAGCGCTTGTCGACTCAGGCATGTTGATAGCCAATGGCATTTTGGTACTAGGTTTATACCATTGGGTACATCCAAAAGGTATCAGTGACCTATTGGTAGTCAGCCTGAGTTTTTTACTATTGCAAGGGTTATTTGCGCTAGATAGCAAGTTGCGAGAAAGCCGTTTTGCCAAGGTTAATCAAGGCGCGTCATTGCAACAAAACTTCAACCTCGCAAATACCTCTATCGGTATTCGCTATGCAGGCAAAACCATTGGTTTGTCTTTAGCTATTTACGCAGGTTTACATAGTGCTCCCTATCACGGTGCCATGATAGTAGAGAACCTTTTCTCCGTGGTGCTACATTGCGGGCTGATGTGGGCATTACTATATATATGCAGTTACATACTCCTGTATGTGTCGTTACCTAAAGTTGACATAGGATTGGAAGTCGACCATCAGGATAATATCGGAATCGCCTGTATCGAATTTGCGGTTTTCGCATCAATAGGCTATCTACTAATTAGTACTTTTTCCGTGTAGCCGCTGGACATGGCTACACTAGGTGGGGCCATGTCTATCAAACCTGATAATTTTCTGTTAGTTGACAGCAATAGCGAGTTCAGCCTGGATTACGCTGAGTATTTGCGCAAACATACCAGCAACCAAAAAAGCCAATTAATCGCCGCTGGCGATAACACTCGACATCTTTTAAAAATGATGTTTGATGAACTTATCAAAGATTATAGCTATTGTGATTTTGCGAACGAAATAAGCGTTTCAGAGTTAGCCAGCTATCTTAATGAACATCACAATATTTGTGGAGTACTCATTTCCAGCTTGGATTATCATCTTGCAAGCAAAGAGCAGCAGTTTATTTTTAACTCACTACATCCTATTCGTTACTTATTAGATCAACAAGAAGATGGCAGCTTTATGTACCAAAAGCTCACTGACAAAGCCAACATAAACCATTTATCCTGCCATGGCGCGTTATCAAATGTTGGCGAAGATATTGAAGCCTCTTTGTGTAAACTTGAAACAGACTAACCACGCCAACTTTAAAGTATTCACAAACCTTAACTGAAGCTAGACGCTTAAAGCGCAAAACTTTACTATTACCGCATTGCTATTTTACTTGGGTCTATTATGCGCATTCCCCATATTTATCAACCTTCAGAACTAAAATTAAACACACAAGTGACACTCGATGACGATGCAGCAGGGCACCTTTCACGTGTTCTGCGTATGCAAAGCGGCGATAAAGTTTCATTATTCAACGGCCAAGGCGGTGAATATCTATGTGAACTGATGGAGGTGGGGAAAAAAGTCGTGACAGCTCAAGTTATTGAGTTTAATGACCACGATTGCGAATCACCGCTCAAAATTCACCTCGGGCAAGGCATTTCTAGAGGTGATAAAATGGACTTCACCATTCAAAAATCGGTGGAGCTAGGCATCACGGAGATCACCCCCTTATTTACTAACCGCTGTGGCGTAAAGCTATCAGGTGATCGCTTAGCTAAAAAACACGCACAATGGCAAAAAATAGCGATTGCCGCAGCTGAGCAATCAGGACGAAATACCGTGACGGTTGTTCATCCGCCTGTCGATATTAATACTTGGTTAGCACAACACTCTAGTGAGCTAAAGCTGACATTACACCCAAGAGCGCATCATAGTATCAAAACGCTGCCTACGCCAACTCATGGCGTGCGTTTTATCGTCGGTCCAGAAGGCGGCTTTACCGATGAGGAGATCAAAGCAACCAACGCTCAAGGGTTTATAGATGTTCGACTCGGCCCACGGGTGCTGCGCACAGAAACCGCGGCATTAACAGTACTGAGTGCATTGCAATTACAGTTTGGTGATCTTGCTCTTTAATTTTGATTATTTGGCCCCATAGTAAGGTAAAACAGTATGAAGGTGATGCATGGCAATTAAACTAGGAATTATTTCCGATCCAATTAGTGGATTTAACATCAAAAAAGACACCGGCTTTGCCATGATGATGGCGGCGCAGGCACGTGGTTATGAGCTTTATTACATGGAACTTGGTGACTTATTTATGTATCAAGGTCATGCAAAAGCAACAGTGGCTAAAGCAAAGGTGTTCGATGATACCGCGCACTGGTATGAACTAGAAGAAAAGCAAACCATAGATTTGGCCGATTTAGACGTCATTTTAATGCGTAAAGACCCACCTTTCGATACTGAATATATTTATGCAACGTACATTTTAGAGCGAGCGGAACAGGCCGGCTGTTTAGTGGTGAACAAGCCGCAAAGTTTGCGCGATGCCAATGAGAAGTTGTTTACCGCTTGGTTTAGTGAGCATACACCAGATACCTTAGTGACACGCTCTCAACAGCAAATACGAGAGTTTTTGTCTAAGCATCAAGACATTATACTTAAACCATTAGATGGTATGGGCGGTGCGTCTATCTTCAGGGTGAAGCATGATGACCCAAACATTGGTGTGATCTGTGAAACACTGACTGAACATGGCCAACGTTTTGCCATGGCTCAACAATATATCCCTGAAATTAAACAAGGTGATAAGCGCGTTTTAGTTGTTGATGGTGAGGTGATCCCTTACTGCCTTGCTCGCATCCCTCAAGGCGGTGAAACACGCGGTAATCTTGCCGCTGGTGGCCGCGGTGAAGCACGCCCTATTAGTGAAGACGATTTGAAAGTAGCTCAGGCTGTTGCACCAACCTTAAAAGCCAAAGGGTTGCTGTTTGTAGGCTTGGATATTATTGGTAACAAGCTTACCGAAATTAACGTCACGGCACCGACCTGTGTTAGAGAAATTGAGGCAGCGTACGATATTTCAATTATGGACAAGTTTTATGATGCGATAGAAGTAAAACTCGCCCATACTAAATAAAATTCCATAACGGGGCGACACATATGCAATCATTAGAAAACCATTTTTTAATCGCAATGCCCAGCTTACAAGACCCATTTTTTAAGCATACAGTAACTTACATCTGTGAGCACAACGAAAATGGAGCAATGGGCTTAGTTGTTAACCACCCTATTGATGTCACTGTTGGTGAATTACTAGACAAAATTGAAATCGACAATGACAAAACTCGGCCTGCGGCGGCACAAAATGTCTTTGCTGGCGGCCCCGTTCACACTGATAGGGGGTTTGTACTTCATACCCCGAAATTAGGCTACTCATCAAGCCAAGAGCTCAGCTCTGATATCATGATCACCACATCAAAAGATGTGTTGGCATCATTGACCTCAAACAGCTGCCCAGAAGCATTTTTAATCACATTGGGGTACGCTGGCTGGGAACGTGGTCAATTAGAAAAAGAGCTACTAGAAAACTCATGGCTCGTGATTGAGGCGGATCCCGCCATTATATTCAACACCCCTCCAGAGCTCCGCTGGGAAAAAGCTGTGCAGATGCTGGGGATAGATGCAGCACAGCTCAGCTCTCAAGCTGGACACGCATAGAAGTAAATATGACAAAAAAAGAAAAAGCTCGCCCAGGCGAGCGCACGATTATGGGGTTTGACTTTGGCACAAAAAGCATTGGCATTGCTGTGGGTCAAGAGATCACCGGCACCGCGACCAGTTTAGGTGCTGTAAAGGCCAGAGATGGCATTCCCAACTGGTCAGAAATAGAGGCGCATGTCCAGCAATGGCAACCTGATTTATTAGTTGTGGGGCTGCCACTGAATATGGATGGCACCAATCAACAAGTGACGTTTGCAGCTAAAAAGTTTGCGAATCGATTACACAATAATTACCGTTTACCCGTAGAAACTCAGGATGAACGCCTGACGACCGCCGATGCTAAAGCGAGACTGTTTGAACAAGGTGGTTATAGAAACCTAGGCAAAGGCAATGTTGATAGTATGTCAGCGGTCATTATTTTAGAAAGCTATTTTGAAAGTTTGTGGCAATAAGCCACATTCTTATTATTGTGCTTTAAGTTCCTGCATTTTAGACCAATCTGGAGTAAACCCGGCCTGAGCATAGGCTTTTTTAATAATGCCCTTTGCTCTTAATTCCTTAAGCCCTTTTTGCAGTGCAGCGAAGGCACGCCTCCCATCAGGATGAAGTTTCGACACCACAAAATGGCGGCTACCATCAAGTAATACAACCCATTTAGGGTGTGCAACTAAGTGTATTCCTTCCAGTCTGTACTCATTATTTTTACTTGGCATCAGTGGCATCAACATAAAGTCCACCCATTGCATACTTACCATTCTTGCCTGTGCTACCCACTCATGCTCAATAACGTGTTTTTTAAGCGGCAATTGTTGCAACGTCGACCAGTCAGTGCGCCAACGAGGCGTGCTAACCGCCGATAGCGCTTGGAGATCATCCCAGCTACTTAAATTTGTAACTTCACGATTATCTGGGGCATAGAAAATACCCGCGTAGTACTGCCCATGTCGGATCACCGCTTCACTAATATAGATATGTTGCGCTAAAGGTTCGGCATCAGCCAGCCAATAACTATCAAAACTCAACAGCAACTTGCCCTGCTCTAATAGCTTAGTGTTACGAAAATTGACATTCCCAGTTTGGTAGGTGAATTTCTTATCAAACCCGCCTAACAGCAAAGCTTTCTGAATCAGGACCATATCCACAACATCTCGCCGTATGTAGCCACCACTAAAGTCTTCAACATCCAGTGGCGAACGGTCTTTTAAAAAACGTTGATAGTCTGCAAATACATCATCGCGAATGTACATCTGTACACTATCGCTTTGTGCGTAGCTAGGAATTTGTAGCACCCAAAGTAGCAGCCATAATACGTGGTGGAACTTAAGTTTTGTCCAGCCCATCAACCGTCACCCCTTGTAAGAAACCCGCCCCCTGCTGTTCATTATTTTGCAGCTTGATCATCAATCGTAGATCATTAGGCGAATCAGCGTGATGCAGTGCATCGGCGTAATTAATACGCTGTTGTTTGTATAATTCAAACAAGGCTTGATCGAATGTTTGCATCCCCAAGTCTTTCGACTTTGCCATGGCTTCTTTGATAGACCCCACATCACCCTTTTTAATTAACTCAGCCACCAACGGTGTATTAAGCAGTACTTCAATTGCGGCAACTCGTCCATCACCTTTCGCCGCGGGGACTAACTGCTGAGCCACAATAGCACGCAGGTTAAGCGACAAGTCATACTTTAACTTATCGTGCTTTTCTTTTGGCACTAAATGCATAATGCGGTCGATAGCTTGGTTAGCATTATTTGCATGAAGCGTCGCCACACATAAATGCCCTGTTTCTGCAAAGCTCAGTGCATACTCCATGGTTTCTTGCGAGCGGATCTCACCGATTAAAATGACATCAGGTGCTTGTCGCAAAGAGCTTTTCAGAGCTGATTCAAAGCTTTCAGTATCTAACCCAACCTCACGCTGCGTGATAATGCTTTTCTTATGTTCATGAACAAATTCAATCGGGTCTTCTATTGTAAGGATATGCCCTCTTTGATTGCGGTTACGATAGCCTAACAGCGCAGCAAGTGAAGTTGATTTACCTGTGCCCGTGCCACCAACAAACAACACTAAGCCTCTTTTTGACATGATCACATCAGTTAGTACCGATGGTAGACCAAGCTCGGCCACATCGGGGATCTCTGTGATGATCCTACGTATTACCATGCCGGCACAATCTCGCTGCCAAAACGCCGATACTCGAAATCGCCCCGCGTCCGTAACAATCGCAAAGTTACACTCTTTGTGCTCATGAAACTCTTGCTTTTGCTTGTCACTCATTATGGATTCCACCAGCGCGAGTGAGTTGGTGGCATCAAGTCGCTCGTCACTCAGCGGCCTTAGCTCACCGTCAATCTTTGCACTGATCACCAACCCAGCCGATACAAACAAGTCAGATGCTTGCTTATCGACCATCATCTGTAAATAGTTATTTAATGTCATCGACATACTCCTCAATAACCACTGCTGCCGTGTTTATCTTGCGACCTGCCATAGGCATCCTGCTGTGAAATCAAACCACGATTTACTAAGTTACCTAGACACTGCTCCATTGTTTGCATACCGTGAATAGCACCGGTTTGGATGGTTGAATACATCTGGGGTATTTTATCTTCTCTGATCAGATTACGAATAGCGGGCACGCCTAGCATAATTTCATGGGCGGCAATTCTCCCCCCACCAACTTTTCTTACCAAGGTTTGTGAGATCACCGCCTGTAATGACTCAGAGAGCATTGAGCGGATCATGTCTTTTTCTTCGCCAGGAAAAACATCAATAATTCGGTCTATCGTTTTTGGCGCAGAGGTCGTGTGCAGGGTACCAAATACGAGGTGCCCAGTTTCTGCGGCAGTCATGGCCAAACGGATCGTTTCTAAATCCCGTAATTCCCCCACCAAAATAACGTCAGGGTCTTCACGCAAAGCGCTACGTAGTGCGGCATTAAAGCTGTGTGTATCACGGTGTACTTCACGTTGGTTTATTAAGCTCTTCTGATTTTTATGAACAAACTCGATGGGATCTTCAATGGTTAATATATGGTAATGCTGTGTCGCATTGATATGATCGACCAAAGCGGCGAGTGTGGTTGATTTACCCGAGCCGGTAGGGCCTGTTACAAGTACCAAACCTTTTCTATATTCCGCTATCTTACGGAAAATATCAGGCGCCCCCAAGTCATCCAAACTCATAACTTGAGATGGAATGGTACGAAACACCGCAGCGGGGCCACGATTGGTGTTAAATGCATTGACACGAAAGCGAGCTAAATTTGGCACTTCGAAAGAAAAATCTATCTCTAGATTTTGCTCATAGTCTCTGCGCTGGTTATCATTCATAATATCGTACACTAGATTATTTACATCTTTGGCTTCGAGCGCGGGAATATTGACGCGTCGCACGTCGCCATCAACGCGTATCATTGGCGATACGCCTGATGATAAATGTAAATCCGAGGCTTTGTGTTGCACACTAAAAGCCAATAACTCAGTAATATCCATGTATGACTCCACTACGAGCTGAAAAATAATATGGTTACAATAGCAGAACGCCTTAAGTCCGCCTACGCTCGCGTAGAAAAAGCCGCCCAACAACGCACAGCTGATCATCTTGTTGACCACCCAGTTACTATTTTAGCAGTTTCTAAGACCAAACCGGTGGAACTTATTGAACAAGCTTATATACACGGACAGCGTCAGTTTGGCGAGTCCTATGTACAAGAGGCGGTTGATAAGATTACTCATTTAAAAGAGAAAAAAGACATTGAATGGCATTTTATTGGCCCTATTCAATCCAACAAATCCCGTTTAGTCGCGGAACATTTTAGCTGGGTGCAAAGTGTTGATCGTGAAAAAATTGCCAGACGTCTTAACGAGCAGCGTCCCAATAATCTCATGCCGTTAAATGTCCTTATTCAAGTAAATATCAGTGCAGATGAAAATAAATCGGGCTGCCGCTTAGACGAGCTTGAACAACTGGCTGAATTTATCCACAGCTGCCGCCAGCTCAAGCTCAGAGGATTGATGACCATCACTGAGCAAACCGATGATAAAAATAAACAATTACAATATTTCCAGCAAATGAGAGCTTGCTTTGATAGACTAAAGGACCAATATCCTCAGCTAGATACTTTGTCGATGGGTATGAGTGGTGATTTAGGGCCTGCGGTTGTAGCAGGTGCCACCATGGTACGTATTGGCACTGATATTTTTGGCTCAAGAAAATAAGGTAAGTACACGCTATGTCTAACAAAACAATTGCATTTATCGGCACTGGAAATATGAGCTACGCCATTATCGGCGGTATGATCAAAAACGGTTTTGCCCCAAACAGCATTATTGCCACCAATCGCAATCAAGACAAACTAGCCAAAGTCGCAGCCGATTTTAACGTACAAACTACCTCTGACAATAATCAAGCGCTCAATGATGCAGACGTGATTGTGCTGTCTGTGAAACCACAAATGATGGCTGAACTTTGTCAAAGCTTCCAAGATTCTGGGATTGATTTTAGCAATAAGCTATTTATTTCTGTTGCCGCAGGGATCACGGTAAATAGACTGAGAGAAATGCTGGCGCACCCAGTAAAAATGGTACGCTGTATGCCAAATACTCCCTGTTTATTGGGCCGCGGTGTGTGCGGTTTATATGGTGATGGTCTCGATTCAGAAGAGCGTAACTACGTTGAACAGGTCTTTTCAGCGACAGGCATCGCCACGTGGGTAGAACAAGAATCTCAAATTAATGACATCATTGCGGTTACAGGTTCATCGCCTGCGTACTTCTTTTTGTTTATGGAAGCTATTGAACAAAAAGCAAAAGCGCTGGGCTTTAGTGATGAACAGGCCCGTCAGTTAGTACAACAAACAGCACTAGGGGCTGCAGAAATGGCGGTATCACAACCCGATATCAGTATTGCACAACTACGTGCCAATGTGACTTCCAAAGGTGGCACCACACATGCCGCAGTGGAACATTTAAAATCTCAGAACTTACTCTCAACGGTGGCCGGCGCAATGGATGCTTGTATTGCCCGCGCTGAAGAAATGGAACAGGAAATATAAGGTTATTCTATGAACGCCATGCAATTTTTAATCGGGATCATTTTTGATCTGTTCTTGATGGTCGTATTGTTGCGATTTTGGCTACAGTTGGTGCGTGCAGATTTTTATAATCCACTAAGCCAAACTGTGGTAAAAGTGACTTCTTTTGCGGTCAACCCACTGCGTAAGATTATTCCCGGCGTTGGCGGGTTAGACTTAGCGTCTTTGTTGCTGGCGTTCATGGTAGGCTTTGCTAAAGTTTCTATATTGATGGTGCTTTTTTACGGTGGTTGGAACCCTCTCGGGGCGCTGATCAATGGTGCCATCACTGTACTAAAAGAAGCATTTTCTTTGGTATTTTGGATCTTAATTATTAGAGCCATTATGAGCTGGGTCGTGCAAGGCTATAACCCTATTGCTGCGGTTTTTGATCAGTTAACTGAGCCTATGCTCAGACCTATTCGTAAGGTTATCCCTCCACTGGGAGGACTAGACTTATCGATTTTAGTGTTGCTCATCGGCATGCAGTTTTTACAACTGCTGGTGATGGACTTACTCACTTAGGAGCAATACATCATGAATAAATATTTATCACTCGCCTTGTTGCTGTTTGTATGTGCTTTCGCACAAGCAGGCTCAGAACAAGGAGGGCAATTTAAAACACTTGGTCCATGGCAAGTGCACTATATTGCATTTCCTTCGACTTTTATTCAGCCCAATATTGCCAAAGCATATGGCCTTGAACGTAGTAATTACAAAGCGACCGTGAATATCTCTGTGCTGAGCAATAGCGCCGAAAAACCAGCGCAAAAAGTGCGCTTAACAGGTGAAGCTAGAAACCTACTTGGTAATAAACAAAACTTAGAGTTTAAAGAGGTGGTTGACGGAGATTCGGTATATTACTTAGCGCAAATTGATTTTAGCAACGAAGAAACCTACCGCTTCAAGGTAACTATTTCACAAGGCAATACTCAGCAAGTATTGAACTTTCAACAAAAATTTTATGTGGATTAAACCCAAATGCCCCAACAAGTAGTCTTGGCAACAGGTAACCAAGGTAAAGTAAAAGAGCTCGCGAGCATGCTCAGCGAGCTCAAAATTGAAGTATTACCGCAAAGCCAGTTCAATGTACCGGACGTGGCAGAAACAGGCACTACCTTTGTGGAAAATGCCATTATCAAAGCGCGTCATGCAGCTGAAGTCACTGGAATGCCCAGCATAGCTGATGACTCTGGGTTAGAGGTTGATGCGCTTAATGGTGCACCAGGGGTTTACTCGGCACGCTTCGCAGGCGCTAACGCCAGCGATCAAGACAATATAGACAAACTATTACTAGAGCTTGGAGATAATCCACAGCGTAGTGCCCGTTTTTGGTGTGTGTTAGTTTATATGCGTCATGCAAGCGACCCAACACCTATTATTTGCCAAGCCAGCTGGAAAGGACAAATAACCATGCAACAACAAGGTCGAGAAGGGTTCGGCTATGACCCTGTATTCTTTGTTCCTGAGAAAAGCTGCACCAGTGCCGAACTGAGCAAAGAACAAAAGAATGCCCTGAGCCATCGAGGCCAGGCACTGGCTATGTTGTTGAGTCAATTGCAGGCCAATGTGTGAAATTACCTCCTCTTAGTTTATATATCCATGTTCCTTGGTGTGTACAAAAATGCCCTTACTGTGATTTTAATAGTCACAGTTTAAAGGGGAAAATCCCTGAACAAGAATATGTACAACATTTGTTAAATGACCTGAAAGCCGACTTACACCTTGTGCAAGGGCGCAAGCTACACAGTATTTTCATTGGCGGAGGCACCCCAAGTTTGCTCTCAGCAAATGCTTATACCCATTTGTTGACACAAGTACGCGCGCTCATTCCTTTTGAAGAAGATATTGAAATTACTCTGGAGGCCAACCCAGGCACAGTTGAAACGGACCGCTTTGCACACTATGTTGATGCTGGCATAAATCGTATTTCAATTGGCGTGCAGAGCTTACAAGCGGACAAACTGAATGCGCTGGGTCGCATTCACGGTGAGCAAGAGGCAATTAATGCCGCACACGAAGCCCGCAAAGCGGGGTTAGGTTCATTTAATATGGACTTAATGCATGGTTTACCAAACCAGACCTTAAGCGATGCACTGAGCGATTTACAACGCGTTATAGAGCTAGAACCACCACACATATCTTGGTATCAACTGACCATTGAGCCTAACACCCAGTTTGCGTCTAAACCACCTACATTGCCGCAAGACGAGATCCTTTGGGATATTCAAGAACAAGGTCAAGCATTGTTGGCTAATGCCGGATATCAGCAATATGAAATATCAGGGTATGCCAAGTCGGGTTTTCAATGTAAACACAACCTCAATTATTGGCAATTTGGCGATTATCTAGGGATCGGGTGCGGCGCCCATGGCAAAATTACTCTACCAGATAATCAGGAGATCTTACGTACCGTTAAAGTAAAACATCCTCGTGGTTACATGGATTTGAGCAAACCTTACCTTTACCAAAGTTGGCAAGTCGAAGAGCAGGATAGACCCTTTGAGTTTTTTATGAATTGCTTCCGTTTGCAGCAACCGTGCTCTAAACAAGACTTCATTGATTTTACTGGACTATCTTTAGAGGCTGTTGAAGACAATATTGCCAATGCCGAGTCAAATGGTTTGTTACTAAATCAGGCCCATTCATGGTTAGTTACAAATAAGGGCCACAGATACCTAAACGACCTGCTACAATCGTTTGTTTAGAGCAGAGAAAATCCTCTTATCTGAAATAAAGAATTTAAGACTGAGCAGATGTGCTCATGAATAACAAGAAAGGTAAAACAATGCGTAAACTTACTGTTATTGCTGCCGCTATCAGCGTAGCGCTATTAGGTGGCTGCCAGCAAACTGCTGACCAGCCAGCGCCTCAACAACAAGTTCAACAAGTTGCTCAAAGCGAAGTTGAAAAAGCAAATGCTTTTTTTGAAGAAGTATTTATGCGCAGCGTCATGCGCAGCCCTGTATATCAAACCTACATGGGTATCAAACAAGATTACGATAAATGGGACGATGAAAGCGACGCGCGTAAACTTGAAGATCTAGAGCTTGCAAAAAAGGATTTAGCAACGCTAAAAAGCATTGACCGCAACAAGCTGGATGCGTCTACGCAAGTAAGTTACGATTTAATGCAGCAAAACCTAGCAAATGAAATCGCAGACTTTAAATGGCGCTATCACACATACCCAGTGAATCAAATGTATGGTACGCATTCTACTGTGCCTGCATTTTTGATCAATCAGCACCAGATCACTGATAAAAAAGATGCACTCGCTTACATTTCACGTCTAAACGGCGTTACGAAAGTATTTGACCAATTGTTAGAAAGCTTAGAGCTTAGAGCTAAAAAAGGGATCATAGCGCCTAAGTTTGTATTTCCACACGTCATTGAATCTAGCAAAAACATAATTAAAGGCGCTCCGTTTGAAGCAGGGGAAGATTCAACTTTACTCGCTGACTTTAAGCGTAAAGTGAACAAGCTAGAGATTGACAAGGCAGAAAAAGCCGAGCTAATCGCGCAAGCAACAAACGCCCTAAACGAGGCTGTAAAACCTTCATATCGTAAACTAATCAACTACTTAGAGCAGCTTGAAAAACGTGCCGATGAGCGTGATGGCGCATGGAAGTTCCCAGATGGTGAAACCTTCTACAATACTAAGCTGGCACGTACCACAACGACTGACTTAACCGCTAAAGAAATTCATGAAATCGGCCTAGCTGAAGTCGCTCGTATTCACGATGAAATGCGTGAAATCAAAGACAAAGTTGGTTTTAAAGGCGACCTAAAGGCATTCATGGAGTTCATGAAAACCGACAAACAATTCTATCTACCTAATACTGATGAAGGTAAAGAGTTGTATCTGACTCAAGCTAAAGATTTGATTGACAACATGAAGTCACGCCTTGATGAACTGTTTATCGTCAAGCCAAAGGCTGACATGATTGTTAAGCGCGTTGAAGCATTCCGTGAAAAAGCCGCTGGCAAAGCGTTCTATCAACAACCTGCACCAGATGGCTCTCGTCCAGGCATCTACTATGCAAACCTTTATGATATGGAAGCAATGCCAACATACCAAATGGAAGCTTTGGCATACCATGAAGGGATCCCAGGACACCATATGCAAATTGCCATTGCACAAGAACTTGAAGGTGTACCTAAATTCCGTAAGTTTGGTGGTTACACGGCTTACATTGAAGGCTGGGGGTTATACTCTGAGCTAGTACCAAAAGAGATGGGGTTATATGAAGATCCGTACTCTGATTTTGGTCGTTTGGCTATGGAACTTTGGCGTGCATGTCGCCTAGTTGTTGATACTGGTATCCACGCGATGAAGTGGACTCGCCAAGAAGGTATTGATTACTATGTAAACAATACGCCTAACGCTAAGTCGGATGGTGTCAAAATGGTAGAGCGTCACATCGTCATGCCATCACAAGCAACCGCGTATAAGATCGGCATGCTAAAAATTCTTGAGCTTAGAGAAAACGCCAGAAAAGAGCTTGGTGACAAGTTTGATATTCGCCAGTTCCATGACGTAGTACTAAAAAATGGTCCTGTACCACTTAACGTACTTGAGCGTTTTGTGGCTGAATGGGTTGCAAGCAAAAAGGCTTAATGCTCCTTGTATACTTTAGAAGGCTGCTTATGCAGCCTTTTTTATTCTACTACTCCAAAGCCTGTTCATTCCGCCTGCCCTTTTTCACGGTTTGAGCCATCCTATGTTGTGTGCCTGATAAAACGATATGAACACACGCTCCACCATGAGCAGGGCTTTGAATTTTAAACTCCCCTTTGAGCTTCTCTGTCACCAGGTGGTAAATCACACTCAGCCCTAGCCCTAGTTTTCCAAAGTGACGACTCGCTTTCATGTCAGTACCTGCAAAAATTGATAGCAACTCGGCGTCAATTCCAGCCCCATCATCTTTAAAGTATAAATGCACAAAATCATTCACAACCATCGCTGACACCACTATGTTTAAAGGTTTCCCCTCTTGCTTGGCATGCTTTACGCAATTGCTGATGCAATGATGATAAATTTGCTCAAATACTGCTGGATAACTTCTCAACAACAAGGACTCTGGGATCTCAAAGCTTACATAGCAATGACTCGCTGTTAATTCAGTTTCATGACGCTCAAATATCGCCACTATCAGTTGTTTAAGATTAAATTCAGCCTCTACGTCAAATTGGTGATAATTAGCTATGTTGTTAAAATCATCTAACACGGCATAAGTGTTTGCCAGCTCTGTATCGAGCTGTGTCAGGATCTGCTTTAGCTTCGCTAACAATTGAGCCACTTGCTCCTCACTCAGCTCCCCACCAGAGAGTTTGTTGCTCAGTGTGGTAAGTCGGCGGTGATGTGTCGCTGCATGTTGTAGCGAGGTCTGTAATGATTGTGAGAAACCTTGTACCATGCTCCCTAACGTCGCTGCCTGTGCCTCTTCAACAAACTGTGCATGAACTTGTTCTAGCCGAGTTGCTAACACGTCCACCATCTTTAACAGTTCACCCAATGGCGCCTCAGCAGCTATGTGGCCTCGATGGTGAGCAGGCAGCGTGTATGCCTGATGGTACTTGGCATCATTTAACACCTGCTGCGTGAGCAAAATGCCATGATGAAGTTTTCTGTAAAGAAAATACAAGCCAGCCCCCCATAGTAACGTCACCAGACTTAATAACAGCAATAACCAACTATCCAGCCATACATTTTGGCTATGTTGCTCAGATAACTTGCTCACATATATTGAAAAAAGCTCATCCAACTGACGACTCCCGTCGATTAGTTGCTGTTTAGACAGATCATTAAAGCTAAGCGAACCACTTTGCATCGTTTTTGCTACTTCTGAAACACTCTGCTGCTGAATATTTATCTGCGTAGTCAAACTGTTAGCCAGCTCGCGAGTTGGCTGTGACGCAAACCCATCAATTTCTTGCTTCAGTTGCGTGATCGCATTGTTATATGGTGTGAGCTGTGTAGGGTCTATTAATACTTGTGCATAAGTATTTTGTAGCTGACTGTATGCATTACGCAGCAAGTTCTGGTGATGTGCTACATTTGCCATCTGAAACACAGCAGTGCCCAGTAAACTAATTACAGTAATACTGAACACGATACCAATGGCGAGCACAGTTCGATAGATGAGCTTTTCACGGACAAGTTGCACTAATTTACTCTCAATTTAAACGTTTTACATAAGCTTAGTAAATATTAGGTTTATCACCAATCAACGCCTCATTCTGCTAAGCTTAACTAACAAGCTGTAGGTATCATTGAATTTTATGGCATTAGGCAAAAAGCGTAGTAGCAGCCAAATAGATCACCATCGTCGTGCATTTGCGCAAAAAGCGGCCTGTATCGTCGCAGGTTGCACAATGCCTTATAGTTTATTGGCAAGTGAACTGTGTCAGCAGAATGCTCTTGAAGAGCTTGAAAAGTGTCGTCGCGCCAACTTTAACATGATGTTCGCCTCACCCTATGACACTCATAAGTGGCGCTCATCTCCGCATATGCACCAGCAATTGAAAAATAACGTCGAGCACTTCAGTGATGGAAAGATATATTTCAATACCTTTGACAACGGAATACTTGGCGTAGGCACTGAATTAGCAGTGCACACAGCGCGTGGAGCAATTCAAGCGGCGTTAATCTCGGTTTCCAATCTGACACCTATTTTACCCGCATTAGATATACTCAATATTCCTTTTTGGTGTGCAGAACAGCAACAGTACCTCAATCTAATTTCATCAAATACATGGCAAAATCATGTACTTAAAAAGATACATCAGCAAGGTAAGCTCACTATATTAATGCATTACTTGCCCGGCGCGCGTACAGTCACATCCACCAAGCGGTATGGCGAGGTTATAAAAACTCCACAAGATATGTTGGACATCGTGTTTCGCATACCGGCTAGCAAAGTGCTCAACCAGTTTTATGATTTATGTGGCACCCGAGCTGTGCAAGTTCCATGGAAAAAGGTTGCCACGTTAGCTGAAGGTGGCCGTATAGAAGCTTTGGATCCGTCTATTGTTGGACTATTTAATGGGCCTAACAATCTGAGAAAACATTTAGGCGTCATTTCGTCAATTAATAGTGTGCAAGACGGCTGGCTATTTGTCGTCAACCAACCATGGTTTAATGCTCTGCCGTTAAAGCTCAAACACGCATTGCATGACGCTGCCAGTAAAACCTTTACAGAACACTTAGCACAACAGCCAAACATTGCGCGCTACTGTGAGCGTAGCCTAAAGAAATTAGGCACCGATATCTATGTACCCAATCAAGAAGAGATTGCTCAATGGCATGCGCTTGCAGGCCCAGAGCAACCGCAATGGCTGCCGTTCAAACGCCAGTTACTAGGTAGTGAAAAAGGGTTTATGCGGTTTTTTGAAGCCGCCCAAGCATAAGGCCTATTATGGGTCACTTTTGCTTCGCGTTGCGTCTATTTCCACCAACCTTAGGTTTGGTATTGGCCTTTTTAAACTGGCTAAACCCTGTGTGTCTGGTCAGAGCTGCTCGGCCACGCGTATTTTTACTACGCTCAGTGCGCCCTTCCTCAGGTACAAGGCAATTCGGACCCTTACCAATTAAATTTGCCTTACCCATGTTACGTAAAGCTTCACGGATCATAGGCCAGCCTGATGAGTCATGATAACGCAAAATAGCCTTATGCAAGCGCCTTTGCCTTGCGCCTTTGGGCACAGATACTTGCTCAGTATTGTTCTTGATGTTTCGTAGCGAGTTCATTTGCGTATGGTAAATAGTCGTCGCGTTTGCCATAGGTGAAGGATAAAAGTTCTGAACTTGGTCTAGTTTAAAGTCATGTGCTTTTAACCACAGAGCCATGTTCACCATGTCTTCGTCCGTTGTACCTGGGTGCGCAGAAATAAAATATGGGATCAAGTATTGCTTCTTACCAGCTTCTTTTGAATATTTATCAAAGAGTTCCTTAAACTTATCATAGGTGCCCATACCCGGTTTCATCATTTTAGACAATGGCCCTTCTTCGGTATGCTCTGGAGCAATCTTTAAATAGCCACCAACATGATGTGTCACGAGCTCTTTCACATAGCGCGGGTCTTCAATTGCTAAATCATATCGTACCCCCGATGCTATCAGGATTTTCTTAATACCCTTTACATCACGGGCCTTGCGATATAGCTCAATAGTTGGTGTGTGGTCTGTGTCCATATGCTTACAAATATCTGGATATACGCAAGACAAACGACGACACGTACTTTCTGCTTTTTTGCTCTTACAGCGCAACTTATACATGTTTGCTGTCGGGCCACCTAAGTCTGAGATAACCCCAGTGAAACCAGGCACTTTGTCTCTGATCTGTTCGATTTCATCAATGATTGACTGCTCAGATCGACTTTGAATTATTCTGCCTTCATGTTCTGTAATCGAGCAGAAACTACAACCACCAAAACAACCACGCATGATATTTACGGAGGTTTTTATCATCTCATAGGCAGGGATTTTCGCATCTCCGTAACTTGGATGTGGAACGCGCTGATACGGCAAGCCAAATACGATATCCATTTCTTGTGTTTCAAGGGGAAAGGCTGGAGGATTGACCCATACGGAGCGATCTCCATGACGTTGAAACAACGCTCGGGCACACCCTGGATTGGTTTCTTGATGCAAAATTCGAGAAGCATGCGCGTACAAAGGTTTATTAACACTTACTTGCTCAAAAGCTGGCAACTTTACGTAGACCTTTTCCCAAGGCTTCAAACGAGGTGGTTGAACGGTGATAGGCTTGGCAGCTTCCGCCGACAAATCAATGCCCGCTTTGGTGAATTCTGATTTACTACAACCCACATCATCAGCACCATAGGGGTTGGGAATGGGATCAATTTTTCCTATCTTGTCTATCGCGGTTGAATCACTACCTCGCCACTGCGGTAAAGGAGTTTTACGAATAACAGCCGTGCCACGCACATCTTGAATATCTTCTACTTTGTCACCTTTGGCAATACGGTGAGCCACTTCCACCAGTGGACGCTCAGCGTTCCCATAGATCAAGATGTCGGCCTTTGCATCGAAGATAATGCTGCGGCGTACTTTTTCTTGCCAGTAATCATAATGAGCGATGCGCCTTAAGCTTGCTTCAATCCCACCTATGACTAGCGGTACGTCTTTATAGGCTTCTCGACACCTTTGGCTGTACACCACAACAGCACGGTCAGGACGCTTTCCGCCTACATTTCCTGGGGTATAAGCATCATCGTGTCGCATGCGTTTTTCGGCGGTATAACGGTTTATCATGGAATCCATGTTGCCCGCAGTTACACCAAAAAACAGGTTGGGCTTGCCTAGGCTCATAAAAGCATCTTTACTCGACCAATCTGGCTGCGCGATGATCCCTACTCTAAAACCTTGTGCTTCAAGCACCCGTCCAATGACCGCCATGCCAAAGCTAGGGTGATCAACGTAGGCGTCCCCTGTCACTAATACAATATCGCAGCTATCCCAGCCTAATTGATCCATTTCTTCACGTGTGGTGGGTAAAAAAGGAGCCGTGCCGTAACATTCAGCCCAATATTTGGGATAAGAAAACAACGGACGTTCAGCTTTGAGTGCGCTCATAGTGACTGCCTAGAGGATAAAAAGAGGCGAATTATAGCCTAAATGCCTACAACCACAAACTATAGATTATCAGCAATAAACTAAGGTAAAGCGCACATCCTTGCTTGTTTGCAATATTTAGTCACTCGCCCTAGGTTTATAGCTTTTTAAAAACGCCATAAACTCATGACTTGGCATGGGCTTAGCGTACATAAACCCTTGTACTTCATCACAGCCCATTTTTTTTAATAAGTCGCTTTGTGCTTGAGTCTCAACGCCTTCTGCAATTGTTTTACGACCAAGATGCCGGCCTAAAGATATCACGAGTTCAGCAATCGCTCCGCTATCATTATCAGGAATGTCTTTGATAAATGCTCTGTCGATCTTTAGTCGAGAAAATGGCAATTTTTGCAAGTAACTCAGTGATGAAAACCCCGTGCCAAAATCGTCAATAGCCACTTCTACTCCAAGCTCTTGTAATTCAGTCAGTGTCTCTACCACCGCGCCAACTTCGTCCATGACCACACTTTCTGTGACTTCTAGTTCGATAAAACGTGGCTCTATATCATATTCCAACAGAGTTTCTTTTACACTTTGCGCATAGTTGGGAACTTTAAACTGAGGCACCGACACATTCACCGCAACGCTGATAGGTTTGCCCATAGCCGCCAGTTTTTTTTGTTGCTCACACGCCTGCTCTAGCACCCATTGACCAATATCGACAATCAGCCCCGCATTTTCAGCCAAAGGCACAAAAATTCCAGGAGAGATATATCGGCCATTGCCCGATGGCCAGCGTAATAACGCTTCACAGCCCGTCACTTCTAGTGTTTTGAAACATAACTGAGGTTGATACCATACCTCTAACTTGCGTTGTTCAAAATCTTGTCTTAGTTGGCGAATAAGTCCTAACTTCCAAGCCATTTTTTCTTCAAGATCTGATGTATACCAACCAACTGACTGATTTCCTTGTTTCGCTTGATTCAGCGCTATGTAAGCTAATTTTAGTGTCTCCAAGCCATTACAAGCAAAGTCGTCTTGGTCACATATTCCCACTCTAAAATGAATAGATAAAACGTGTTCATTCACTTGATAAGGAGTCAACAAGCTGTCCATGAACATGCGCTCATCAAAACCTATTTTAGGCAGCAACATTGCAAACACATCAGCCCCAATGCGCGCCAGCAGCTCAACCTGAGGGAATTCTTGGTCAAGGCGATGCATTACGGCAAGCAACAATTGATTACCCACTTCTTGGCCTAAACCATTGTTGATATCTGAAAACTGAGCAATATCGATCAGGATAAGTATTAAGTTACTGTCTTGATCCTTGTAGTACTGTGCGATTTTATCAGTAAAACAAGCGCGATTTGGTAACTTTGTTAGCGGGTCTTTATAAGCCACATCACGTAATTCATTAAACAATTTTATGTTGTCTAATCCAATACTGACGTTAGCTAAAAAAATCTCCATAGACTGCAATTGAGAGTCTGTCGGCTGAATGTCTAGCTCCAAATAAATCGCCGCGCTGCGATTTTTGCCCTGTAGTAGTACGGTAATATCATGCTCAGTTTGCTGATGCTCACCGCTGTCAAAACAATTCTGTACCTGCATGATCACACGGCCATTGTCTAACTGCTCAAGCCCTTGGCCAAAAAACTCTTGAAACTGACTAGTGCCACCTAACACAACAATCCGTTTGTCATTCCCCAATTGCCCGCTGACAATACCATAGGGTTCACTGCCTAAAATTTTTGCTAATTGTGTCACTACTGCAAGGCTAAAGGTTCGAATGTCGTTATGACCAAGAATCCCTTTAATGGCGTCAAGAATCGATGCCAACGCTAAACCTTGCGCTTCGAGCTCACAAATTTGACGATATGAACGCACTGCTGTCATCATGGACGTTACCAACTTACTGCGTGTTAGCTCCGTCTTCATCTTGTAATCGTTGATATCGTAGTCGCGGATCACTTGCTCTTCAGGGGCGTGACCTGGTTGGCCTGTACGTAAAATAATGCGCACATTTTCATTTTTTAGCTCATCTCGCACACGCTTTACGACAGTCAAGCCGGCATCGTCAGTTTCCATCACCACATCTAGCAACATCACACATATTTCTGGGTTATGGATTAACTTTTCTATGGCCTCTTTACCACTGTATGCATGGTGAAAACGCAACGTTCGACCCCAAAACTCTACGCCTGACAAGGCCAATGTTGTAACAGAATGAATTTCAGGATCATCATCTACAACAAGGATATCCCACGCGGCTCCACTGACCTCAACTTCTTGTGTGTCATCATCATGATCTAGAAACAAAAAATCATCTTGCTCAGACGCCATTTTTTATCCTTCAATTCACTACTTTGCTTTATTGTGTTTCAAGCTTAAGTTTACTAACCCATTTACCATCATACGAATTGTGGTACATTTTTACTATCAGGTATAAATTTCATACGTACATGAAATATTATAGACGATGTTCAACTACTTGCGTGTTGGATGTTCGCAACCAATGTTGTTGGAGATAGCTATCAGAATTCTCATCACTTTGACTAAGGTATTGTTACTCGCTTGCTTACTATTTGTGCTGGCTGGTTTGCTTTTGCCTCATAAGTATCATTTAAAGCAACAAAAGACCTTTCTCACAGTAGAGGCTCAGCAGCTTTCATCTCTATTTGACTTACAAGCTTGGTCGCAACTTATGCGCTTAAATCGAGTGAAAGGTACTAAAGATATTCTCATTTCCATTCCTAGTACCGGTGTTGGCGCCCATGCAACCGTGCAACATCAGTTTGGCAAGGCTGAAATAACCATTACCAAGAAAGATGCTCACGGCATAGACTTTTCACTATTGATTAATAACGAACATACCGCTGCCGGACAACTCACTCTAACGCCACGTAATGATTCGATCACCGTACACTGGCACGTAACGGGCGTCATTCACTCCACCATTTTTGGCGGTTATATGGCACTGTATATGGAATATTACATACACCAGTTGATGATTTCAGCGTTCAATAACCTACAAACAGAACTTAAATTGCGAGCCTCTACATGAGTGTAAAAAACGCCCAAGCTAAAGCGAGTTTAGCCTCATTAATCGAAGATAAACTCGGATTTACGATGGTTAAAAGTCGTGACTTTGGTACACGAAGTGCCTCAGATAACAGTTACAGCGCACAAGGTACCATGCCCATAAGCTATTCAGTACGCAGTGATGAAAGCCTTCTTAAACGGGCATTGAAGCGCCAACAACTCAACAAAATTCAGCGTCAGCAGAACATTGAGCAAATTACGGCGATGGCATTGAGCGTATGTCCAGATGTAACCAGTCAGGGACGACCAGACCCAGACTGGTTAGAGCACTACATTGTACTGGCTGAAGATATCGCCAATCAAAATATGCAAAAGTTGTGGGCAAAAATTTTAGTGGGAGAAACCGTCTCACCTGGTACTTTTTCTATCAAAAGCTTGCAAACACTAAAGCAGATGACACAAAGAGAAGCCTCGGCCTTACAAAAATGTGCAGCACTTTGCGGCTACCTAGAAAAAGAAGACAGCTACTTAATTTTGTTAGGATATTATAAAAAGCCTTCATTTTTCGACTTACTAAGAAAGGGCAACAAGGAGTCCATTAACCTCGCCAATGCAGGTCTTAGCTTCCCCAATATACTCACTTTAATGGATATTAACTTGCTGTATCGAAAAGAGATTGAGTCTGCCAGCTTAAAACAAGGTCAGCCAATGCAGTTTTCTTTTCACAGCAAAAAGCTCACGTTAATCCCGAAAAGCAATGAACTCGTTCTGAGCTACTACAAGTTGACGCAAACTGGAGATGAGTTGAAAAAATTGGTTAGTTCACCTATCAACAAAAAGTATAAACATCAGTTGGAACAAGCGCTCGCCGAGGAGTTTGAATGTCACTGGAGCTGATAAGATATTTCAGGTAAGTAACAGAGCTCTCTTGTGAGTGCTCTGTCAGCTAACTAACCTCAACTGCGTATACGCGAGTTTGCACAGCCGAGGTTAGCTAAATCATACTGAGAATTAGAAATGTACTTCGATACCAGCAAATGGTCCTGAGGCATCGATATCTGTAGAGATGTCATCAACATCATCTAATTCAAGTACCATCGAGCGATAACCAGCACGCACAGCTACATCAACAGCCAAATTGCCAATTACTTGCCATGCAACACCCACTTGATAGTCTTGAATTTTGCTATCGTCAACAGCCAGCATGCTGCCTTCTGCAAACACGCTAAAGCCGGTCATTGGTAAGCCAAGTTCAGCACGCAGGTAACCAAGCGGTACCACGCCTGAAAAGTCGCGAGTTTCTGTAGTGGTATTCCCTTCAACTGTACCCGCAACCTGAATTGTGCCATCAAATTGTTTAAGGTTTACACCAAAGTCAAATGACACTAAATCATTGTCAAATATTTCATAGTAAAGGGTATAGTCTACATGGCTTAGATCGGTGAAAGTATTCGCAGTGGTGCCAACGGTAAAGTCTTTTCCGCCAAATTCAAACGTTTCAGACAAGGTAGTGGAACCATTTAGTTCAAGTTCGGTATAGCGTAACTTGATATTAGGCACAAATGGCACTGGGTGCTCAAGCGCAGCATAGTAACTTGTGAAAGTTTCATCATCGAAATTGAATGACTGAGCATTGCCGCTTTCGGCGAAGTTCCCCGAGTTATCGGCCTGCCATCCTTCGGCTCCTAAATACAATCCAAGTAAGGTGTCAGCTTGAGCAACGGGTGCCAAACAGGCCATCGACAACGCGGCCGCAATACAGTACTTTTTCATTTTTTATCCTTGCGCTAAGAGTTCACTGAGTTCGATAAGAGCTGCATTAGCTCTTGAAATATAGTTTGCCATTACTAACGAATGATTAGCAACCAAGCCAAATCCGCTACCATTTAAAATCATAGGACTCCAAACGGTTTCTTGAGTCGCTTCGAGTTCTCGAATAATCTGTTGTAGGCTGACCGTCGCATTCTTTTTTGCTAGCACGTCTGCAAAGTCATGCTCTACGGCTTTTAAAAAATGTAGCAGTGCCCAACTTGCGCCCCGAGATTCGTAGAATACATCGTCAATCTTCCACCAAGATGTTTTTATTTCTCTATGGCTAGGTGTATATGTTGCTTGATTCGCCGCACTGTCCCCCGCTAAATCAGTATTAACTCTATCTTGGCCAACACTGGCACTTAAACGCTGACTTAAACTTCCTAATCGCTTTTCTGCTTCCTTCAACCAACCCCGTAGATTATCTGCGCGCGCATAGAATTGGCTATCCCTCTGTGCAGGGCTTGCGATTTTTGAGCGGTATTCTTTAAGATAATCAATTCCAGCTTGATACTCGCCCTCAGCACTAGGCCATGCCCAAGCCGTTGAGCTAATATTGAATTGCGGCTGTGCCAATTTAAGTGCAGGATGTTCCGTCGACTGAGATTGAGAACGACTAAAATCTTTACGCATAGATAGCGCCAAGTCACGTATCATTTCCAATGCGCCATATTCCCAAGCAGGCATATTGTCCATAAAAACGCTCGGTGGTAACATGTCATTTGACAAATATCCCCCTGACTTTTGCAATAAAGTTTCGCTTACACTTATTAAAGTATTGGTCGTGACATACCCCGTCACCAACTTTTCATTATTACTCTGAGCTTGCTGTTTCGCGCGCTCTAGTACATCAAATTTTGCAGGCTCTACACTCCAATAAACCGCCAACAAATAGCCTAGTAAGAGTAAGGCACTTAGTGCACCAATAAACTTTCCTATATTTTGCTGCATAACTGCTCCTAATGATGTTTATGTTCTGAGTGGCTATTTTCTTGCTTACCCATCTCTTCTTGTAAAGACACCACCTTTATTGGGCTTTCAAGTTGTTCACCGTTAGCAAAGTATAATGTCAAAGTCAGCTTTCCACCTTTTCGTAATTCACCTGCCGGCTCAAACGCCATTAAATGATAGCCTCCCGGCTGAAAAGAGATTGTTTGGTGAGGTGATATAGTCAGCTCTTGTACTTTTTGCATTCGCATCATTGTATCACTATGAACATGCTCATGAATTTCAACTCTTCCTAAACCAGATATAGTGGCTTTTTGTAGTATCCGTGTTTGCGGTGAATGATTCATTAACGAAAAGTATGCTGCAGTTGAAGTCGCGGCTGGGAGAAATTGCCTGATCTTAGCGTGTTGTACCACAAGCTTAGACGAATTTCCCTGTTCAGCTATGACCTGAGAGGGCGCTAAGCTCAACAGCATAGAGGTAAATACAGCAAGATATTTAGCAAACATGAACATTCCTTTAAAATAGCAATAACTGTCTAAATCATAACATGAAATAGACAGTTACGCGCCACTAGCCCAATGTTTTATGTGCTAATGACCTGACACAGGTTCAAACACTAACCACCCCAACCCAACTAGCAATAAAAGAGGAATAGCAATCAAAATAGAGTTGAACAGCAGTGCCAAAACTAGCCCAATGAATACTACTAAAAAGGCGCCAATCAACCCCATTCCCAGTAACGCAATAACCGCTATAAAGGCGATTGTTCCAATTAATACGGTAATAAGCTCTATCCCAACCCAGCTCAGATTCATAAAGAAGTCAGGAATGCTTAGCCAAGAAAGTGGTGAACTCAACCAGGATAAGGTGGAACATATTAGCAATGCGATCAGTACTAAAAATACGGTTTTCATAGCATTTTACCTTAAGCTTTGGTTGGTAACACAACACTGGCTATTGCATACGCAAGTACTGTCACCACGGGAAACTTTAAAAACAGCAATACAGTAAGCAAGCGAGTGAGCCAAGTAGGCATATCAAATCGCTCAGCGACTCCCGCGCACACCCCAGTTATTTTTTTATGGCCTAGGAGGCGGAAACAACTTTTTCTCTCACTATAATATTTCATAAATAACTCCTTAAGCACCTACTGGCGCGGGGTTGCTTTGCATCTGTTGTTTCAACTGCGCGAGTGCCGCATCAACTTTTTCGTCTCGTTCAAACTGTGCAAACTGCTGTGCTGTCGAGGCTTTTCCTAAATCATAACTATCAACCTGCGCTTCTATACGCTCAACCTTACTTTCCAACTGCTCAAAACGATTGAGCACATTCGCCACCTCATCACTGCGAAGAGTTTGCTGTACCTTTAGCCTTGCACTGCACGATCTTTGTGCTCGCTCAAGCTGGTGTTGTTTAGCTTTTAATACCTGAATTTTACTCGCCAGCCTATCTGCGTCGTCTTTCAATTTAATTAACGTTTCATCAAGTGAGACTAGTTGGTCCTGTAATTTGTCTCGATTGTCAATAAGCTTTTGCTTTTCGCTTAACGCTGCCTTAGCAAGGTCTTCTCTGTCTTTGCTTAAAGCATGCTCTGCTTTTTGTTGCCATGCTTCTATTTGCTTATCATGTTCACTGGTGCGCCTGCTAAGCGCCTTCTGTTCGCAAATAATTGTTGCGGCTGTCGAGCGGCATTCGCTTAAAGCATCATTCAGCTCAATCAACAATTGCGCTGCTAATTTGCTGGGATCTTCAGCTTTATCTAAAAATGCATTTACTTCTGATTTTATTAGATCTTCAATTCGGTTAATTAAAGCCATATTCTGCTCCTTTGCATTGGCGTTAGGTTAACCTGACGTTCCAATCTTTGTGCCAGAGTTACAAAGCCTTTAAATAACAAAGGATTATACAAAGTGTGGGTTGAAGTAAAACGATAGCCAGAAGTGAAATTTAGCTGAATAGACTAAAAAGTAGTGGTTTACACCATCCCTTGTCACAGGCACAGTAATTGCGGTTCTTTGCATATGTGGCAAAGTGAAGGAACTATATAATTATTTTTCTCATTGGTTTTAATTGGGAGTTATTACACGCCCAGTAAAATAGTTATGACAAGCCAAAAAGAAAATAATAAAAAAGCGTTAAACCTAACGTTTTACGCTTTTTAAAAGGGTCACATATCAAATCATGCTATTAATATATGCCCTGGTACGAACATTATAATCTAGCATATAGCCAAATTACTTTTGCACTTCGTGGCAACCGCTCGCACAGTTAGTACACGCTCCCATTCCACCAGCCACGTCAGGGGTTAGCTTGTTTGGAAGATCATGTTTTTTATCAGACAAATTAACTAATTTCTTTTTGTTTAACTTTATTTTGGTTTTCATATAAAACTCCTTATTTGCATTTAAAGCTTTTAGACATTATCAAAAATAAGGAGTTATATAATCTGTAATAAATGGCAGTTGACAGGGTAGAGCTTATAGAAAAAAGAGTGTTTAATAGTAAGGAGATATGAAACTAACGGTAATAAGTTGGCTATACAACAAACTCACTATACCATTTAACCTATCCGAAGTAAGTCTAGGTAGACAATTGTTTTTGAGCGAAAGAAGCAACGCTCTCTTTCGCTCACTAACCAGCAATGCTTTCTTGGTAATTGCTAAGCGTAGATATAGTGCTGAGTACACCGTTTTATAGGGTTCATAACTTTACTGCTCAGGAACAAAGCTCAGCGCTGTTTCCATCACGCTAAGGTCTGCGCCTTTTTTGTGGCCATTTTCTGACAAATGGCGACGGAAGCCTCTGGCACCAGGTTGCCCCTGAAATATACCTAACATATGACGAGCAATGTGCCAAAAATTTGCTCCTGACGACATTTGCTGCTCAAAGTAATCATACATACTGCGCACGACTTGATGTCGAGTTTGGGTGAAAGCCTGTTCGCCGTATATAAATTCATCTACTTGTGACAACATAAATGGGTTGCTATATGCCTCACGCCCTACCATCACCCCATCTATATACTTTAAGTGATGTAAACTGTCATTTAGCGTTTTAACACCGCCATTTATACTGATGTGTAATTCTGGATAGTCCTTTTTCAACTGATAAACTCGTGGGTAATCAAGTGGTGGGATCTCTCTATTCTCTTTCGGGCTTAAGCCTTGTAGCCAAGCCTTACGAGCATGAATAATAAAATCATCACACCCAACCTTGGCTGTCGCTTCAATCAAGGCCGTTAAAAACTCATAAGAATCCTGCTCATCAATGCCGATTCGCGTTTTTACCGTAACCGGAATATTCACCTGTGCTTTCATGGCTGCAACACAATCTGCAACGAGCTGAGGCTCCGCCATTAAGCACGCCCCAAAGCGACCGTTTTGAACTCTATCTGAAGGACAGCCAACATTGAGGTTGATTTCGCTGTAACCATGCTCTGCCGCCCGCTTAGCACATTCCGCTAAAGCGGTAGGATCAGACCCCCCTAATTGCAAGGCAACTGGCATCTCATGCTCACCAAAGCTCAGGTAATCTCCCTTACCAAATAAAATTGCACCCGTGGTGATCATCTCAGTGTATAGCACCGCATGGCGTGTTAACTTGCGATGAAATGTACGACAGTGCTTGTCTGTCCAATCCAGCATGGGCGCGACAGAAAATCGTCTGAACGTTGAATCGCTTACCATAAGAGGACTATCGCCTGATTTAACTGAGTTTGACATATTTTGTGAACCGCCTTTAATTACCTTGAACTACCGCGAGCTTCGATATTTAATCACCCTGTAGTCACCCTTGATGATAGGGCAAAATATATTATAGAGGGTACTTGCCATGGCTGGCTTTAAGATCGAAAAACGTAACTTACCATCTGGCGATACGCAACAAATGCGCTTACGCTAGAATTCTAAGGGCGAGATTATACACAAAGCCAAGTCAACCTTCAGTAAAAGATTCTTGATATTCATAACACACAAGAGAAGCTAGCGCCTAAAGAAGGGGTTCAAAGCAATCGCTATTATAGCTATATTCAGAGAAAACCTTGTTAACACTTTGCCTTACCTTCAAGACACGATAAACTAGCACCACTTATCTTTTGGAGTTTAACTTTACGCGTGAAATCGCATTTAGGCCGCCGAGCTTTTTCAGCTATGGAGTTACATACTCTGTTCAATGGCTACATCTATGGTGACGAAAAGCAACCAAGAGAACAGCCAAAACATTGGCATTTCTGGCTTCCACTTATCGCCTATTACACTGGCGCTTATAGTGATGAAATTGGCAGTTTGACATTCAGCGATCTAACCACTCAAGAGTCTGTTACTGGTTTTAACTTTCATACCCATGGCAAACTTAAGCCCAGATTTATTCCCATACATACCGCTTTATGGCAGGCGGGCTTAGAGCAATATATTGGCTTTGTAAAATCGCATGGACACACTCGCTTGTTATTTGACTTGCCTTCTAAATCAGGCAGATATAGCGAAAAAGTCAGAATTTGGTTCTCAGGGGAAGGCGAACGTATGGGCTACTTACAAAAGTGTGGGCTACCAAACGTTGATCAACAAGGTCATAAAACGGCAATTAGCAGTCTTAGGTTAAACTTCGAACAACAAGTTAGGATAGCTGCTATTCAACGCGCAGAGAAACCTGTATTTCATTACCTTATGGGACTAAAAGATGACAACTTGCTTGAACAACCAAGTGCTATTTCACTGAAAAAGATAGTCGCCCCAATTCGAGTCATCAATAGTAATGTGCACTGGCAACGTTTTCTTGATAGACACAGCTAATACTTAAATAACAATAGCTTATCGACACTTCAACTATCTTACGTTTAAAACTCCATTAGAATGGCGCGCTCCCTATTGTTCAGGGCTGTTTAATAGTATGCAGCATGGCTATACGCTTACGTGCAGCTGAGGTTTATTACTAAAGGTGCTGAGGTTACAATCAGAATTTGTCACTGATTAAAGTTACGGAACCACACATTTTTCGCATAAAAAAACGCCACCCGTAGGTGGCGTTTCTAAACCTCTATGAACTAATCAAAATTAGTTAGTACCAGTTACTGGAACGCGGTTACACTGAAGCTGTACATCGCCAGCTAATGTGCTGTCACTTTGAACATTTTCAAAAGTAAATGCTTGTGATTGGCCACCATCACTAACTTTTGCACCACGGATCGTTGCACGTACTTTATAAGTAGCACCAGCTTCTAAGCCTGAAAGCTTAAATGATGAGTTACCTTCTGCTTGAGCTAATGAAGCCGCTTTACCGTCTTTTGCATAAGTTACAACTGAACCCGAAAGGTTTGCTGTTTTAGTATTATCATCAGCACAGAAGCCGTTCAATGTAACACTTTTATCAAACGTCTCTACAGCTGGAGCATTAAGAGTGATGTTAACGTCACCACAGATGCTCTCTTCACCGTTTTCAGTTACATACCAGTCGTTGCCTGCATAGTCATATAAACGTACTTTTGCAGTCGCATCCTTAGCGATACCGTAACGCGCTGCAGTAGCAGCTGGAACTACATTCTTAACTGCTTTACGAGTATAGCTACCGACAGAACCGTCTGATGAAGTTAGAGAGATTGCTAAACCACGCGCAGGGATGTCACCTGTGATATTCACAGTTACACCTTCTGAACACAATTCTACTTTTTTACCCAGTGAGAAGAATGTTAAGTGGTCAGTTTCAAATGACGCTGGGAAAGTACCATCAGTATTGGCTGCACCAACTGTTGCCTTAACAGTTTCTTGGCTCCAAACACCAGTTACTTCATCGTGTGAAGAAATATCTAATTCTTGACCCGCTGTTACGCCGCTATCAGCAGGTAAGTTAACAGACACGTTAATCGCGCTTGAGAACTTCTTGATTGCAGCACCTGTGTCATCGCTCATTGTGATGCTAGTAACACCTAGAGGTTGAATTACGTCAGTAGTAGAAGCGCTGTTTAAACCTTCAGGAATGATAGCACCTGCGCTGTCCGTTGATGAATCAGCAGCTACAACACTCATTGTTACATCTGTACCTGTGATGGCTTCACCATCTGCAGTTTGGAATACTGTGTTTGCCGGTACGGTAACAGTTGAACCTGCACCACCCTCAGCAGCTTCTGCTGTTACTTCTTCGGCAGTTGTACCATCTGCAACAGTTGCTTGTGCAGTTGCTACTTTAACACCTGTTGTTTCAGCTGATACAAGACCAAATTCTAATGGGATGTCATTTGCGCCTTCTTCAACTTCAGTAGACAAGTCTACGATAAAGCTTTTTGAGATGTATCCATCTGCTTTAACCACCGCAGTAACTTCACCAGAAGCACCTTCTTTTGATAAGAAATTAAAGTTACCTGTTTCATCAACTGTAACCATGCTCAGGTCTTCATCGTTTACATCGGTCAAATTAGTTGCGGCTTCGCCATCAACTAGGAATGACACAGTTGCACCCACTAAAACATCAGCGTTTGCTCTGTTTACAACGTTTACTGAGAACACTTTACTTGGTTGTTCAGTAACTAGCGTGTCAGGTACTACAACTTCAGTAGGAGTTTCTGTAGGCGGTTCTACTACAACGTTATTGTCGTTGTCGCTAAAACAACCCGTTAACGCAAATGACGCAGCGATAGACACTGCAAGAAGTGATTTTTTATTAGCAAGCATGATTAGTCCTTGTTCCATTTTTTTGCAAAGGCCACAACAACCTCCACAGAGTTTTGTAATCAAATATATACTATAGAAAATTCTATCGTATTTTCAAATTTTATAGTTAAGCAGTAATTTTACCACTGCACAAGACAAAACCAGCTTAAAATCTTAGAGTTAAACTTCAGCTGAACACTTAACTTGCATGAGTGGCCTATTTCCAGTTTCAAACCTTTTATTACTGATATATGTTTCTAAAACGATAGGCACTAGGTACCTTATTACGACAAACACGTAACTTAAGCTATATTACCCTTTTCCATTTCAGCGCTGCACTAAAAATCCCAGCGCTAACACCTACTTGTAATTACGCAGTAGGATACGGGTAGATGCTTTAATATACAAGTATTAGCCTTTAAAAAATATCTCAAAACATTGCTTTTCAGCTAGTTAGTAATATTAAAGTTGTATTACATCGCCGCAACTACCTAAATGGCATCTTGCTTAACGAAACATTAGGTAAGCTTCTCTCAACCTAGCCAAGTTTGCATAAATATAACTGCTAGACAACCTGCCTTGATTAAGCAACGTTCTGTTGATACTCACAGGCGTATCAAGTTGCAGTGCCTTACCAATCGCCAAGTTGTTATGCTCTTCACCAATTCTCGTACTTACAGTATGACGCCAGGCTTCATTCCCCTTAACTTGGCCATAAGGTGTTGCAGCCATATCCTTTCTTGGTGTTAATGGAATACTGAAAGCCACACCAACCATTTGAACGTCAGTATCTTGAGCAAAGACGGATACGTAACTATCGCCAAACCAAAAGCGCGTTTCTAATTTCACACCGCTATCTTCATAAAAAAAACGCCCAGCTGTTGCGTGAAAACTCACATCTTGTTCAACCCAGTTGTAACGATATGATAGCGTTTGATAATCGCGGTCAGCTTCGTAGTCTTCATACTCTAAATAGGCAATGTCAGCACTTAATTGATGACGACCATTGTCACTGAGCCATGACGTTTCGTTTTTGATACCTACATAATCATGAAACTCTTTGAAAAAGCCCACATGTGTTTGGTTGTAAATACCATAAGGTAATTCGAATGTTTGATATAATGTCGCCTGCGTTATACCACTTTGCTTTGCAAATGGACCAAATGGGCGGTGTGATTCAAAATCATCCGTTTTAGCTACTTCGGTTTCAGCCACCACACTCAGGCCACCACCATACCACATAGGTAAGTCAACGGCAGCTTGTATGGCTAGTGAAAAATCATATACACCTAACTCCGTAGCCAAGTTGGTGTCTAGCGATGGACCTAGGGTTAAACGTGGCTTAAAATAAGGACTATTAGTTTTCGGCATGCCCACCCAAGACACACTGCCTATAGGCTCCATTTCTCCGCGGCGAATGTCCATATCAGGCGTCGCACTGGTGTTAATGAACTCGCGATAATTATCGACTTGCCCCGTAACAGATAACATTGGCATGCCACGATTTAACAACTGCACACTGTATTTCGCCTCAGGCTCATCTATGTGCTCTGCTATCCGCCCTAACACAACGCCAATCGCATCTATATCATTGCGGTTAAATACATAGTTTTCAAAGCTTACAACAATATGAGGATCGCGGTTAAAACCTACACTAATAGCTTCAAAACCATCGTCTATCAGCGCATTCTTTAGCTCCCGAGCTTGTATGGTCAAAGATTTACTGAAGCTGTCACGTTCAGAAAGCTCTTGTTTAGCTTCTTCCAGTGTTTTTTGTGCCAACTCGCGTTGTTTTTGATAATGCGCTTTAAATGCAGCTTCACGCTTTAAGTGATTATCTAAGATAGGTGCAGGTGCCGCTTCGGTAGGATCATTAAGCTCAGCTTGAGTAAACAACGGCATGGTGAAGTTGATACCCCAGAATGTATCTTTTTGTGCATAATCAGTATTGCTGTAAAATTTGCTGGTAAGGGTTAGCGTACCTACATCATACAGCCATTGTTTTGGTACGGTAACACGAACTCCTGCATTTACTGCCTCAGCATCATGCTCTAACTGCAATGCAAACCAATCAAGCGGCTGCCACTCTATCCCAGCAAAAGCACCATCCATTTGCCCTGTTACTCTGTCACTTACGGCAAAGCCTGCAGAGAACCTAAAATCATTCCACTGCCTAGATCCAGCTAAATAATATGTCTCATATTGATTTGCTGCACCACCTATGTCCTTGGCCCCTACCGCAAGATTAAACCAATCTTTGGGCACAAACGGAACTTGATATTTTAAGTTAAATGATAAATCTCGAATTTGGTTATGCTCTTCAATTAAAATAAAATTGTCATGCATTGTGTTAGAAGCGATCATACCGCTCACTTCTAAGCCATCAAATAAGCCTGCTGAAAAAATGTAGTTGTGGCCATCAACATATTCTAGCCCAGATAGATCGAGCTGATTGTTGTAGCCAATATCAACATTCCCCTTAGTAAGCACCTCAGCAGTTGGTGTATTAATTAGACCTGTGTACCCTGCAAAAGCAGTGTAATTGTTCATTTGGGTATCTGCCAATGCAGGTATACTCGCAAGTACCACCCCACCAGCAAAAAGTGTAGTTATTTTTGACATGTGCGCAGACCGATTATTATTTTCAATTCTTGAATTAAATGTTGTGAAGCCTATCTTTAGCTCTACCATAGCTTCTTGTTATCGTATATGGAAGCATCTAAAAACCCAAGCTAATATCGTTCCAAAGAAGTTGAAACCTATCAATTTTTGGTAGATAACAGCTATAACAACATGTGTGTGTCAAGACCACAGGACAATTACAATATTAGCCATTACAACCTTATCCTAATATGCGATATAAACAAGAGTATTGATGCTATTGTGACTGAGTATCTTGTAGGTATTAAATATTTCTCAGGTTAACCACTTTATTGTCGGCTTGGCGCGACTCTTCCAGCACTAGACGCTTCTCATTCCATACCAAGTCACAAATGCCATCCGTCGGGTTAAACCCTGTAGGCGCCTCTAATAGTAGTTTACGAATAAGTTCATGATCAAAGTTATGACAGGCTGTATCCATCGCACTAATAAACGTCTCCAGCTCAGCCATAGGTAGTTTTGCTTCATTGGCAGTCATAATTCTTGGATGAGAAGTATCTTCAACATTGTCACCAATGAGTAATTCTTCATAAAGCTTTTCACCGGGCCTTAGGCCTGTACATTGTATCTCAATATCACCATGAGGGTTGGACTCCGATTTAACCTCTAGGCCAGATAGATGGACCATTTTGGTTGCTAAATCCTTAATCTTGACTGACTCCCCCATATCCAAAACAAATACGTCTCCACCTTTACCCATTGCCCCAGCTTGGATAACTAGCTGAGCAGCTTCGGGGATCGTCATAAAAAAGCGCGTAATATCTTTATGAGTTAAGGTAATCGGGCCACCTTCTTTAATTTGCTTCCGAAACAAAGGCACGACAGAACCACTTGAACCAAGCACATTACCAAAACGGACCATACAAAAACGAGTATTCTTTGCGGTCAATTTACTCTCGGCTAAGGCTTGCAGCACCAACTCAGCCATACGCTTAGTCGCGCCCATCACATTGGTAGGACGTACCGCTTTGTCTGTAGATATCAACACAAAGGTTTCTACACCTGCGTTAATCGCTGCTTTTGCAGCATAATATGTACCGAATACATTATTACGCACACCTTCAACAACGTTTTGTTCCACAAGCGGAACATGTTTATAGGCTGCAGCGTGATAGACTGTTTGTACACCAAAAGCTTTCATACAAGTTTCAATACGATTTATACGCTGAACCGACCCCATAACAGGCACTATTTCAACAGATATTCTTTTACTCAATGCAAGCTGATTCAGTTCTTTTTCAATGCTATATAGCCCAAACTCAGACACCTCAAAAAGCACCAACTTTTTGGGGCTATTTAAAATGATTTGCCGACATAGCTCTGAACCAATCGAACCACCAGCACCGGTTACCATAATCACTTTATCTTTGATATTTGCAGCCATCAGCTCTGCTCGTGGCGCTACTGGGTCTCTGCCCAATAAGTCTTCAATTTCAACTTCTTTTATCTCATTAAGCTGCGCTTTACCGTCAATAACATCTGCCATACCCGGCACTGTCATGACTTCAAGGGGCAGCTTCTCCAATTTAGTGAGTATTTCTTTGCGGCGAGAGCGAGGGACACTCGGCAACGCCAGTAGGACCTTACTCACTCGTTTCTTGTCAATCAAATTATAAATTTCATCGAAGGCAACAACGGGAATCCCTTGAATAATAGCGTTATGCTTGGTTTTGTCATCATCCAAGTAGGCCGTCACATAGTAGTCAGGTCCCGTTACAAGCGCAGTCGCAAGTTGGCGTCCTGCATCCCCCGCGCCATAAATAACAACAGGCGTTTTGGTAAATGAGGTTAAGCGCCAAATAAGCGCTCTAACTAAAATGCGCGAACCTCCGACTGAAAGTATCATCAGCCATGCATAAATAAATGGCATAGTGCGAGGAATCGCTGTTTGCGTAAAAAATGAAGAAAGAACAAGAACTACAGTACTTATAACCGTACCCAGTACAACTGCGCCTACCGCATTTGCTCCTACATAACGCAGCACTGCACGGTATAAACCAAGCTTAATAAATATCACTAAGCTAATAGGCAATAACGAGCTTAGAACAAGCCAGTTTTTGAAATTAGTCAATGGTGCTAGGCTGTCGAGTCTAACAATAAGCGCTAACCAAAAGGCAGACACGATAAAAACAGAATCTAATACTAGCGTGAGAAGTCGTTTTTGGCTACGAGAAGCGCCAAGTAAGGTGCGAAACCAACTATCCATTGTGTTCCCTTTTTTATTCCTATTCGAACTAAAACCACAGACGGACTAAAATATAGTACATATTGTAGTATACATAAAAGCATTTTTGGAGAGTGTGGAGATCATCTAGTTTACATGTTAGCACATTAAATTAGTTAGTGCTTACCCACCCTATCTCCTGAGCCACTACCAGTTACAGTCATCAATATATATTTGAAATAATTAACAACTGTTAAAGTATCAATCATTTTCCTATCTGTTGTCGCAAGTATTTCGGGGGTAGACATATCGATTTCATTCACCTGCGCAAGGCCTGTAATGCCGGGCCTAACCGAGTATATATCTTTAGCTTCTCTTGCATACGTGAGTTCTTTTTGATTGTAAAGACCTGGGCGCGGGCCTACCAAGCTCATTTCACCTTTTAGTACATTCCAAAGTTGCGGAAGCTCGTCCAACTTTGTTTTACGAAGAAAATGTCCAAATGGCGTAATAGAGGAAGAGCTAGCAAGGTGACTTGCAACGGAAGCAGTATCTACTTTCATTGTTCTAAACTTAACTAAAATAAATGGCTTTTTATTTCTACCTACACGCTCTTGAGTAAAGATTGGTGAGCCAGTATCAAATAAACCAATAACATATATCACAACTAAAAAAGGAAAGGTAACTAACAAACCAAATAAGGCGAATAAAAAATCGAGTAAGCGTATCATTTATGAATCCATTTATTTTATATATAAGTTATTTGAAGCAACGACGAATACCTTCGTCTAAAGTTATTGGTGGCACCCAATTTAAAGTTTTCTTTGTATGTTCAATATCAACCGTTAGTGATTTAGAAAGCCTCTCTACTTCAGATTTCTTACCAACCAAGCGTGCAAAAAACAGCAGCAATGATACGGGAAATGGAATTAATCTTGGTGTATTACCAGCGGAAGAGATCAACTCACTTAGAAATTCAGTTGTAGAAACATCCTGGTCATCACTTACATAAAAAATTGAGGCTGACGATTCCTGACACTCAACACATAAAATAATCAAATCAATTAAATTATCGACACTAACAAAGCTACGCTTATTATTTATAGAACCTAAAGGGAGTGGTAAATTCTTAGAGGCTATTCTCATAAGTGATGCAAAGTTACCTGGTGCCCCTTTACCATACACAAGAGGTGCACGAATAATAAATAGGTTTACATTATTTGCGTTACAAAGTTCCAGTAAGCTATCTTCTGCTTCTTTCTTTGTTTTCGTAGCAATGTCATTAGGTAAGATACCAGCCTCTGCCCAAGTTACATTCATTGAGCTGATATATATTATCCTTTTAACACCTGAAGCAATAGCATTCCTAGCAACATTTTCAGTCAAGTCAACATTTATGAACTTATACTCACTTTCTGTAAACACTCTGTGTGAAGCACCCACTAAGTGTATTAATGTTTCGCAACCAAAAAAATCCCATTCATTTTCTGGCTTCCTCAAATCCACCGTTCTAAAGTCTTCTGGAAGGTGACTACCTATAAAACCCGTTTTCCCAGTTACAGCTACTTGTTTTCCCATTAATTAACTTCTCAAGTTTTTATATATTACGCTAAGTATTTTTCTTGGCAATAACCTTAAAAAAACTCGGGGGAAAAGATATCTACAAAAATCAAAGAAGTTAAAATATAAAACCTCCTTACATTTTTTAGCAAAAGCAAACTCAAGCTTTAGATAATCAAACCCTTTTCGACGTCCGATAAGATCATTTCCAACTCTCACGTCAACGAAAACATCATGCACATTGGCCATATTTAAGTTTGCCATAATTAATTTAACCCAGAGGTAATAGTCTTCGTGAAATAATACAGACTCATAATTACCAACAGCTAGAATTGATTCTTTGCGCATGCATACCGTAACGTGATTCATCGGGTTTCTATTTTTCCCGTAACGAATTATTTCATCTTTAGATATAGGGACTTTTCTATAGCGCTTTAAATCCCCTGGTACAGAGTAAAATTCCTCTATGCTCGATCCAAAAACATCAACATCAGGATTTTCTGTGATAAACTTTAGAGTTTTTTCTATCCTAGTAGGTCTTGATATGTCATCACTATCCATTCTAATAATATATTTTTGAGAGCAATGTTTAATCCCCTCTCTTAAAGCTAATCCTAACCCAACATTACATTCCAGTTTAACAAGTACAAATTTAACATTCATGCTTGACAACTTACTACCAATAACTTCGATCTCTGAAAAGTAATTTTGGTTCAAAGGGCCATCGCATACTAAAACAAATTCTTCAGGTAAAATAGTTTGCTTTACTACACTTTCCACAGCATCTCTAAAGAAAACGATCTCATCATTCTTATAAACGCTCATTAAAACCGAAAACATGTTTCACTCCCCATGCTATAAAAGATGAAAACCAAGAAGCCACTGCTTTTAAAGAATACCTGTAAGCTCTTTTGTTAGTGTCCAAACTCGTTAGTAAAATTATGCTGTCTCACATTAAAAATGTTACTTTATCTATAATACTGAAAACAGCATTTGAACCTCGATGATAGTTAAATTCTTACTGTTCTATATTGGATTTTTTTGAAACTAAAGGCAAAAGTAAAGTAAAATAAAAAGACGTTCCAATTGTGTAACCATAAAGAGCAGGGGTAAAAAATCCAACAATAAAAAATGCACTTAACAACCCCATTAACCTCCGATCGTAAGCGTAGTATTTTTTAACTGCACTAAAAGTTAAAGAAAGCAAAAAAGCCAAACCTATGATACCAATTTCAGCTAACACCTGAATGAAAAAGCTCTCTGTTGAGCCATAGAGCAACTGATAGTTTAATAGGCTCTGAGCGCCTCGAGAAAAAACGCCTACCCCATGTCCAAAAATGACTTCTGGGAATTGAATTGCATACTTAAATGAATCTGACCATATAATGAAAGCAGAATATGACTCTATATTCTCTAAAATATTGATCATTTCAAACACCCGGCCTAAATGCTCTTTAAAAAAAAGCAAGATAGTAAAAAATAAAACCACACTAAAAAACAGCTTTATTATTTTTCTTGGTGACAAATAAGAAAATAAAATGTAGAAGAACATAAAAACAAAGAACACTTTACTTACCGTCAACACACCAGCAAAGAAAAGAAGACCTCTTGTAAAATATTTTAAGCTTTGCCTCCTCCAGTCATAACTAAAGCTCAAGCAAAGGCAAAAAGATAAAAAAAGCGCCAAGGATTGTGGAGATGATATAAATGAAACGGCTCGAACATTTACGTTTTCATTTGCTAAAATCTGCTCATTGGTATAAACACCGTGGCTCACTAAGCCAAATAGATCTAGAGAAATAGTTGACTGGATAATAGCACCAACAGCATTTACCCCTCCTATTATAAGGAAAAGCCTTGCAAACTTTTGAATATTATCCTCCATATTTCTATAGCTAAGCAAAACAAGCCAAAAGACTACAAGAAAAACCAAATTGGTAAGACCAATAAACCCACCAAAATAGCTGCCATATTCAGAACTCAATGGGGTGATAAGAAACGCCAGAAAACAATAAACTATATAAAAGAAGACTGTTTTTCTATGACCATAAACTTGCCTTCTAAAAATTAAAAATATAAATGCAGGTAGCAGTACAATAGTAGAAACAACTACTAAATCTGCTACCACACTCCCAAAAACCACACCTATTGTTGATCTAAAGTAAATAAGCGTGATAATTAATATGCCAAGGTGAGTAAGCTTTTTCTCTAGTGATGTTTCCATATATTACTCTACAGGAAAAAAATAATCTCGTTGTAGGCCTTTCCCTACTCCCATTCCATTTAACCTATTCATGCTAAACACTCGGAACTTAGCTCTAGCTCTATAACTAAAATTAATTATTTCAGAATATATATCCGATTTAATTTCTTTCTCATATAGATGACTCGAGTGGATATCATATAGCCAAGATGAGATCGAGTGGATGATTTTCCCAACGTCAGAAACATCACCGCCCTCGCTATTGAGGACCATTTCAAAACCTTCAGGCTCACTAATATTTATGACCAACTTATTCCAAAATGTGTCTAGCCAATCAGGCCTTTCAAACGGGGTAAACAGGAACCCTTTTTTACCAACTTTCTGGGCATCCCATACGGACGTACTCCATGAGCTGCCAACAACCTGAGAGATTGCAATCCACTCTTTAATTGTGTATTTCTTTGTCAGCACCATATTCACAGGGATTGTTAGTCCGTTAGCGCTAAATTTCTCAACATATTGCTCTACTGAAATTGACGGGTGGGGTCGAACAACAAATGTGCTCTTAGGGTATAAAGCGCACAGTTTAGTTATGAAATATGTAAATGCGTTCAAACAACGTAACGCGTAGTCCCTATACTCGTATGCGACCTCAGAGCCATATCCCATTGCGATTTTGGCCTTAATCTTGTCATCACTAAAAAATGCCCAGCCATAGTTCATTGGAAAAAAATACAGCTCAGAGCTTTTGTCAATTCCAAACTCAGTACGTAATTTATCGTCATACAATGATGAGTTATATAAATCTTCCATCAGTAATTCATGTAAGGGGTTCCCTATCACACGTATGTTATCACTTTTAGAACCACTATCCTTGAGAAACTCTTTAAAGTTATCTTCCCATGCTAAGTGATAAAAATGCTCCTGGATGAACCGCGACTTGGGCTTTTTAAAGTCTTGATTAGACTTACTTAAAAGTTGCTCCCAATTTAGGCTGATAAAGTTACACTTTTTAAACTTTCGCTGTTTAAAAGCCCTAATAGGCCAGGTTGCGTCATCAATGGCATAAGGAAACACAATATTTCTTGCATTAAATTGATTAAACAAGTGAGCATGAAATTCCGTAGACAATATGATGCAACTACACCCTTTCATCTCCAACTCACTTTTCAATCGTTTAACAGAAGACATTTCTCGGTCTTCATGCTCAACCAAAAAAAGAAAATCAACCTGAATCACAGAGGTAACCTCACTTTATTTCTTTCCACCAAAAACTTCAGATATTCAAAATCTTCTTCCGAGTCTATATTCACAAAGCGTTTAACCACATAAGGAACTGTTTTGTTCGAGAAAAAAGATTTTTCATTAAGTAGGTGTTCTTTTTTTGTTACGTAGATAGCTCCCGTAAGTGCGTATGCCTCTTGCAAGCTTTGTCGATTAACTTCTGATGTTGTTCCATCAATAAATGCCTGCAAGGCACCATTAACTATTTTTTTCATTTTAAAAGGGTGAGGATCATCCACCCGAGCAACCGATACGACCGACTCCCCCGTCATATTAGCAATAGACAGACATTCATCAATTTCTTTTCCCGTCCTTAGTGGGGAGGTAGGTTGGAGTAACACAATATTTTCGACATTAGCAAACTGTTCATGACAAAGTAAATTGGTCACAACATCTACAGTTTTTGAATCATCTCCAGACAACGATTCGGATCTAAGCCCAAAACTTTCTGCTCCCGCATCAACGGCAATTTTTTCGTACGATGCTGAATCTGTTGAAATAACAACCCGTTCTATATTTTTGGCAGACATCGCACTGGCAATAGCGTATTCGATGAGAGTCTTTCCATTGAGACACGCAATATTTTTATCTCGGAATCCTTTGGAACCAGACCTTGCTGGTATAATTGCAATATTCATAATCAATACGTAAGTGGTTTTAATAAGTTAGGTTTTAACGAAGGAATAATCTCTGCAATTCTTTTTCCCGCATCACCATTACCGAAAACTCTCCCTTGAGGATATTTTCCATGTTCTATCTGCTTATTTAAACCATTAAAAATAGCCTCCTCATCATATCCTGTGAAAATTACATTATTGCCACATTCTCTTAAATTTTGCCTGTCCCCAACAACTACAGCCGGAACCCCCAAAAATTCTCCTTCACGCAGAAAAGAAGATGAGTTACCAACAGCACATGTCGCGTTATTTAATACACGGATGAAGTCTTCTGCGGAGAAATTTTTATAGAAGTGAAAGTTATCCGACATATGATTTTCTCGAAAAGTTCTTATCCCTTTTGCGACATCTTCGCCTCCTGCATCTGCATTTGGCCAAAGTACAACCTTTTGGATATGCTCGATCCGATGTAAAGCATTTAGAGTATTCTCTACTTGAGTAAACCCTTCACCGTAGCTGGTTGTTACGGGATGTTGAATCATAAGAATATATGGCTTATTCCAGTCGACCTCTGAACCTACTCCGCCATATTTTTTCATATGTTCATTCGAGATAGATTTATCACAGTTTGCAATAACATCCATTGCAGGGCATCCAAAATTAAAAACAGAAGATTCCTTCTCCCCCATTTTAATTACTCGTTCTCTACTTTTTTCAGTTGCTACGAAATGGAAATCCGCTAATTTGGTGATTGCATGTCTAACTCTGTCATCAATGTTCCCGCTAACTTCACCTCCTTGCAGGTGAATTAGAGGAATATTCATGTATGTTGCTGAGATCGCCGTCGCCATAGTTTCATACCTATCGGCGATAGTTACAACATAATCAGGTGCCAATTCATCAAATGCGGTTGCTAATTCTATCACTCCCATTCCCGTTGATTTAGCTTGAGTAATTAATGTTTCACCTTCCACTGTGTAGTAAATTGCTTTATTTGGTTCAAAGCCGTCTTGTTTCATGACATTAATAGCTTTGCCAAAGCGCTCTAAAAGCAAAGATGCACCAACTAATATTTGTAACTCAATTTCAGTGTGCTCTTGCAACGCTTTTAACAAAAACTTGACTCGACCATAATTAGCGCGGCTTGCAACTACAACGCACACCTTTATCTTTTTCATATCACGTCATCCTCCGTTAAAAATGCCCATTGATTCATATTTTTATTCAATCTCTTTCCTAGCACGGTTTTAAAATCTGACGCTGAAATTCCATACCCTGCCGGTTTTTTGGTTTCCAAATCATCAATAGTGAGTACATGCCCCTCAGGTAAAGCTTTTCTAACCGCCAGAGATTTGCCAAACATTTTTTTAAGTTCTTGTTTTTCTGAAACATCATTTTTATCAATTGGATTTGACAACATTTTAGAAATATCACGCACCCCATGCATGAGCATTTCAAACTCATCAATTGTCAATGACGAAGTCGAGTCTGGACCAAACATTCTTTTGTCAAAAACCACATGTGCTTCAAGCATAGAAGCACCTAAGCTAACGGCAGCCAGAGCTGGAAAAATTGTGCCAGAGTGGTCAGATAGACCAACGTCAACCCCGTAACGTTGCTTCATCTCGCTAATAACATTTAAACCAACATCCTCTGGCTGAGTAGGGTACCGCGTGGTACATTGCAAAAGCGTCAATTTATTTCCATGTTCTTGGACAAAGCTAACAGCTCTATCTAACTCATTGAAACAACTCATACCACTAGACAAAATGATGTCTTTACCCGTTTTACAAACTTTTTCTAACATGAGCATATTTGATATTTCACCAGAACCAAATTTATACTTCTGAACACCAAGCTCTTCTAGTAATTCTACAGCACTGATAGAAAAAGGGCTGCTAACAAATTCAAGCCCAACATCATCACAATGCTGTTTTATTCCCTTCCACTGCTCTTTGGTGAAAGACATTCGTGCCCAATAATCTTGCCTTGTCTTGTCAACGTAAGAAAAATTCACCCTAAATTTTTCAAATTTACTGCTTTCAGCTTCAGCAATATGCGTTTGAAACTTAATTGCATCTACGCCTGTTTCAGCAACGGCATCGATATATGAGTGCAATATCCCTAAACTGCCATCGTGAGCTTGTCCGACTTCTGCAATTGTAAAAACCTTATTCATTTATATAACCTTAAAGAGTCAAAGCTCTCCCTTACATGAAACAAATTAAATTTATAGACTATAGAAACTGCCGCCAAACATTGCGCAATGCTTGTCATAAGAACAATTATAAACCCGGCATCTAACACAAATAGTACTGGCAGGTTGAATAATAAAATCACGCATGTCATCAATAGCAAGGATCCGAAACGAAAGTTAATCACTTCAACCTTTTTTGACTCAAAAAGCGATAGTAAAAAATTAATAAGAAAAACGCCGAAGACCGCAATGGCTGCACCGACAAACCCAAATTTTGAGACAAATACATAGTTTACAACGAGTGATAATACACCAGTCACAAGCGTCACTTTGGGAACTATCATAGTTTTTTTATAGAAAAATATAGGAGCCATACAAAAACAATACAACCCTCGAAATAGATATGCCATTGACATGATTAAAATGACGACAAGTAAATCTTTATACTCACGCCCCATAAACTCAACCATGAAAGACTGTGCAACAGCAGCAAAATTGACTATTAGTAAGTTAACAAAAAAAAACCAAACAGGTAGAGCTTTTTCGAAAAACTCAGCCCCCCCCTTATTTTTAGCCACAGAACTTTTATTATAAATTGGCATAAAAATATTATTAATAGAATTAACTATAGCTTTTATAATTTGAGTAAATTTATCAACAACAAAAAACAACCCAACCATTGAAAGAGTTAAAAAACTTTCAATAAAAAAGGTCGTACTATACATAAACAAAACGCCACCAACAGAATGAAAAATCAAAGGAAATGAATACTTTACTGCCATATCTGCATAGTTGAAATTAAAAGAATTCACCAAGTAATGCCGGCAGTATCTTAATGAAAATAACACCATAGCGGAGTAATAGACTACGCTTGATATCAGAAACCCCATATAAGACATGCCGAAATACAAGATCAAAACAACACCGACAAAAACAGATAAACCTTGCGCAACTATACTTCTCACTAAAATTAGGGAACCTTTCTGTTCATTGATCAACAGACGCTCAAAAACCGTATTTAAGATAGACAAAAAAATGAGAAACACACCAATGTATAATACTTGAGTGCTAATACCATTAAATATACTAGAAAAGAAACCTTGGCTAATTAAAAAAGCATAAATAAAACAGAAAAAGGATGAGCAACCAAGTGTTAAAAAAATCACAGTTGAAGTAAAAGACTTTAGTTCCTCTGCTTCATAATCAAAAAAGTACCTAGAAACGGCACTGGAAAACTGAAATCCTGTCCAAGATGTTGCTATGATCACTCCCGACATCATAAGTCCAATAATTCCAAATTGTTCTGCGGATATATACTCACTATATAAAGGTAAAGTAATAAAGTTAATAAAATACGGGAGTAAACCAACGACAGAAAAACTCAATAGGTTTTTTATCATTTTCATTCACTAATCCTAGTCAGTTAATTGCGAAGCAATATAATTCTATATTGAGCATTTTTGGTCTTAGTAGAAAACTAGATTCAGAAAACACTTCCTATAATTATCTAAGTGTTGAATTATTGAATGCTTGAAAAATTCTCACTGAAGATTTGCCATCAAACTCTCCCAGCTGCTCTATACTCTCGAAGTTACAACGTCTGCTTTGTTTAGGGCCAGTTAAGAGTTTGATTATTTCTTCATTACTTTTACAAACAGGAATATCAAACTCTCTCAAAAAATCTTGATAATTTAAGTTAGGGTGATCAACTATCACACATTCAACATGACACATAAGCGCCCAGCACATCGTTGAAGTATATGTACCCATAAAGATATCCGCGATAGCTATTATGTTCGTCAAAGAACAATCTATTATTTTAATGTTCGGGGAGCACTCATTAATCCAGTGATAATCATCCCTATCTGATTTTGGGTGAAGAGAAACGAAAATTGAATAATTTAAAACTGCTAATTTATCAAACAAATCTTTAAAAATTTCAATATGTTCCTCCTTTCCCATTAACCTATGTTCAAAGTATTGTGGTAAAGAGATTATCAGAATTGGTCTGTCTATACTGAAGTTTGCATTGTTCAGCAACGTTTTCTTTATACTTGCTTTATTGTTGTAGCAATGAAGTACTTCATCTTGCGCAGCAGTTCCTGTAACTTGATATTTAGTGTCTACACCACCATATGATACAAGTCTGCTTTTTTCCCTTTTACTATCCAATAAAACACTGTCTGCAACGCCTCCACCCAACACCCATGGATTCTCTGGATGAATGCCAAGCTCATGTAACATTAGGCTTTCAAATGGGCGATAAAACCCTTTGTCACCGTAAATAGCACAACGTTTAATATTTTGGGGCACCTGGCTATACTTAGCGTGATAGATCTTCATTGTTCTTAATTTGTAACTAGATTCATAAGTCGCAGAATACGCAAAAGCCGGAATGATTATTTTCACACCAAGCTTTTTTGCCGCATAGCATGCTGCCGCTTCTATACCTGAAGAGCGATCACTCGAAATCACTAAATCAGTGATATTCTCAGCAACCATTAAGCTTGTTAATTTTTCTGCATTATCAAGTACCCTATGCTTTGCTTTATTCGCTAAACGTGACAAAAGCAGATCACTTTGCAAATAGCAACCTAACGCCGTATTATCAAAAAAATACTTGAGTAAATTAGCCACCCATCTATTTTTATTAGTGGTATTCAAAGGATGAGAAACATCATTAATGACATGCCAATGTGTATTTAACAATTCCACTAATTTTTTACTGTGATAAGTGATATAAAAAATGGGGTTAAGCTCTCCATGCAACCGTTTAAATAGCCTCACATACTCAACCAAGGATGCATCATGGCTAGGAATCACTAACACATTTTTTTTATTCATAAAACATGTACCAAATTCAAAACAAAAGTTTTCAACATCATTCTTAGGCAGTCCATTCTAGGTCTAATTGATTTCTGAATCAGTATAAAGCCGCAGTTCTGTTTTAATAACTCGTCATTTAATAAAGCGTGTCTAACAAATTAAGCTCTTACATCATAAGCTGAAGCCATCGTCAACGACGATATTTTGCCCCGTCACATATTTAGCATCATCGGAGATTAAAAATAAAACCCCGCCAGTAATTTGCTCTACGTCCAACATACCAGCTCCACAAGTTTGAGCTTTATAAGCATTTAAAAAGTTGTCAGGCTGTTTATCAAAGATCCCTCCAGGACTCACGCAGTTGCTTCTAAAGCGACTGTCTTTTATATATGAAACAAAATATTTGCTGAGGTGTAATATCGCAGACTTTATCGCGGCATATTCGACTGGCATGGTCATTGAGGTATTTGCATAAACCTCAAATTTGGGGGCAATCAAGCCATAAACGGAAGAAATATTTACTACAGAAAGTGGAGATTTATGCTTCTGGAAGTATATTGCACTTTGTTGCATGACAAGAAAAGCGCTGCCCAAGTGTAATGATAAGTTGTCATTAAACCCAGATAAAGTGACATCTAGTACGTTCTTACCATACTCACTATTACGTGGGTATGTTGCATTCACAATTCCATCAAGCTTGATATCACTGGCGAATAGCTCATTAACTTGCTTTTCATTCGTAACGTCTAAACTTATTAAACTTAACTTGGCGCTCTCCTTAAGTCTCCATTGCTTTTCTAGCCGCTCCGCCATTTTGCCAACATCGATATCTGCGGCTATAACACTAGCCCCTTTCTTTAGCGCAGCAGAGATTATGGCACCTCCCAACAATCCACCGCCACCTAGTACTAATATAAATTTATGTTCTAAGTTATAAGACATTTGCTTCCCCTCGCAAGATGCATTCCGCTAATAAAAAGTCATAGATATCATCTATATCAACAGCTCTTTCTCTAGGAACTGTTACAGATGTAACATTGCCGTCAAAAATACCCGTATTTTCTTTTATAAAATCAGGTCTTGCGACATAAACGACGGTCGTAATATCAAAAACTTCAGGGGCATCTTGCCTTCTCGCGATATTCCTTGATGGCTTGTTCACAAGCTCAACGAACCCTTCTTGGTTATTTTTTACCATGTTAAAAAATGGGCTTCGATTAGCTGGAGTTACCGAGATACAAATGTCTGCAGGTGTATCGTTAAGTTTAGCAATTGCTCTTTCAACATCATCAACAGCTCTCAAAGGGCTAGTTGCAGGCAAACTTACTAGCGTATCAATCCTGCCATACCGTTCCGTAACCCAGTCAATGGCATGCCTCCAAGATAGCCATTCAGGGCTACTATCAGAAGCAAGCTCACTTGGCCTCTCAATAACTTCGGCGCCTGCAGACAAAGCAACTGCTGCAATAGCTTCGTCATCGGTAGAGACGAAAACACGATCAATAGAAGGCGCAGAAAGAGCCGTATCTATAGAATATTTTAATAATGGTTTACCTAATAATGGTCGAATATTTTTTCCCGGTAATCCTTTCGAACCACCTCGAGCAAAGATAAATGCATAGTTTTTCATTGAAGCTCCATTTTACTGTACATCAGCGCTAATAATTTTTGTTATTGGAAACTTAGATTTAACATTTTCTATTAAAGCGACCGTTTTTGAAGCTTCAGAAACGCTAACAGCTTGACTATCATCTCCATTAATTAGAGATAGAAAATCAGTTAGCATATCTAAGTACATTTGATTTGGTTCCCAAGAGGGATCGCTAAATAGCAACTTCTCACTTCCATTTGTACATATTCTAATTTCATTCGCGACTAGATCCCACTCAACAACTCCCGCGTGGGAGATAATTTTGCATCTACGGCTTACTTTTTGCTGCAAGAAATCCAAATGAACATTCAAACATACACCATGTTTTGCTAGAAAAAGAAGATCAGCACTATCCTCTACATCAATCTCAAGTTCTCCAGAATTTTTAAGCAATGCGTACTGCAAATCTAGTTCGCCAAATATCCACTGAGCATAATCCAATTCATGACTGAGCTCTAACAGTACGCCACCTCCTAATTTACTCTGTGCAGATACCGTTTCTCGGTAGTCTTTATGCGGACGCCAATCTGGTAAATACTGACCCATATCTATTGAACAATGATAAATTTTACCAAACATACCTGATAGGATATATTCCTTCATTTTCTTCGCAGATGACAAGTATCTGATACAGTACCCAACAGCAACTGGTGTGCTAAAGCTTGCTATCGCGCTCTCTAGCTCTTGCGTATCTTGTTCATTGGTACAAACTGGCTTTTCAATTAGTACAGGAATACCTGCTTGGATCAAAGGTATCGCGTGAGAGCTATGAAAGGGAGCGGGCGAAGCTATAACTATAAGCTCAACTTTTAATTCGATGAGCTGTGAAACTGACTCAACGATATAATCGACATCAGCAGGTACAGCTTCTGGCTTACGACCGCTTGATGACATTGCGTAGACAACTGCTTTTGGAAAAAGTGACCTGAGATTTCTACGGTGACGAGTTGCTATATTACCAAACCCGATAACTGCGACTCTATCCATTAGTCTAGACCTAAAGTTTGAATATCTGACTGTGCTCGACGAAAATCATCCATTCGCCCAATATCAAGCCAATACTCATGGATAGGGAACATAAGCACTCGCCCATCACCATTAAAATACATCTCCAATAAACTTGGCATGTCAACATGGTAGTTTTTTGGTACTAAGCTTACAATTTTTTGAGAAATAACATAAATACCAGCATTAATGAAATAACGCTGAGTTGGCTTTTCTTCAATACCACTCACTTTCATTCCATTGCCTTTTACAACGCCGTAAGGGATCTGATAGTCGTATTCTCTTACGCACATAGTTGCATCAGCATCATTTGTTTCATGGAAGTCTAGTAATCGTTCATAATCAACATTAGTTAATATATCCCCATTAATCATAACAACGGGCAGATTTTCAGGTAAGTTCTTCGGTAGAAGCCCCAACGCACCGCCAGTTCCTAAAGGCTCACTCTCATGGACGTAAGTGATATTTACACCTAACGAGGAGCCATCACCAAAGTACTGTTCAATGATTTCTGGCATATAATGCGTTGATATATAAAAATTTGAAAAGCCTGCTTTGATAAAGCTTTGTATTGTGACTTCTAATATTGGTTTGTCGCCAACTTTCAGCATCGGCTTAGGACAGTTATCAGTTAAAGGTCTTAATCTAGTCCCAAAGCCACCTGCCATGATGAAAACAGGGTTATTGCGTTTTTCAACTAAAAAGGTATCGTACAATGTTTTGAGTCCAACCACTCTGCCTTCATCGTCAACAATAGGTAACGATAGAATTTCATTTTCCTTCATCATTTTTTGTAGTTCATTACTGCTTAATGAGGTGCAGGCTGTAATAGGGTTACGGTTCATTATTTCTTCAACAATACATGACAGCTCAGTACCTTTTAGTATCGCTCGTCTTATATCCCCATCAGTTACCACACCTTTTAGAACCCCATTTTTCGCGACGATAGCCAGTCGTAATGCTTCTTTATCAATGACGGAAAGTGCTGTTTTGATCGAGTCATTAGGGCTGATTACGATGTTCTCCCAGTTTTTAATACTCACCATCTGCTCCTTTGCAAAAACTTTTTGCTCCATAAACTACTTTCCTAGATGGAATAGAATGCGTGACGTTTGCACCTACTCCGATGATAGTTTCGGCGCCAATTGTGACGTTGTTAATAATACTGGCACCAGTCGCTATATGAACGCACTTTTCTAACACAACCTGACCACTTAATGTTACTCCTGGAGCTATATGACAATGCTCACTAATATCACAATCATGCTCGACTGTTGCAGAGGTATTGACGATGCTATTTTCGCCTATTCTCGAGCCGATGTTAATAACCGCATTTTGCATCACTTGAGCTCCTGCTTCTAACACAGCGTGTTCTGATACGATGGCTGAGTCAGCAACGATAGTAGCAAATGAATACCCCAAATCTCGATAGCGATTATAGAGTAAACGCCTCAATGACTGCCTAGGCATTGCTCCGATACCGTTGACTAGCAATACGTCTTTAGGATTAAAATCTAATACCGCATCGTCACTATCAAAGTGGCGCACACCTGTAAAAATGCCATGCCCTGCAACTACTTCTGGGGCAACGACACCAACTAACTCTTTTCCTTGTGAACACAGAATATCCGCAAGAACGGCAGCATGCCCCCCAGCCCCTAACATAAGGTAACTGCTCTTACTCATCGATTAAATCACCAGCCTCGTACCCTTTACTACTTTCTTTGCCCAGATAGCTCCAGTATTTTGACGGCTCAATGCCGTGACCAGGCCTTTTGATCGTTAAGTTGTTAGAGGTAAAACTTTCCCCAACTGAAATTGCTTTTGCAGCAACAAGGCTCTTTCTAGCGACCACTTTATTCTTTATTTCTGTTGGTCTAGGCCCTTTGATGCCATCACCTAATACTTTCTCAACAGTACGAATACCATCCACCATTGACGCAAGTTCCTCAGGGTCTAACGATGCTTTATGATCGGGCCCTGGTAATGACTTATCTAACGTAAAGTGCTTTTCTATTAACACTGCCCCCTTTGCCACTGCAGATATCGGTACAATAATACCTTCACTATGGTCAGAATATCCCACAGCAAGTTTAAAGCTATTTGCAATAGTATCCATTGCGTTCAAGTTTATATCTTCGGAAGGAGCTGGGTATTCCGTTGTACAATGAAGTACAATTACTTTTTCTTTCAAAAGCTTTTTTCCTTCATCTGAAAAATATGCCGCCTGCACTTTTTCATCTGTAGGGCTGTCCTCTTGATTCACGTAGCCAAACGCAATCATTCCTAAAGCTGCTTCAATTTCTGCCAATGTCGCCATCCCCGTTGACACAATTAAATCACAGCCTGTACGGGCATGCTCAAGTACCAAAGGAGCGTTAGTTAACTCACCTGATGGTAATTTCAAACGTTTTAAGCCTAAATCATTCACTAAGAAGTTTAAACTTTCTGAATCAAACGCAGTAGATAAAAACTCAATACCAAGATTATTACAGTACTCCACCAATTGATGGTGTACCTCATAGCTTAGTTCTAGCCGTTTAAGCATACTAAACTGTGACTCTTGAATACCAGTATTTGCTACCTGATATTCAGCCTGCTGTGCAGACTCCGTCACTAAATTTTTGGCTTTGAACGTTTGAAACTTAACGATATCAGCACCGGCTTTATGGGCAGCATCAACTAATGCAAAGGCAAGCTCTTCATTGCCATTATGATTTACTCCAGCTTCAGCAATTATCAATGTCATTATATTATCTCCTTAATTAGCATAAACGCCTCAGCTGCTTCAGAGTTGCACTGAACTCCCCTAACTCTTGCAAGAGATTCAAGAGCCAAACGTGACCTAGGGAATGGGAATTCCCCAACTTCTGATTTAAATATTTCCAGTATATCGAGTTTTTTATCTAAGAACCCAGAGATATCCACATAAGTTGTAGCTCTGAAGCCTGAATCTTCTGGCTTCAGCCCAAAATCTGTTTCTGACATTGTTTCATATGCTAAAACTCTTTTTACGAATGGGTATCGAAATGACTTGGTCGAAGACATTACTGCATCATAAACGATTTCATGGTCACTATGTGCATCATTTCTATATGGAGTAAACACAACCTCGGGCTTTACCTCTGAGACTACCTGTGCGATAGGCCCGATAACGTCCCCCTTAGCCAACATTTCCAGCCTTGCTGGGGGTAACATGAGCTCATGTACTTTGGTAAAGTTATAACACTGAGCCACTTTAAGAATTTCTTCTTGTCTTTTAGCAATTTGAGCTTCGGAAAAGCCTGCTTCTTTAGTCATACCTGTCACTACGAGCCAATGAACTTGATAACCTTGCTCACTTAACTTTAATATTGTGCCACCACAACCCAACGTTTCATCATCTGCATGGGGAGCCACAACTAAAACACTTTTCACAAATAATCTCCCACATCTATATCCTCTAAAACCACGTCATGAAGCCAAATAGCTTGTGTTCCAGCGGCCTTAACCAAAATGCTACTCCCTCTTTTCTCCAGTACTTTTCCTGGTTCGATATTTGCGGGAACAGTCTGTTGTAGTATTTCTGAACGGCGTACTTGCACTAGATTTTCTTTGCATAAAAGCTCAGCGCATGGATAAGGAGGTGCAAGAGCACGTACCAGATTATGGATCGACTCAGCCGACATTCTAAAATCAATTAGTCCATCTTTGCGTGAGCGCTTCCGCCAATATGTTGCATTTTGCTGGTCTTGTTCAGCAAATACGGCAGAGCCTTCCAAAAGACTCTTTGTAAAGTCTATGATTTGTTGTTGTGCCGTGTGCAGAATTTTATTGTATAAAGACTGTGCATTTTCATCCATATCAATCTTTATCGGCTCCTGACTAATAATCGGACCAGAATCAGCCCCACTATCCATTTTAAAAAATGTCGATGCAGTCTCGCTCAGTCCTAAAGCCAATGCCCATATGATTGGATGACGACCTCTATTTTGCGGTAGCTTTGCAGGGTGGAACCCAATAATGCCTTGTTTGGGCATTGCTAATAACTCTTCATCAAGCAAATAACTCCAACCAACACAATAAATAATATCCAAATCGAAGTCGCTTAAAAATGCTTTAGATGCAGCCTTATTTTTTGAATCTTCATAATGAAAGGGTATATTTCTGTCACCGCAAACAGGAGACAAGTCGCAAAAATCAGCATTCACCGCTGAGTTTTTTTTAGTCACGACGGCACATACTTCAACACCTTCAATACTTAGTAGTGTCTCTAGTGCCATTCTGCTTGAGTGAACACATCCAATAAAACCAACTCGCATTGTGCCTCTAATTATAAATCGTAGAATGTTTTATAAACTAAATTTTCTAAAGGAAAACTAAGTAGTTGCGAAAGAATTTTGTTTGAACTATCACCATCACCATATGGGTTAATAGCTGTAGCACATTGCTTTTTAAACTTCTTAGAAGTTGCTACTTCCAAACTGTAGAGAATTGCATTCTTATCATCAGTACAATGCAAAACTGTATCTCCCGATATACGCCCTTTTTGTCTGTCGCCAATATTTATTGTCGGAACATTGAACGTAGGAGCCTCAATTAAACCACTTGAAGAATTGCCTATAACTAAATCGCAATGTTTCAACAAGCTTAAATAACGCAGCTGCCCTAAAGATTGCACCAACAATACTCTTGTAGAATGCTTTTCTTTGAACTCATTCAATAAAGAGATCAGAGCTCGGCCATGTGTATCTGCGTTGGGGTATGAAATAATTAACTTATAATCGTTGTATTCTTCAAGCGCACTAAGCAAATTTTCCAAGCCTTGTGAAGCTCCACTTTTATCAAGAGTTACAGGGTGATATGTGACGACAATATAAGAACTAGAGGAGACATCAAAATTAATTGCCCGCGATAATGCTTCTCTATCCAACAACTCAAGCGACTTTATGCTATCGATTCCAGGGGCGCCGTAGTTAAATACCTTGCTTGGATCCTCTCCTAGTTGGATGACCCGCTTTCTATATGTTTCTGTGGCTGTAAAATGAAGATGCGACATTTTGGTAAGCGAGTGCCTAACGGCTTCATCAATTAGCCCCTCGGTAGTTTCACCACCATGTATATGTGCGACCGGGATCTGTGCGACCATGGCTGCCTGAGTAATAGCCATTGACTCGAACCGGTCACCAAGCACTACTAACAAGTCTGGCTGATTTCTTTCAAATGCTTCTGAAGCACTTATAAGTGCTAGCCCCATTGATTTAGAAATGCCCACAGGGCTGTCAGAAGATAATAAAAATTCAAGTCTTTCTGATACGTCAAAACCATCATTTTCTATTTGATTTATTGTCTTGCCAAACTCTGGAGATAGGTGCATCCCTCCAACAATTAGCTGAAGCTCTGCCCGTTCAGACTCATGAAGCCCTTTAATAATCCAATATAGAAGCCCATATTCAGCTCGAGTGCCGGTAAATACAGCTATTTTTCTCATATACTTCTCACTACAGGTGTACTTGGAATATTAATAAGGTGCGCCTCTAAATACTCTGAATTCGTCAAATCACCTCTCAGAGCATTCTCAAACATAGGTAAACGATGCATCAATTGCCAAACAGGCCTAGTCATCACACCAGCCTTGTTTGCATGCTTGAGTATCTCATTGCGCTTCTCTACATCAGAGCAAACAATTGCATTTAACCAATAGTTCGACTTAGCGTACTCAGGCTCAGTAACAAACTTTACATCGCTACCTGCAAAAAATTCCTTATAGTGACAAGCAAGCTTGCGTTTTTGCTCCAAAAACGTATCAAGAACTTCCATTTGCGCACACCCCAAGGCCGCGTTGATATTTGGCATGCGATAATTAAATCCCGGCTCATCATGGAAAAACTCGTAAGAGTGAGGAACCTTTGCGGTAGTCGTTATGTACTTAGTTCGCTGCCCACCTTCCTCGTTTGCACACAGCACCATTCCACCACCACCTGTTGTGATAATTTTGTTTCCATTGAAGCTTACTGCACTAAAATCGCCAAAAGTTCCTGTATGCCTGCCTTTGTAGTAAGAGCCTAAACTCTCTGCAGCATCTTCGACTAACGTAATCCCCCATTTTCTGCATACAAGTATAAGCTCATCTAATTCAGCAGGGTGCCCAAAAGTATGCATTGGAACAATAGCTTTAATGCGCTGGCCCGTTAACTTATGATGACAGCCACTTTCTGTTACTTCTGCGTTCTCAGCTAAATAGTTTTCAACAGCAATAGGGCACAGACTCAAACTTATATGAGACACATCAACAAATATTGGTTCTGCGCCCATATGGTAAAGAGCATTACAAGTTGCAACAAACGTTAGTGCTTGGGTAATAACCAAGTCACCTCGTTCTACCCCTGCCATATATAACGCAGTGTGTAATGCAGCAGTACCATTTACAGTAGCAACAGCTTTCGCCGCACCAGTAAAAGCCTCTATCTTGCGCTCAAAGTCATCAACAAACTTGCCAACACTAGAAACAAAGGTGCTATCAATTGTTTCCTTTACATACTTATTTTCATTACCGCTAAAAGTAGGTGCATGAAGTGGAATAAATTCGTTGGTTGAGTATGTATCCCGTACAAAGTCAACAAAGCTGTTACAATCCATATATTTCACCTACATTTTACCGTCTAGGTATTTACCAGTCTCTTTGTGGCCAAAGTCAGGAATCATCTTGAAGAAAAGTTCAACAATTTGCTCTTTATTCCAGACGCGATCGGCCTTCATTTGTGCAATTTGCTCTTCAAATAAAGTCAACAGTTCTTCTTTGTAGAGTGGCTCATTTTTGATTACTCCTAAATTCTCAAAACGCGCCATGTCCAGCACTTCTTTGTCAGTGAAGAATTCTTCAAAGTCTTTTTCGCCAGTGGTATCACTTTCAGTGAACAAGCAAGGCCACTTTCCGTGTTCAGCTAAAGTCCTTACCATTTCACGTGCTTCGTCTTCACTGGCACACAAGTGAGGCTCATAATCTCTCTGTTTCAGATACCTCACAGCAATGTCAGCAAAAGTAATCAGGTGCAATGACTCGCTTAATTTTGGAAAATAAATATCTCTATTCTCACCGAAGATGCATGACATTAGGCAAAGTTCGCCTGACTCTTGAGGGGTCACAAAGTAGCGTTTGATGTCGCTTGGTGCAACAATGGGCTGTTTCTTTTGCAACCGTTGATTAAACCCATGTAACAGTGAGCCATCTGAAAAAGCCACATTTGCGAAGCGAGCAGTCGAAATATTAATTTGCTCACTACGGCGCATTAGAAACATTTCCATAATCCGCTTCGATGCCCCCATCATATTGACAGGGTTAGCTGCTTTGTCTGTTGAAACACAAAAATATTTTTTTACGCCTGCATCAATCGACTGCTGGATAGTTTTATCTGTATTGAAAACATTTACATCAATCATACGCATCAATGTAAAAGGGTCCTTTTCGCTTCGAACATGCTTAAGTGCTGACAAGTTCAATACATAGTCATATTGGCCATCAGCTTTGATAAACGCATCATATTCGATTGAACCAATATCAAGTGCAAACGTCTGAAAATCACCATTGATGTAACCAAATGAACTTCGGATATCTCGAACAAGCTCAACCATATTATTTTCGCTGATGTCTACAACATGCAGCTTAGATGGATTACGCTTAAAAATTTCTTTGGTTACAGCTTGGCCAATAGAGCCCGCTCCCCCAAGCACAAGAAATCTTGATTGTGACACGATACGAGCTAATTCAGCCTCGTTTTTGCTTATATCCTGAAAAAACAGTTCTTCATTGCGACCAATTAAAGGAAGGATGTTACTCATTTACCAAATCCCTTTTGTATCGATTAAATATTCTGAGTGAATTTGAGACGCTTTAAACTCTTTATGGTCGACTAAAACCACATGGATGTTTGAATTTTCTTGCGCTACTTTCAAGTCCGCTAATTCTACATTTTCTAAAGTACCTGTTAGATTGGCGATATTTGGTTCTACAGCGAGAACAGCTCCTTGGTGGAACTCAGATATGCATTTGGTAATGTTTAATGCAGGACTCTCGCGTAAATCGTCAATATCTGGTTTAAAAGCTAACCCGTAACAAGCAATGGTCACGTCCTTAGCTGTTTTGTCAGGGTTATCTTGTAGGTAATCGGAAATAGCTAATTTTACTTTTTCAATTACCCAGCTAGGTTTAGCATCATTAACTTTGCGAGCAGTATGGATCAGATTAGCTTCGTTGGGAGTTTTACTCACTATAAACCAAGGGTCCACTGCAATACAGTGACCACCTACGCCAGGGCCCGGTTGCAAAATGTTAATCCGAGGGTGACGGTTTGCTAGAGCAATAAGCTCCCACACATTTATATCTAACTTATCACATATGACTGATAGTTCATTTGCAAAAGCTATTTGCACATCTCTGCAAGAGTTCTCTGTTAGTTTCGCCATTTCAGCAGTTCGAGTGTTAGTAATCACACACTCACCCTTAACAAAGGTTTTGTACAACTCAACAGCCTGATTGGAGCACTTTGGTGTCATACCACCAATCACTCTGTCGTTTTCTACTAACTCACGCACTACATGTCCAGGCAATACGCGCTCAGGGCAGTGTGCAATATTAATATCCGCATGTTCTCCAGCTTTTTGTGGGAAAGTTAAGTCAGGGCGAGCTGTGGCAAGCCACTCGGCCATTTGCTCTGTAGCTCCGACAGGAGAGGTCGACTCAAGGACCACCAAATCGCCTTTTTTAAGCACAGGTGCGATTGCTTCACTCGCCTTTTGAATATACGTTAAGTCTGGCTCTGGGATTTTCGAGTCATTATTTTTGAACGGAGTTGGCACTGCTATTAAAAATGCGTCTGCTGGTTCTGGTGTGAATGTAGCCTTTAAAAAACCTTCTTTTACCGCCGCATGCACGAGCATATCAAGGTCGGGTTCGACTATGTGAATTTCACCCTTATTGATAGTATTAATGGCATGTTGACTTACGTCTACACCGATTACTTTCTTCTTACGAGAGGCAAACATCGCTGCCGTTGGTAAGCCAATATAGCCCAAACCAACGACTGAAATTGTGTTAAATGACATACTTTCCCTTTGAAACTTTATAATTTAAAACCGCTTCTATATCGCTTAATTTGCTAAAATGTCGCAGATTCTTTGACATGCATTGCCGTCACCATACGGATTATGAGCTCGACTCATTTGAGCGTAACTTGCTTCATTGACCAATAGTTCGTTTAACGACGAGGTGATTACTTCAACATCGGTCCCCACTAACTTTACCGTCCCAGCTTCCACCGCTTCAGGACGTTCTGTTGTATCTCGCATAACGAGTACGGGTTTACCTAAGCTAGGTGCTTCTTCTTGAATACCACCTGAGTCGGTTAAAATAATATATGCTCTATTCATCAAATAAACAAAAGGAAGATACTGCTGAGGCTCAATAAGATGAACATTATTCACCTCTCCCAAAATACGCGTTACAGGCTCTTGGACATTGGGATTTAAATGGACAGGATAAAGAATTTGACAGTCAGGATGAGTACTTGCAGTTTGAGCAAGCGCTTCACAAATACGTTCAAAGCCCCCCCCAAAACTTTCTCGACGATGGCCTGTAACCAGAATTAGTTTTTTGCTTTCGTCCAACATCGGAAACTGGGCTGCTAACGTTTTACTAAGATCACTGTCAGCCTCTATTTGTTGCTTTACCATCAACAAAGCATCAATTACGGTATTTCCCGTCACAGAAATATGCTCACAGGCATAGTTCTCTGTTAACAAATTTTGTTTTGATGTCTCTGTTGGTGCAAAGTGATATTTGGCCAGCGCGCCAGTTAATTTTCGGTTTGCTTCCTCAGGCCATGGCGAGTATATATTTCCCGTGCGAAGGCCCGCTTCTACGTGACCTACCGAGATTTGTTCATAATAAGCAGCTAGACTCGCAGCAAATGTTGTCGCCGTGTCTCCATGGACCAATACAACGTCAGGCTTAAACTCTTTAAGTACCGGGGTAAACTCCAATAGAATTCGGCTTGTCACCTCAGGTAAAGTTTGGCCTGCTTTCATCAAATTTAAGTCGTAATCAGGGGTAATTTTAAATAACTCTAATACCTGATCCAGCATCTCTCTGTGCTGTGCAGTAACACACACCTTGGTTTCAAAGCGCGTATCTTGTTCTAGAGCATGGACCAAAGGCGCCATTTTAATCGCTTCAGGTCTTGTTCCAAATACTGTAAGTACTTTCACAGGTTGTCCCTTTTTGTTTCTTATGCTGATTTTTTGGAAATTATCAATTGGTTGTTACAAAGAGAAGTAAGTAACGAATTGCTACTGCTAGGTTCTTCTAATTTAGACTTATATCTGCCTTTTGAAGCAAAAATCCCCTTAATTTGAAGACACCTCACCATGAAGCCACTGCGAAGAACATGGACATGACGCTACACCTTTCTCCCACAGCCACTGCGCTTCCCACACAGTAATTAAATTCACCCCTTCTATGCCACTTATAAGAAAACTTAAAAGGGCCAGAAGAAAAGTCACTTAACCGCCTTGCCGCACGCTAGTGACTTTATTCTCATCATCAGGATATCGTACTAGTACAGTTCTAGTTCTTTATGCTTTATCCGACTTATACTCATAGTTGTAATAACCATAGTAACCGTAAGCATTCGAAGACTTTCGTACCACTCCGTTAAATACAACGCCTTTAACATCAATTCCATTTTGCTCAAATCGATTACGCGTGATTTCTAGCTCTTTGACATGGTTTTGACCAAAGCGTGTAACAAGTAAAGTTGTACCAGCATGAGCGCCAACGATTGCAGGGTCGGTTACAGCTAAAATTGGTGGTGTATCCACTATGACTAAGTCATACATTTTACTCACTTCAGCTATTAGCTTGCTAAAGTTTTCATGCATTAATAACTCAGACGGATTAGGTGGAATTTGACCTCGCGTTATTACATGAAGACCATCGACTTGACTTGGCTTAATGACTTGCGCGAGGTTTAGCCTACCGGATAAGTAATCACTTAAACCATCGTCCCATTTCATAGCGAATTGAGTTTGTAAATAACCTTTTCGCATATCCGCATCTATCACCAGAATGCGCTTGTCGCTCTGAGCCAGTACAGTAGCAAGGTTAACAGTAATAAAGGATTTACCTACGCCAGGACTTGGACCAGAAATAGCAATAACATTATTTTTTGCTTCTAGCATTGCGAAGTGCAAACTAGTACGTAGACTTCTCAATGCTTCGATAGATAAGTCTGCTGGGTTATCCATCGCCAATATTGATTTAGCCTTCCCTATTTTGCCCTTTCTGGCTTTGGCAAAGCCTGTGAGCTTCATTTGATATTCTGAAAATGGCACACTTGCATACACAGGTAACCCTAATCCTTCAATGTCACTAGGATCTTCAATTCCCTTATGTAATGCTTTTTGAATTAGAACGATTGCAATTGCCAGCATCCCGCCAAACATGGTGGCCATTATCACAACTAATGCCTTCTTAGGTTTTACTGGCTGAGTCGTGTTTACTTCTGCATAATCAACAATACGTACATTACCAACCGTACCAGCTCGAACAATGTCAAGCTCCTGGGTTTTGGCGAGAAGTAACGTGTAAATCTCATTATTAACTTCTACATCACGCTTTAAACGTAATAGCTCTCGTTGTGTTTCAGGTAGCCCTTGTACTTCACCAGCTAACTCATTACGCTGACGTTTAACCGTGTCAATCTGCTCAACGACGCCACGATATGATGGGTGTTCTCGTTTAAATTTACGCCCTAGTTCAAGTCGTTTTAATTCAAGCTCTTGCAGCTTAGTTTCTAATGCAACTATTTGCTCTAAAACACCCTGTGTCTCTAAGCTAATATCAATTGATTCTTGACGTATCTGATAATCATTAAAAGCTTTTTCCGCACGCTCTAGACTGCGTTTAACTTCCGGTAGCTGAACCTCTAAAAATTCCAGAGATTGTTGCGCTTCCGCACTATTGCGCTCTACATTACGGCGTACATAAATACCGGCGACTTTATCTAGAACTTTTTCTGCGTAATCAGGGCTTTTATCTTGAAGCGATAAGTTGATGATACCCGAGTCTTTGCCCTTTTCAGACGCGGATATTGTGCTTTGTAGGTCCAAAATGGTTTGTAGGCGATTGCGTTTAACAATCGAAAACTCAGTATTAGGGCGAGCGATGAGCGTTTTTATAGTAAGCTCAAAAGCCCCTTGTTTTGCGTCTGCTCCAACTTTCCCATTAAGAATCTCTTCACCACTACTGGTCAGTAAGGCAAATGAATCACCTTCCCTTGCTTGTAGAACAAACGCGTTACCAATTGCACTTTTCGGTACTTTGAAGCGGTGGATCTCAACTTTCTCGCCACCCCAAGCATATGAATCAGCACCAAAGCTTGCCTCTGCAACTTCTCCTTCTGCTTGTGCTACAAATTTGCGATAACTTCTTCCCCCAAAGAGAGGAAAAAGTTTAGGCTCAACAACGGTATCAAGATTTAATGTATCAACGGCTTCACCAATCACACTTCTTGATTTCAATAGTTCGATTTCCGTTACCGCCGCAGAGGTGCTTTCAAACATACCTGACATATCGTCGAAACCAGGGACTGAGCCGCCTTTTTCCTCGACTTGTACCATAGCGGTAGCTTGATAGATTGGTGTACTAAAAATGGCATATGCAACACCAAGCAACATAAATAAGGCCGTAACACCAGCGATAAACCATTTAGCATCAAGTAATGCTCCGAAAAGCGCCATCAAGTCAATTTCTTGAGTTTCCTCACGCTGAGACTTTTGCGGAGAGATTAAATTTGGCTGAGCATTCATATACCCACTTTTCCTTATAAATACTTTTGCCAAGCGCCGCAGGCGCTTTCGATAAGCTCATAAACGTGTGCAAACGCCTCTCTGGATTGGCGATATGGGTCTGGAATTTCTTTGTCTCCAATCCATTTGCCAAGCAAAAACGTTTTGCCACGAGCTTGAGGGTAACGGTTACACAGGTCCTCTAGATGTCTGTGTTCCATTACTAAAATAAGACTGTTTTGTGAGACCAAGGTAGCGCCTAACTGACGACCTTGATGCTCGCTCATGTCGACTCCTTGTTCTTTAGCCAGCTCTTGCGCAATCGCGTCGGCTGATTTTCCCTCTAAAGCAGTTAAACCGGCCGATGATACTTTTACATTTTTACCTGCCAATTTACTTTTCAGCAGGTATTCTGCTGTAGGACTGCGACAAATATTGCCAGCGCAGACCATTAAAACGCTATCAAACATGAGCTCTCACAATTACTGATTTTCTATATCTTGAATTGCATCCACTGTTGATAGTGAAGGCAATAGCAAACTAATCACTTTATTCCAACGTGCAAGCGGTGCACTGGTTACATAAACGATGTCTTGTGGTTCCAATTCAAACTGCTCAGCCAACACTAATGATGCCACATTATTGGCATGTAACTGATATACGTCTGCAAGTACACCATCTTTTTGTAAATCGCGCTTACGCAGTACAAACACCCCATTTGCATCGGCTGTACGCTCATTGAAGCCACCCACATCAGTTAACGCCTCAGCTAAACTCAACCCATAACGGTTGACGTCTACTTTACCAGCTTTAATAACGTCACCTAAAACATAGACATTACGCTTGTCATTACGGCTTATGTGCACAATGTCACCATCTTGTAGCAAACGGTTTTGGGAGATATCCCCCTCAGAGTAAAAGTCATCAAGCTGGATTACTTCTGTTTTGCTGCCATGCGTAAATGTTACTGTTTCCCAATCTGCACTCTCAGTTAAACCACCAGCATGATTAATTGCGTCAATTAACGTTACTGGCGTTTCTGTGATTGGATAGACACCGGGTTTGGTCACCTCACCAGTAACGTAGGCTTTCTGGCTCTTGAAACCTACAACTTTCACGTCTATCTGTGGCTCTTCAATAACACGACTCAGCCTTTTAGCAAGGTCGTTGCGAAGCTCATTTACTGTGCGGCCTGCTGCTGGAACTTTTGGCGCATAAGCAAAGTTAATCGTACCATCTGCTTGCACTCTAAAACCGTCAAATTCTGCGGTTCTTTGTACTGCAGCAGGAATAGTAAGTTCAGGGTGATCCCACACACCAATGGTAATAACGTCACCAACACCCAAACGATACTCATAATTTGAAACATCAATACCTGCAAGTGATGAACGATCAATTTGATTGGTTCTTTTTATCTTATGCTCTTGAACAAGCTGAGAATCAATGATGTGAATATTTACCTTTTCTAGATCGCGCTCAAGGTTCGCAGTTTGTTCGCCAGACCCAATTCCTTCAAAATGACCGCCAGGTACTAATGTACATCCACTCATTGCTAGTAGTAATGTAGAGGCAATGATCGTTTTACAGCTTTGCGCCATTGTATCTTCCCAATAATGTATTCTTAATTATTGTTACCGAACAAAATATCAGCAACACCTTTTTTTGATGGCTAATTAAACCACGCACTAGTGTTAATCGCAAGTAAGCACACTATTTAGCCTGCTCTCTAAAAAGTCGGTATTCATGAGTTCAAGTACAACTAAAAAGACGCATACGTAGGCCGTTTTCAACTTACTATATTTAAAATTTAAAAAATTCAGCCTAACGATAGTAGATGAATTTATGGCTCAGATTCAGTTATACTGTTTTCAGGCACGCTTCCGCCCTTAGGTCACAGCTCCTAATTGCTGATAAGTGGTTGATCTTACTTCTCAACCTATGTTGCAATCGATGCAACATCTATTTTTTAATATCTATATTGATTACCGCTTTTTATGCACACAAAAATACAAAACTGGTGTAAAAAAACAACACCCTAGTGATTGCTTACTAACCAAAAAATCCATATAAAACCTGGATCAGCGAATATAAAGCTACCCCCAGCTACCATTATATTTGAAATATTCATGAACTTACTCAGCAGTTTGCAACCCGATATACAGATTATATCTTCTTGAAAGAGCCATTATCCACAACAACTTGCGCGTGCTGGTTGAGTAGTTTAATCAATAACACACTGCGAATATCACCTTCAGGCTGATGGTAAATGGCAAGCAAATCTTTGTAGTAACCTTCTGAAATTTGAACAATATCACCTTGTGTTATTTCACAGTCGAGTTCAGGTGTATTATGCTGCTTAAATTGCTCAACCAGCCCATCTGGAACGACTTGAAGTTTAGTTCCATAACGGACGAAGTCTGAAATACCGCGCGTGTATTTTACCGCAGAAAAATGAACAGAATATGGATCAAGCTTTACAAAAAGATAACGAGGAAACAACGGCTGCTCAATTAATGGAGAATTAGCAGTTTTCCGTTTTGTGTATTTGGGGTAACAACACTCTATCCCTTGATTGGACAGATTTGCCTGAGCCCTAGCTTCTTGTTTAGGCTTGCAATAGAGTAAATACCAGCGTTCCATGCAACAATCCATTGTTAAGTATACGGTTCCAAATAATGGTGCCAATTATACGTGAATCATATTGAGTGTCCATAGGCTTAAAGGTCAATTGACACTTTACTTTACAAGCATTTGGGCCAACCACCTCCAGTGGTGAGCGGTCCAACCATCCCATTTAAGTCAACAAACCTAGTAACTAAATTACTAAACAGCAACTGCTTCTATTGTTAATCACACCTAAAGATATCTCTGGTGTAGACTTTATCTTGTACGTCCATCAGCTCATCCACCATTCTATTTGAAATAATAATATCACTGCGCTCTTTCAGCACATCTAATGATTTAACTACTTCTGAATGATAGAAGTGCCCCCCAGCAAAGCTAGGTTCATACACAATAACAGCTACGCCCTTAGCTTTAATTCGTTTCATTATCCCTTGTATCGCAGAAGCCCTAAAATTATCCGAGCCAGACTTCATGACTAGCCTATATATTCCAACCACTTCAGGGTTTTTAGCAAGAATTGAGTTTGCAATGAAATCTTTGCGTGTAGTGTTTGCCTCTACAATGGCCGCAATCATGTTATTTGGCACATCTTTATAATTGGCCAAAAGCTGCTTAGTATCTTTAGGTAAACAGTAACCACCATAGCCGAATGAAGGGTTATTGTAATGGTTACCTATGCGAGGGTCTAAGCCTACTCCTTCAATAATTTGGCGGCTGCATAAACCATGTGTCTCTGCATAGCTGTCTAACTCATTGAAGTAAGCAACACGCATGGCCAAATAGGTATTCGAGAACAGTTTGATCGCTTCAGCTTCAGTTGAATCCGTAAATAAAACTGGAATATCTTCTTTTTTAGCGCCTTGCACCAACAACTCAGCAAACTGCTTAGCTCGTTCACACTCTCCACCAACAATCACCCTAGAAGGATATAAATTGTCATAAAGTGCCTTTCCTTCACGCAAAAACTCGGGAGAAAAAGTCAGGTTCTCTATGCCAAACTTTTCTCTGATACTCTTTGTATAACCTACAGGAACAGTTGATTTAATGAACACAGACGCAGAAGGTGCAAATTCCATCACATCTTTAATTACTGCCTCAACAGACGATGTATCAAAGTAGTTAGTCTCTGGGTCATAGTCAGTAGGCGTTGCGATAACGATAATTTCAGCGCTTTCATATGCCAGCTTTTTATCCGTTGTCGCTGTTAAATGAAGATCTCTTCGTGCTAGGAAGTCTGAAACATCTTTATCTTCTATCGGAGAAAGGCCGCTGTTTAGCATATCGACCTTTTCTTTTACGATATCTAACGCAATGACTTTGTTATTCTGGGCGAATAAGATTGCATTAGATAAACCTACATAACCGGTGCCAACAACCGTAATGTTTAAAGGTGTTCCATTTTGCATGCGTTGTAGAATCTTCAAGCTTTACGCTTTCTATACCACTTCAATAATCGCCAAACGTGTAAAATGGCGTAATTATAGAGGAAAAATATACCTAAAAAGGTGAAAAACATGATGGATTCAGATACAGCGAGAAGCTCACCTAAAATGCCTACAACCGCAAACAGAATACCAATAAGAGAGATCACAAACAGTGCTTGTCTGGATGTAAAGCCAGCTCTTAGAAAAATGTGATGCAAATGGTCTCTATCTGGACTAAATGGTGATTTACCCTTTCTTACGCGGCGAATAATAATTGCAGCCATATCCATCAACGGTACAGCAACTACCCATAAAGCAGTGACAGGGCGGAACGCACTCACTTCACCTTGCGTATTAGTAACAAGTAGCCACACAACAGTGAAACCAATAAACATACTACCAGCATCACCCATAAATATCTTTTTAAATTGTGTGCCAAATACACCTAAGTTAAAAATCAGATAAGGAACAAGCGAGACAACCAATAAGATTGAGATCAAGCTCGTTTGACCGCTATTGAACAGGAGAATAGAAATAGCTGTGAGCGTGATGATTGCCATAGAACCCAACAAACCATCAATGCCATCAACCATATTAAACGCATTGATCATACCAATGACTGCAACATAGGTGAATATCACACCAAACCAAGCTAGATTGATGTCGCCAAAAAAGAGGATGTTACCTAAGTCTTGAATGTAACTATCCACTGAGAAAATCATTAGCGATGCTACTACTACCTGGAAAAACACTCTGAATCTAACACTTAGATCGTGTTTATCATCCATAACGCCTAATATCACCATCAGGCCAGAAGCAAATAAGTAGCTGGCAAGTTCTGTACTAAATGGGAAGAATAGACTTGCAGTGATCAGCACACTACTGAACACAGCAATACCACCAATCAGAGGAATGTTCCCTTCATGCTTTTTTCTTTCGTTTGGTTTATCGACTAAGTTGAATCGAATAGCCACTGGTCGCACTAAGCCAATCGTTGCTAAAGTCATAGCAAACGAGAAAAACAAGGCTAACATGAGCTCCATTAAAGACTCCCCAACTTCATATGTATTCTTCCACTTAAAGTTAAAATATTTAAACCACCGAATAAAACCACTACACTCGAGGCATATACATACAAAAGCAATGCTCGAAGTCTCACTCAAAGTTCTGCATTATATCTGATGAGAGTTATGAGTGCACTATGAAAACCTCAATCCACCACATGTTTTACTGGGAAATGAGGTAAAAAAAAACAGTTTAGTTGTTATTATTTGTTAAGCCAAAAATAACTATTGAAAAAGCATCGAGAATGAGCAACATGTTATTGCTGTAGTCGTTCAGAATCCAACCAGCTCTATACGACAGAAACAAACTGTCGTTGTTATTTATATACAAGCAAAAACATACCATCACCTTATGTTAACATTTCATATCGTATTGCTTTCAATTATCAGGTTTATTGATCTTTTTTAATTCTGTATAATCCTGCTTCTTTTGTATTTATGGGATGTCTACCTAAATGACTAACTCAACTTTAAGCATGCGTAAAGAGCCGCCAGAATTTGGCGAGTTAGTTCGGTTCATGTGGTCAGCAAAATTAGTAATATTAGGCATCAGCTTTGCCTGCGCTATTATGGGTGTTGTACTTGCGTTAAGCTTACCGAGTACTTATCGTTCAACAGCAATCCTGGCATCTACTCAAAGCCTTAAAAGTAACTCCGGCGACATGGGAGGGCAACTGGGTGGTCTTGCTGCGCTTGCTGGTATCTCAGCTACAAATGACAATGGATTTAAAACGGAAGTAGCACTGGCCAAGCTGGTGAGTAAAAGCTTTCTATACAAGTTTATCGATGATAATGATTTGCGAGTACCTTTGTTGGCATCCGATTATTGGGAACCAGAAACAAACACTCTACACCTAGACAGTGAAATATATGACGATAAAAGCAATAAATTCATAAACCTAACAGAAAGCAAACAACTTTGGGAAGCATATATCAAGCTGACAGACTCGCTTACAATTGATAAAGAAAAAAGCGGCCTATATAGCATATCGTATGAACATCACTCCCCTTATATTGCTCAGGATATACTCAAGCAGCTAGTGGTCGAGCTAAACGCTACTATGCAGCGTTACGATATTGATCAGGCAAAGAAAAGTATCGAATACTTAAATAATAAGTTAGAACAAACTAACGTTTCTGATATGCAGGTTGTTTTTTATCGCTTGATAGAGGAGCAAACGAAGCAAAAGATGCTGACCGAAATCGAGGATGAATACATTCTAACAACTATCGATCCACCAAGTTTTCCTGATGAAAAGAGTGGCCCTAAAAGAGCTTTTATCGTGATTATCTGTACCTTTCTTGGTGGCTTGTTTGTTTCAATGATTTATCTAGTTCGGTTTTACATCGCGAGAAATAAATGAAGCAACTGTCACTAGCCACTGTCTTTATGCCCACACACAATCGCTTAAAAAGCCCGAAACGTGCGGTTAGGAGTGTAGGGCCTCAGTGCTATGATAATTGGGAGCGTATAATTGGGAGCTCATAATTGTCAACGATGGTTTTTCTGATGGCACAGTTGAATACCATGAGTAGCTACAAAGTAGTAAGAACAGGGTGTTTCATAATCCATCAGCCAAGGCACATGCCACACTAGAAACGTTGCAATAGAAAATACCAATGGCCATTTCATTGATGAGTTTACTACAGACAGACAGCAGGCTATTTAAGTCACTATGAAAAAATCACTCAATAAGAAAATCCACTCCGGTGAGCAATTTGAAAATATCCGAACGCAAGCTTTGAATTTCGCTAAACCAGTTGCAATTTCATTTGTAAACCCATTTTCTTATTACGAACTTCAGCAACGCGACGATCTTGTCGATGGTATTGATTACTTTTTCTCTGATGGCGCATTGCTATGCAAGCTACATAACCTATTTTTGCCAAAAATAACGCGTGCCAGCTTCGACTACAGTTCAATAGCCGGATCATTTCTACAGTATGTAAGTGACAGCAAACTGAATCTCGCTGTGATTGGAGCGACAGAGCCTGAGAACTGTAAAGCGGTCGAGGTATTAAGACAGCAATATCCAAATATCAATATTTGCTACCATCGCAATGGTTATATTAAAGACGCTAGCGCTGTATATAATGAGCTTGAAGCGCACGATATTGACGTTGTTTTGGTTGGTATGGGAACACCTTATCAAGAGGCTTTTTGCGCAAACGGCAAAAAGGCACTTGCACGGCCAATGCTGTTTATTACTTGTGGTGGCTTCTTAACTCAGACATCTATTAAACCTGATTACTATCATCCTATGATTAAAAAGTTGGGATTGCGTTGGTTACAAAGAGTCGTAATGCATAAGCATGTACGAGATAGAGTAATTCGCCAATATCCTAAATTTGTAGTTTGCTACCTTTACAACATGATCACAAAGAGATAAGCCAATGCAGCGCACTAGCTTTTCTCAGTTTGTTACTTATGCTTGTATATTTCTACTATTCTACTGGCCGACGTATTTCATTCCGTCAATAACTCCATCTGTAATGCAAAAGTTTTATTTCATCGTTATGTTTGCAGTGTTGGCTATAGGAATACTCGTCACTAGAACCCGTCCGCTAGTGCCTGCAATCTCTTATGTTTACCTTTTACCCCTGCTCGCTATGCTTATAACTTTTCCATCTAATTGGGAGAAGTTCTCTGAGTTTCATTTTGCAGTACTAATCAAGCCACTGTTGCTATTCTTTTATACGTTCTCATTTTTCTCACTACTTCAAGCCCATTTCAAGATTACAGATCTTAAAAAGATCAGTAATGTGCTTTTCGTGATGCTGCTTCTACAACTGCTCTTAATTGCACTGCAAATTATACTGGGCGATGTAGCTTTTCTAAAAGTCATCAGCTTTAAAAGAGTTTATTCTGGATATGGGTTCAGAGCCTCAGGCAGTTTCGACTGGGTTTATATCACTTGCTACGTATTAACTTTTTACCTTGCATACTATATTCTTGAATTTCTCATAGGGGAGCAAAAGAAGACCTCAGTAATACTCATTGTATTGATATTTTTAGCGATTTTTCTATCTCAATCTAAAACGGGCTATTTAGCAACGGCATTAATTGCGATTTACTTCACTTTAATTTCAGTCATATTAAATTTGGGCATTGCTAAAAAACTTCTAACTCTTAAATTATTTTTTATATCTATAGCAGTACTTGCGTTCATAAAGTTAGATTTAAACTTGGAATACATCAGCCGCTTTCTAGAACTGATAAGCAACGGAGAAATGGATGGTTCTACATCAACAAGGAAAAACCAAATAATTGTCGCAGTAGAGGAAGGGCTAACATATTGGTACTCTGGCTCCCCTAATGCTTTAAAGGGTCTAATTATAGAAAATACATTTCTGGATTATTTATTCCGATACGGTCTATTTGGGTTAATTGCCATTACACTTTTGTTCCTAACTTTCTACTTTTATTCACTACGAATATGCTTTGCATCAAGAAGAAATGTAGAGACTTTAGGCTTTAAGCATTTACAGCTAAGTATTGCATGTCATATTGCTATAGCATCTTCGATACTTTATGGCTTTACAGGCACCCCTATGGACGCCTACCGTTCAGCAATATGGTCTGCCTTTGTTGTCGCATTGATGGCGTACCTTGAATACCTAAATAGGTCTAAATTAGCGAGTGTATTACCATCTAAAACGAAGGGTGAAACGTGTACTGCCTAAACGCGTAGCCACGTCCGACCTTTACTTGCGTGATGTTTGCGTGTGTGTCATTGTCCGTTACCGTACACTTCAAGTCGGTACTATCGACAACAATGTCCGTAAAACCTTTACTCGTGGAGGTCGATACAGCACTGACAAGGTTTTACTTCGCTTCCATAAGCAGAATTAGCGATTACGACAGAATCGCGTGGTGTTAACAGCTGAGAAGAATTTAGCTCAAATCTAAACTGACAGTCACCGATTGAAAAACGGGTAACTGTCAGATCAAGTCTGAGCTAGTACAACTACTGTTACTATTTAATTATGATAGGCGCGCTGTATAGCTCAGAAATCGCTTCGCCAAATTCATCCACCTCAGATTCATTTTTGACCACTTTTGTTGTGATTAGCATCATCAACTCTGTTCTTTGCATCGAGTCTTCTTTGGCTTTAAATAAATTCCCCAATACTGGCAGTTCACTTAACCCAGGAACCCCTTGGACGAAGTCACTCTTCTTCTCTTGGATAAGGCCACCCAAGGCAACCGTTTGCCCATCACCAGAGAGCACCTCAGTCGTAATTGAGCGGTTGGTAATGGTTGGAGACGAGACGCCCAATTTATTTGGTTTACCATCACTCACTGACATTGACACTGAGAGTGTTACAACACCTTGTGAGTTGATAATCGGTGTGATCGATACGTTTACACCAGTAGAACGATACTGTATTGAGTTTGACACCGAGTTGTTGTTTCCAATGTTCTCAACCGTCTGTGTGATGATAGGGATCTGATCGCCAGAGCTTAACGTCGCCGATTCCCCATCTCTAACAATGAAATACGGTCGTGATAATACTCGCGCATCTCCAATTGCGTCATTCCAGTTAAATTCTGCTTTCCAATCACCTGAAATAACTTGGCCAAATAACGCACCTGTAGCTGCATCTAGGGTTAATGAATCACTGCCCGTTGCACCTGTTTGGTTGTACAGCCACTTGATGCCCGAAGACATTTCATCCGTCAGAGTGATTTCTAAAATAGTTACATCTAAGATCACCTGACCTGGTAGTACATCCATTTTCTTCAACAATGACTCAATTAAGCGATATTCATCTTTATCTGTATAGAAAATCAATGCATTTTGTTGCTTGTCTAAACTAAACTGCACATTTGAGCTTTTAGCACTTGTTGACTTTTTCTCGGCACCATCTGAACTACTACCACCTTGAGAGCGCCCTTGCAGCAACACTGAGAGTGCTTCTCGCATATCATCTGCTTTTGCATATTTAGGTTTGTAGATAAAGTACTGTCTTTCATCTCCCGCTAAAGGCACATCGATTTTTCTTGCCCAAAAACCTATTCTTTCAATAGTTTCTTGGTTAGTTGCATAAGCTACAAACGAATTGATGCGTGGCAAAGGAACAAAAGAAACATCACCCTGCTTTGAGATTTCTAAACCATCTTCTTGTAATAACTTGTCGATTTGCTCTATGCCTTCTACTGGCGAAATATGCGCAAATTCAAATAAACGGATCTCTCTGCCAAATGCTCTTGGTACATCCAACATATTGATAATTTTAATTGCACGAGCGATTTCGGCTCTCTCACCCTCAAGCACAATTAGCTTTTGCATCGAGTTAATTGTTACTTTCGCGGTAGAAAGCTTGCTTAAAATACTTGAGACGTTTCTGCTGCTACTATAGATATAAGGCACAATATGGGTAATTGAACCAGCGACATCGGGCACGTCTTCTGCCTTATTACCTATTCCTACAGCGATTGAATTCTTTTGAGCTGCTCCAGATGACTTCGACAAGTAGAGGATCTCGTCTTTTCTGTAACTTGTTACACCGCTTTCTTCCAACGCTTTCATCGCTACGCGATAGAACTCTGGACGTGCAATCTCTGAAGAGAGGTTTAAAGTAATGGTATCCTTTGAGGCAGACAGCTGCGGAGACATAACGTAATTGATACCCAATAACTCTTGAAATACTTTATTGGCAAACTCTTTTACTGGCATTTCATCCGCAGAAAATGTGATCGCAGGCCCTTCTAATTTAGGAGCTATTTTCGCCTCTTCCTTCAGACGGGTAATGCCCCCCCAATCTTCAACTTGCACCTCGCGAAAATCTCTGACCGCACTTACCTGCTCTTGCTTTTCAACAGGCGTACTCGCCTGAGACTGCTTTTTACTCAGCAATGATTTTTCTATCTGTAAATCTTTATCTCGTAGACCTGTTTTACTGGCACAGCCTGAAACCAATATTATTGACATAAGCGCCAAGCAAGCTTTCTTCGAAGGCTTTAAAATCATTCTAAACTTCTCCATTAGTCTCAGGTGTCTTGATTGACACTGTTAGAGGCTTGAACATTTTCAACTGAACAGCTTCTGTATTTTTATCATTTGTCGACAGTGTTATGCTGTTCACGTCAATCTTTACTACTTGGTATTGATACAAGGTGTCACCCGCTCGAAGATTCAGTATTTCATTGCTGTTACTTTGGCTCACTTTCACTCTTGCTACCGCAAGATCACCCGACGTGTATATCGCATTTAATGAGAACTTTGCTTCTAAGAATTGAGGAAAATCAACTTCTTTTGCATCCAGAGCAATAAACTCAACACCTAAATTCTTAGATAATGCGGTTATATCAAGCGGCATATCCTGCTTAATAGAAATATCCGCCAGTGCCACTTCTTTGTCATTAACATCTGGGTAGGATGAAATCACTACGTGTGCCATCCAGCACAGTGCGGCGATCACCACACCAAATAAAATTAGAAGGTTTTTCATTTTGTTCTGTACACCCTCACAAATTCAATATTGGCTGTCACTTCTCCGCGCTTCGCACGATGCTGATTAAGAGATACTTGCCTTACACGATTCCCTTGTGAAATATTCTCCAACTCATCCAGTAGATTAAGAATTTTATTATATTCACCCGAAGCACTTATTCTGCCCGTAAACGCAGAGTAATCGTCATTGACCACAACAGCACGTTGTGGCGCTTTATTTTTAACCGTGGCTTCCACTCTCGCAATAGCTGCATCAACCACTTCAAGCCAAAGCAAGGCTGGATCCTGATTTTTCTCCAGTGTTGGTAACTGAGCATAAAGTGCAGTTTGCTCTTTCAATTCAGCCAATTTGCTTTCTATATCTGCATACTGGCTAGCGACATTATTTTGTTTTGCTGCAAATGTACGAGCGTTGAGAATTTCGTTTTTTGAGTGTTCAACCCAATCCAGCCAAGGGAACACAACAAACTCCAGCGACACAAGCAGAGCAATCGCTGCGCCCCCCCACTTTTTTAGTATTTCTTCTCTTGAGTTCACAGCCACTCCACTTCAATTGTAAAGCCTTCTCCGCCCGTTTTCTGTTTCACTACCGGACCTGAGAATTTCGCTTCTTTTATTACATCTGACGCAACAATTTGTTTTAGCAAATCCGTAGCTGATTGATCTGTCACGCCTCGAAGCTCAACTCCTTTAGGGTTCACTGTCACTCTGTCAAAAATGACACCTTGCGAGTTCAAATTAAGACGTGCGAGCCGAGCTAGAACATTCGGGTTCTGCTGCAAAAATGTCTGCAACTGAGTAACAGATGTAACCTCACGATTATACTTTTGGCGCATCTCCAAAGACTCATTAACCAGCACTTGGTTCTGCGTCTTCGCCGACTGTAAATTCATTTGGGTCCAATAAATATAACCAGATAGAGTAGCAACGGTAAATACACCTGTTGCCAGCAAGCCATACATCAATCGAGTTGTTGACAAGCGTTGCTGTGACTTAGTTTTCTCTCTGGTGATTCTTAACCCAATCAAATCTAGCCAAGGAATCGGGGCCTTTTTGAGATCATGAGAGTCATCACTAGCATAAGACAATGTCAGTGGCCACTGTGTTTGCTCATCGGTATCGTTATAAAGGGGTAACACAAACTGACATGAGTCAGGGATCAGTTCAAAGTTCTCTTTTGGGATAACGAAATAATCGATGCTGAATTGTGCAGCCCCCAAGTTTCTAGCGCGCCATAAAAACATCCCCTCGAAAGGTGGCAATTCTTTGCTTTGTGCTTTAACAATATTGAAGACCTCTTTGAGAGATGACTTTGGGTAGTGCCTTGTGGTCGCCCAGAATAAATCTCGATCAATAACACACGCTTCAGCGAGCTTTATTTTTGGCGCATTTTTTTGCACTTCTACGAGCTCTTTGTGACGATTCAAAAAGAACCTTTTATGCACCACGTACTCAGATGCGTCGTTTATATTTCGATTAGCCAACATTATGAACTAGTCCACTATTTGCTCATTACTTATAAAATATGGTCGAAAACCAATCCCTCTTTCAAAGATGAACCGCTTTGAGTACATTACTGCTTCGTTGTGAGAAATTTGAATTAAAAGTTTACCACTGGATAGCTGGCTTTCGACGCCTTCAACATTACTTTGTTCCGATACCTTACCCTCAAAACCAAACGCAGAGTATAAAGATTTAGGTGTAAATTGTCGAACAATATCAGGGTAGCTACCAACCATTAAGAAAGGCTGAATCTGTTCATATAGGCTGTCGTTTTCAAGGATGTATCTGAGTTCCTCGATCATCTGTATATCAGTATTGGCCGGCAAGTAAGTTTGCAGATAGTCCCCTTTTTCGGCTCCCTCAATTCGGCGTAAGCCGTCTGCATCTTGCCAATCATCAACTCGGTCTTTAATCCGGATCACATCGCCCGATGATGCCCCATAGTGTCTGAGTAGTCTTTCAAACGCTTTTTCGTTCATAGGAGATATTGACACTAAACCACTCACGTCTTGGACTGTAACGGTTAGCATATCTCGGTTAATTGGCTCACCGACAAAATTTGTTACCGATGGGTTTTCAGGCTTAATACCATTGTAACTACCATTTGGCCCAAGAATACCAAGTGATGAGGTCATCAGTTCGTTGATTAATTCTGCTTGTGCGCTATCTACTCTTAGCTTAGCTTGACTATGTTGTTTGATCAGGTTAGCCATTCGAGCTGAATTAGCGCCTTTTTCAGACATATAGATCATGATACTCGCCATCACCGCGGCAATCATTAATACCAGCAACAGTGCTGCGCCTTGATTTTTTGATGGATAGTTACTCACTGGAAACTCCAAACAATGAAGGAGGTACACGCATCAACTTGTATATAAGCTGTTCCTCTTGCTCTTTGGTTTCTTGGCTTACATTTAGCCTGACAAAAATTGGCATAATACGACGCTCTGATGCATCAAAGTTTGCGCTCCAACGCGGCTTAGGTTTTGTTGCAATATTAAAGTAGGGGGAATAATAATTGCTCAGTTCCAGCCAATCTTTCCAAGCATAATATTCAAAGTTAGCTTTGCTAACGCTCATAAAGGTCAGGTGTTGCTCACAGTCGTCACGGTTAAAACGATAGCGCTCTAATGAAACGGAGCCAAAAGGAGCCTCACAGTAGCGTATTTCTTTCCCACTTAGATACAAAGTCGCAATGCTTACAGGTGAAGAGATAAGTATGGGTGAACGATTGACAAAGCTAAAGCTGTTACGAGTACCTACAAAAAAAGGCACGTTCTCTCTCAGTTCCTTGCGGTAACCGTAAGGAGTCGCTGCGCGAATCGCACGGTTTACGAGTTTTACTTTAGAGAGTTGTTCAACATTATGATTCGTCTGCTCTTTGGTAAGCTGCTGCAATGAAAAGCGATAACTCATTACTGCTAGAGCTATGACCATAGAAAAAATCGTCATTGCGATCAAAACTTCAACTAGGGTGAAACCCTTTGCTTTATCATTGTTCACGCCAATACACACTCTTAAACTCTGCTATTTTCTTAGGGCTTGGTGACAACTGAGAAAAGACAGAAGTTGCATATAGAACCATCGTGCCGTTGGCAACTGAGCTTTCTCCATCCGCAGCGAGTTCTGTCATCACAGGTTTTTCCGATAACACCTCTACCTGCCAAAAATAGGTAGAGCCCGCAAATTGATATTCCCCCTCGCGCTGTCGCTCGTATTCGAAGCGATAACTTACCTCATCTTGAATATACTCAAAAACAAAAGCACGTTCAGTTGCTCTGGATAGACGCATTTCATTAAGCAGCATTGCTTTGGATACATAGCTAATAGCACTAATAGAGATAAACAAGATCACTGATGCGATCAATACCTCTATCAGGGTCATGCCCTTTTGATTATTAAAACTGAATGGTTTCACGTTGCTGGCTATTCATATGGACAAAGGTGATACTCTTATCAAGAAAGTAAGTTTTTGATGATACTTCAACAGTTGCCTCTTTCTCAAAACCGATATAAGCAAATGAGATAAGCTTTAAGGGTTTGACACCTTCCACATCTTGCTCATTTTCGCTGTCTTGCTTTGGTGTATTTATAAACTCATCGAAAGCCTTAGGTGCAATCTCTGTGTTTTGAGGTATGTTTTGCTGAGCCGAGATTTTGACTTCTCGCACTTCGATTGAGTTTTCAGCGACTTTAATCTCCAGCCTCTTGCCTGAATACACCGCGTATTGTTTGGCATAATGCAGCAAAGACGTCAGCTGCTGCTTTTCGGAGTAACGTTTTACTTGCTCAAACTGCTTCCACATATTAGGTAGTACTACAGAGCTGGTTAAACCGATTAACACTATCACAATTAAAAGCTCTACGAGTGTAAAGCCAGAATACTTAGAAGGAGACATCATTCATAGACACTATACTAAGTAGCATGATAATAACAACCGACCCAACAACACCACCCATTATGAGAATGAGTAAAGGTTCTAACAGTGCTGTAAATTTTGTCAGCCAACTTTCAAAACTGTTCCGCGAACGTTTAGCAATCTCGTTAAAAGAGCTTGCAAGACTACCACTTTCCTCACCTACCGTAACAAGTGAAACTGCAACCTCATCATACAGCCCCAAGTGTTTAAGTTCATGGCTAAGCACTCCGCCACTACTGACAACGGTTGCGACTTTACCTAATTTTGTCTGTAAATTGGGGTTTGCAACGGTCTGCATAGCCAGCTCCAAGCTGTCTGACAAGCTCACTCCACTTTCCAGCGTCAACTGCAGTGCTGTCGAGAATTTAATGCGATCTGAGTGATTGACTATTTGCTTTACGATGGGAAATTTTATAACGCTAGCAAATAAAGCACTCCTTAACGAAGCTTTTTGCAGCGCACTATATAGCCCAACCCCAGCTAACAATATGCTGACCAATAAGTGCACTTGATAGTTTTGCACCCAGCTCGACATATCCAACAACAACTGTGTGTACTGTGGTACCGCAGCACCATTGTCAAACATGGATGACATACTAGGAATAACAAAGTTAAAAATAGCCCAAATAGCAGTAAGGCATACGACCAAAATAAACAGCGGGTATGTTGAGGCTTGAATCACCTTACTGCGCAGCGCGCTCTGAAACTCAAGGTTTTGACTAAGCCTCGCAAAAACTTGTGGTAGATTGCCCGTTGCTTCACCGATTCGTACCATTTCGATATACAAAGTAGAAAAGATATCAGGCCGGCTCGCCAAGGCATCGCTAAGCACAGCCCCTTGCTTAATCTCATTCAATACCAAAGACCAAACTTGTCCTAGAGCTGAGTTTCTGTTTGATTGCGCTAAAACTTCCAGGGCTTTATCAACACGCAGACCATTATGCAACAAAGTTGATAACTGACTCGTTGACTGCTCAAGTTCATTTAAGGATACTCTTTTACGTATGGCTCGCGCGCTATCTTGCTTAAGCTCTAGAATTAACAAGTTTCTTGACGTCAGTGCGCTATGCGCTGCTGCCTCATTTTCAGCAGTGATCTCACCCCGTTCAACTTCACCACTGGCATTACAAGCCTTGTATTTAAATACCTGACTCACCCAGCTACCCTCAAGACTTCTTCAATGGTTGTTTGCCCAGTTACCGCCTTCAAAAAGCCATCCTGTTTGAGAGAGCGTAGCTTTTTCTCACGCATCAGTTCATATAGGTTATCTAGCAGGCGCTCATCTTTTGCGAGCTTTTTAACGTCCCCATCACATGGCAGGTACTCTAAAAATGCCACTCGACCAGAATAGCCAGTATTCTCACACTTCTCACAGCCTACAGTTTGATAGAGCGGCGCAATTTCACCTGCGGTCAACTCAGATAACGCGTACTTATCGTATAAATCCTGCGTTTCAAGTTCGCTAAGCGGCTGCTTGCAATGTTCACACAAAGTTCGAGCTAATCGCTGAGCCATGATTGAGACTAAGCCCGCATTTAGCAGATACTCTTGTATGCCCAAGTCCATTAAACGTGTATATGCCGATGGTGCATCATTGGTATGCACCGTGCTAAACACTAGGTGCCCAGTTAACGCTGATTGCAAAGCGATTTTGGCCGTTTCATTGTCTCTTATTTCACCCACCATGATAACATCAGGGTCTTGACGAACAATGCTGCGCAAACCCGCTGAGAAGTCATAGCCAATTTCAGCGTTCACTTGTACTTGGTTTATACCTGGTAGCTGATACTCAATCGGGTCTTCTAACGTAACGATTTTAATATCCGGACGATTTATTTGGTTTAAAAAAGAGTAAAGAGAAGTCGTTTTACCCGAGCCCGTGGGCCCTGTCATCAGAATAACACCTGATGTTCTTTTTAAATCCTGATTTATTTTTTCTACTAAGTCTTCAGAATAACCAAGCCTTTTCAAGTCAAACTTAACTGCGTTTTTAATGAGAAAACGCATAACAACACTTTCGCCCATTCCAAGAGGCAGTGTTGAGCATCGAATATCCAAGTCCGTAGTACCGGCTTTCATCTCGATTTTGCCATCTTGAGGTCGCCTTTTCTCAGCGATGTCCATTCCCGACAAAATTTTAATTCTTGAAATAACGGCCAACTGTAAGTTATGAGGTATTGGGTCCGCCTCTTTTAATATACCGTCTATTCGATATCTAGCGCGATATTTGCCATTGACAGGCTCAATATGTAAGTCGGATGCTCCCAGCTTAACCCCTTTATTAATAAGGCTATTAACCAAGTTAACCGTCGGAGCACCAAGCGCAAGCTCTTTAAGCGCACTGAGATTATCCGTGGAAATGGGCACATCTGGTACATCGCTAAGTAGCGCTCTACATTGTTCGCCTAGTAATTCCAGTTCTTTGGCAGAAACTGCAAAGAATCTTTTGTTTTGTGGAATAAAACGCAAGTAATCGAGCGCTTCTTTACCATGAGGGTTTGAGAAAGCGATATCAATTTGTGTACTATCAATAAACACAGGCACCATGTTATGGGCTAACAACAACTCAACATTGGTTGATTTTAAGTGCTCAATAAACTCTTTAGATGTATCTAGCCCTTGCTCCCACGTACCGCAGTTTAAAAGCTGGCAATACATATCTCGCAGCTGGTCCTCATCAATCCAACCTGAATTTAACAAAATCAGTTCTAAGTTGGATTGCTCGTCTTTTTCAAAATCAGCTAGTTGCTGCAATCTGTCATGGTTTAATATTTGCTTTTGTGCAATATATGCATGAACTTTAGAGTTCCACGTCTGCATCTTCACCTTCACCGCCAGGTTTACCATCTCTCCCCAAGCTCTTTAGCTCAAATTTCTCTGTGCCATCTTCACTAATGGCTTTGTAGCTATACGGGTTACCCCACGGGTCGTTCGGAATTTGTTTAGGAAAATACGGACCGTCCCACATTTGGTGGTTGCTTTGTAGTAATTCATTCAGCTCTTTTGGATAGTAGCCTATGTCTAATCGGTACGAGTCCAAAGCGGTGGATAATACTTGCATTTGCGCTTTGGCTGTCCCTTCTCTAGCTGTGCTGACCTTACTAAACATACGAGGCGCCACAACTGAAGCCAGTAGGCCAAGTATTACCATTACAATTAATAACTCTACAAGCGTAAAGCCCTTATTAGTTCTTAACTTCTTCATGTGAAAGCTCATAATAATGCGATATTGTTAAAATTGAAATTTACTGTCCGCCTAGGACTACAAAGACTAGCGTAAGTTCAGATAAAACTTATATCCTAGGTACAAAAATTAGTAAGCGATAATACTGCCAAGCTGAATGTATTCCAAGTGCAGTATTAATACCGTTGCAATCTAACATACAACGGTATTATTTTGAACTATTGGCGTGTTACTTAAGTGCCTTAATCGCAGCACCTAATTTCTCCAAACTACCGCCCACTATAACTTGATAGTCAACTAGCATTCCATCTTTTTGTCTGCCAACCACAAACGAAGGCGTACCACCAATCCCCAATAGCTGAGCATCTGAAATTGAGCGGCCAACGGCTTCATGAACTGATGTATCTGCTAAGCAAGTTGTGAGTTTTTGCTCATCTAAGTTAAACTCCTGCGCAACTTCAGCAGTCGTTTCTTGAGTGATTGAATTACCGATCTCAAACAACTTATCTTTGACTTGCTCATACTGCCCTTGTTGATTTGTACAACGCAAAAATACCGCTGCATAACCTGCTTTTGGGTGTAACTTGCTCAAAGGTAATTCTCTAGCTAATACAGCTGCTTCACCTGTATCCACATATTGCTTTTTGAATTCAGGCCAAATTTCTTGCTGAAATTTTTTGCAAAATGGACAGTGAAGATCTGTATATTCGATCACGACAACGTCATTTGACTTATCACCTATCCATTTGCCCTCTTGTGATAGAGGAAGGGTTTCAGGTTTAACTAACTCTGCCAAACCCACCCTCACTGCGACCTGTTGCTGAACACTCTTAAGTTGTTCAACCTCAGCTCTTAATTCATCCAATTCTGCCTGCTGAGTTGTGTTACACCCAGCCAACACCGATGATAAAGCAATTGGCAGTATCCAGTTTTTCATTAAAGGTCCTCAATTTAAAGAGATAAAAAAACCCTCGCAAAGCGAGGGTTTTCAAACTTAAAAGTTAGTAATTAAGTAATAATTACTGTGACCAGTCGTTTTGGTCAAGAACTGGCATTACGCGGTCAGAACGGCCAACAACTTTCTGTACAGAAACGCCGTGTACTGAGTTCTTAGGCGCAGTAACAGTGAATGTTACTGAGTGACGGTTCGGGCTGAAAGAAGCGTTTGAACCTAGGTCACCGTAACCACCGTCAGCACCTTCATATTGCTTCTGGCTAACAGCTTCTGAGATAAGTGTAGGTACGAAGTAAACTACTGAAGACTTAGCAGGAACTGAACCAAGCTCTACAGCTGTTACTTTACGCTGACCGTCGTTACCATCAGCTGATTCACTGAATACGTCAACAGTTACTTCTGCAGACTCATCGTGCTCGTTAGTGATACGTACGAAGTTACCTTCGCTGTTAACTACGTAAGGAACTTTAAGAACCGCACCGTTAACACCTACTTCGTGAGTAACTTTGTTATCTGCACAGTGATCAAGCTCACCAGCTGTACCGAAGTCAAGCGTGTAGTGAGTAGTCACGTCGTAGTTGAAGTTCATGATGCCGTCAGTTGGGTTATTTTCAACAACATAGAACATTTCGTTGTAAGCAGCACCTAATAGAGGAGCAGCAGTCATTGGGTTAGTTTCAACGTCACCAGCACCATCTGATTCAGTGAACAGAGTTACCGCTTCTGTGTTGTATACAGTAGCAGCACCTTGAGTCAAACCGAATGCACCAGGAGTTGTACCTGTTTGAACTTCTACAGCTGTGTCTAATACGCCAGTTGCAGCTGTACGGCCGTTGTATAGACGCATTTTAACGTTTGCACCTGGCTCAGAAGACGATACAAATGCAGTTTCAACGTGATCATCAGCATCTAAAGTGATTGCTTGATCAAGAAGTGATGCACGGTTGTAGTAACCAGTTTTGTAGATAGCTTGTGAGCTAGTCGCTACTAAACGGTTAGTTGCATCTGCATTGTATACAAACTGAGTACGCGCTACGATTGCAGTGCCTTCAGAGTTTGAGCTCTCAGCGTTAACTTGAACTTCAGCAGTAGTACCAGCGTATAGCGGGTAGAACTGTGGAGAGATATCAGCAACTTTCTGTGCGTTAGAAACTGCACCTTGGATGTTATAACCAGTACCACCATCCGTTACCGCTGAAGTTGCAGCGATAGTTACAGATTGAGAAGCTTGGTCTGTGTCAGTACAAGTAGTGTTAGCAATCTTGATACCGATTTCAGTAGCAGCTGTAGAAGAGCGAGAGAATACTAGACGTGTACCAGCACCGATTGTGATACCAGCTTTGGTTAGGAACGTGATAGTTGAAGCTGTGTCAACTGTACCATCCGAAGATGCAACTGCTTCAATACCAGTGCCATCGTCTTTAAGAAGGTGGATCTGGTTAGAGTTACCGTTGAAAGTAGCACCTGTTAAAGCGATAGTGATTTTAGTACCACCTGGGATATCAGTCGTTGGGATGTAAACGATGTGTTGGTCATCGTCAGTCTCAGTTCCAGGTTGAGCAGCATCACCATCGATGTCATTAAAATCAACAGCCAGATCGCCAGTCAATTCGTATGCGATAGCTACTTCGTCAGTTGCTTGTAGGTTGTCAGCTGCAGCACCTGTACGGCTTGCTTCAGCAACACACGCTGCACCAGCGTAGATAGTATCATGGTTTACAAGAGCACTGCTTTTGTAAACTTCGAAACAAGCTTCAGTACCTGCATATGCATTACCTGCTAATACAGCGGCAACTGCAGCAGGAATTAAAGCGACTTTATTAAAACGCTTCATTTTTATCTCCATGTATCCGGTGGACACTTTATGTTTTCAGTTAAAATTTACACACTCTGAATACCAGAGTAAGCAAAACGTTAAATAATTTAAAGGGCCCGACCGACACTGCAATAACATGTAGCATCAAATCTAGGCTCCCACATTATGATAAGAACTACTATTTAATTCAAGTCCCATCATAAATTAAAATTTCTACAAAGTTAATAATTTATCAGAATAATTTAAAATTCTATCCTGTTCGAATGTCTTTTGTACATTTATTAAACACTACAATGCATTCAACGCTGCAACCGCTACACCCATCTGATAAAGGATCTGCGTTGCCTTGCTCCATAGGGTTAGATTATCAACATGTTCGTAATCCAATGGTACCACAATTGTATCACCCGGTTTGATCTGGTTTTCGGCAGAAACCGCAAACCAAGAGCTTCCAGATGTTTTTTCAACCATACCATTGGCTTTTATAATGTAAATACTATCAGCATCCGCTTTTTGTTTTAATCCACCGCTACTATTCAAATAGTCTTCAAGTGTCATCGTTGGGTCGTATTGCATTGAAGTAGATACGTTAACTTCCCCAACCACTGATACTGTATCCACTTTTTTAGGGATAAATAGTGTATCACCATTTCTTAATAATATAACTTGCTCGTTATCTATTACCTTAGGCAAGTCAATAACCATTCGCCCAAGTGCTTCTTGCTGCGAAATATCGTTAATTAAGTTATCCATATCTTCATAAGAAAGATTCGCGCTACTAACAGACTTTTGGAAACTTGAAGATGCCAAGTCCGCGCGTAACGTTTTAGACAAATCTTTTAACAACTCTTGCTCTTGTTCGCGTAGATATTCTCTAGTAAAAACCGCTCCGCCCTCAAAAGCGTAGTCTGTCAATCCGCCGGCTCGTTCAATTACATCGTTAAGTGTCTCTCCAGCAGAAAGGGTATAGCTGCCAGGAAACCTTACTTCTCCAACAATGTTTATCTTTGAAGAATCTTGCCACTTCGGCTTTGAAAATACAGAAATAACGTCTTTGCTGTTAACTTTAAAGTTACCAGTCAATTTCTTAAGATTCAATTCAATATGACGAATTCCCTCAACGCCATCTTCATACGCCAGACGCGAAACTTCGATTTTTTCAGGGTAAGCCGACTCTTTAAGCCCCCCTGCTGCCTCAAGTAAGCCAGGAATATTGGCGTTAGCAGGCAAAGGGTATAGCCCTGGGTAGCGCACCTCGCCATTTACACTCACAACAGGCGCAGCTCCGTCTGGTGAGCCTTGTCTGTTTAGCTCTCGGATAATGGGGCGCAGTAATCGCTGTCTACTATACAAGGAATAATTATTTTCAGAAACTTCCTGAGACTTACCTTGCAAAATTTCTCTTGTCGTTAACGGTTGAGACTTTTCTGTACTTGTCGATGAAAGCAAACTCTCTCTACCGATAGATTCAAAGAACTGTTCACGCTTATACTCCTCGAGAAGCCTATTCTTCTCCATTTCAAGTACTTCGTCGGCAACATATGCAAAACGCTTTAGTTCATTAACTTCTTCTATTGCACTCTCAAAGCGGCTAAAAAAGACGACTTGGTCCCCAGAAAGCAACTCAAGATCAGACGTTCCTGCTACGATACTCTTTGGTGAAAACTGAAGCACAAATTTGTCAGAGTCTTCCTTTTCTTCCCTTATTATTAGAGCGTAGTTTTTATCGGAAATCGGCAACAAGTCACTTTTCAAAGATGCTAAAATATCAGACAATTTAAGACCTACACGCCACTGCCTAGGCCCTGGATGCGTTACTGCACCGATCAGTGTGACCGCCTTTTCCAGCTCACTTGAGATGGTCGGGATTTTTATCTCATCGCCATCATGTAACTGCGCATCACCATTGCGGCTTAAATCAACCGACAGCACTGTTTTTCTGTTCTGTTGAGTATATCTAAGTACTGTAATGTTTTGCTTTGAACCACCCGCAGCAACCCCTCCGCCGATTTTTAGCAGGTCCTGTAAATGTTCACCACTTTTCAGCTCATAGATTGCGGGCCTATTGATAGCACCGTCAACGGTAACACGCTTCTCAATTGATGGCACAAACACCACGTCGCCATTGCGTAAGATTGTGTCAGCCGAGTTATCGCCTGTTAATAGCAGGTCGTATAAGTCAAGGTTAGATACCTGCTCCCCTTTACGTTTTTGCTGTATGTTTCTTAGGGAGCCTAATTCTGTAATGCCGTCTGCGTAGTTAAGTGCTTGCGTAATGTTCGTCAATGCAGGTAGCGTATAGATACCTGGTTTTTTAACTTCACCAGCAATCGTGACTCTAATTGGTTGTAATTCACCTGTGGTGACAATCGCTTCACCACCAATGACCTCTTGCTTCACTTTGGATAGGATCAGGGACTTCACTTCGTTTAACGTTAATCCCAACACATTTACTGGTGATAAACCTGGGATCAGTAACTGTCCCTCACCATTTACTTGAACTTCATGCGTGATGTCTAGTTTGCCATAGAAACTAACTATCAAATAATCACCAATATTCATTGGATAATCACCCGGCGCAGCTTGCGCCGGCAAGTTCATTCCTTGCTCGACATTTTTCTTTTCAAACAAGTCGTAGCCAAATAACTTGAGTTCTTCTTCCTCTTCTTTTTCTTGCTCTGGCAGTCGCTCTTGATTTGGGTCACCCAAAGTATCCTCTTCCAACTCTTCTAAAGGATTCTTTTTCTTCTTTGGTAAGCGATTGGAATTTAAATCATCCACACTGACCCCATACTGTTTAGCCAATTCTTTTTTTTCACTGGCAGAAAGGCTTTTAATGTAAGCTAGTTGCTTTGGAGAAAGTTGTACAGCGATGGATTTGCTCATAAAAAACACTGAGCAAAAGACCAAAAATCCAATGAGTCGAAGTCCCATATAAGTTATTTTCCAGAAAATAAATCAAAATTAGCGGCAATTCTACACTAATTAAAAACATTAAAAAATGCACGACATTGAATCAAAGACTAGAAAGTGATGAATTACACCCGAAGAGGATTAATAGTAGGACTTCAACAAACGATGAAGTCCTACTAAGAACGTTAGAAGCTATAAACCAAGGTCAATGAAGTCTCTGTGTCTGTGTTGTCTTTCTCTGGAGCAACATCAGAGTTATGAATGACGTTGTAGGCAACTTTCATCTGTAAAGAACCATTAATTTTGGTCATCAATGCAGACTCTGCGGTCGTCTTAGTGTTACTTTCACCATATTCAATGGCTACCAGCTGAGTAAAACGTGCGTTCTCTGAAATCTGCCAGTTAAAGTCTAGTTTACCAACGCCAATCAGCTCACTTTCAGATTCACCAGCCAGCGGGTTACCATTGTCGTCCAACTCTGTACTATCTTGATGATGCTCAAAGCGCTTTATACCAGGACCAACTTCTGCGTTTAAATACATGTCATCAGTACTAAATAGTCTTTGACCATAACCCACTGACACCACCGTTTCATTTCGATATGCACCAAAATAATCCGATACGTAAGAGCCATAGATAAACAAGTGGCTATGATCTTCTTGAAGCTTGTAGTTACCTTGTGTTGATAGAGAATACTTTTCATTGGTACGCTCTGTAACGCGCTCACCTTGGTCGTTTTCTATCTCATCTTCTTTATAGATGCCACTGACTTTATACTCATTATGCCAGTTTTCTAAGTTGTGCTTTGCTTTTAGAGCGCCCTTTAGAGTGGTCGTTTTAGTATTACCACTGGTTATTATGGCACCCACCTCGCTGGTAACATCCCAAGTCTTTTTTACATCTGTGTCGTTTGCATAAGCATTATTTACTGTGGCTGCAATTACACACAGAGATAAAACTTTTAATTTCATTTCGTTATAACCTTTCGAAAATTAGTCTTTATGAAGATGTACATCCATTTGTGGGAATGGAATCGTGATATTCGCTTCGTCTAAAGCTATCTTAATATTCTCGACCAACTCAAAGTAAGTCGGCCAATAGTCAGGGGTTTTTACCCAAGGGCGTACCACAAAGTTCACGCTAGAATCAGCCAGCTCCAATACCGCAACCGTGTAAGCTGGGTCTTTTAAAATACGCTCTTCTTTATCCAATACTGATTTTAACACTTGCTTTGCTTGTCGTAGATCTGCATCGTAACCAACGCCTATTACTAAATCAATACGACGTGTTTTTTCTCTTGAAAAGTTAACGATTGCACCCGACATGATGGCAGAGTTTGGCATGATGATGACTTTATTATCTGGAGTCTTCAACTCTGTAGAGAAAATTTCTATCTTTTGAACACTACCCGCTTTGCCACCTGCCTCGATGTAATCACCTGCTTTGAACGGTCGCAAAATAATAATTAACACGCCCGATGCGAAATTTGAAAGGGAACCTTGTAGCGCTAAACCTATCGCAAGACCTGCTGCACCTAAAATAGCGATGAAGGACGTGGTTTCAACACCAACTTGTGATAATGCCATCAGGACTGTTGCAGCAAAAACGACGGCAAAAACAATATTCGCGACAAAACCACCAACCGCTTTGTCTATTTTTCTCTTTTCAAAAGCTTTGACAGTTAAAGAGTCACACATTTTTGCGACCTTCAAACCTACAAATAAAATGATTAAGGCTATAACGGCCTGTATCGAGAAATGAAGTAACATATCTGAGTTTTCATTTAGCCACTTAATAGCTACATCCATAAGGCCTCCTAGGCATGAGTTTTGATTTTGTGCGGATCATACATAGATTATATGAATATTGTCTGTATGTAAGGATTTTTTTATTTGTATTTTTTTCTAAAAAATTACATTTTTCTCTTTGCAAGTGCCAGATATTTATGTATTATGCGCGCCACACCAAACGAGGTGTTCAATTCTTTTGTGGCGGCTGTAGCTCAGTTGGTAGAGCCCTGGATTGTGATTCCGGTTGTCGTGGGTTCAAGTCCCATCAGTCGCCCCACTTTTCTCTTTGTATCAATTCGATACTGAATAAACATTGTTTTTCTATCCTTGAATTAACTACCCGTGAAACTCTCAGTTATTTAATTTTTCCATTGATGTTCGTTCATGATCAAATTTTAAGCAAAAAAATGCCACCTTTCGGTGGCATTACACACGGGATTATTTCTACGTATAGATAGAAATACTTTACTTCCAACTTCTCATTTTGTGACCTTTCACAGCATAGAAGAGGATAAATAGGTAACTTGGGATCATTAAGCTATACGCACCTTGTGCACCTAAACCTGCAACGTTACCCAGACCAATGAGTAACGGCCCTAAGGCGCCACCTGCGATGCCCATAATTAACAGGCCAGACGCTGTACCAGTTAATCGCCCTAATCCTTCTAATGCCAATGGCCAAATAGCGGGCCAAACCATAGCATTAGCAAAACCAAGTAATGCAATACACAATAACGGATCTGGCAACTCAGGTCCACCAAATGGTACCAGTAACAAGTTCGCTATCGCAAAAGAATCGTTACTACCAAATACAACGGCTAATACAGTTACAATACCTGCAATTCCCGACATCATCAACGCATTTTGTTGAGACATAAATTTAGGGATCAAAGCGATACCAATTGCATATCCAACAAGCATACAGGTCATTGTATAAGAAGTCATTACAGAATAGTCAGCAATACCCAACTGTAAAGCATAAGAGCCGATGGTGTCCGCTGCAATAACCTCCACAGCCACATACAAGGCAATGCCGATTACACCTAAAACCAAATGCGGGTGAGCAAGTGTTTCTTTTAGCTCCCCTTTACTGGTTTTGCTTTCTTCACTAAATACCAAATCGGGCAAAGGTGCAAATTTCGCAAATAAAGCAAACAGGAAAATTAAACCCGCAATAGCCATGTAAGGCGTGATTAGACTATTTGCCATGATATCTTTTTGCTCTTGAGTCAGCTTCGCAGCCCCTTCAACTAAGCCACTTACCACCACAGCAGCAAAGACGATAGGCACAATCACACCAGCCGACTTATTTAACAACCCCATGATACATACTCGAACTGCAGCAGACTTCTCCGAGCCCATTTTAACGACATACGGATTTACTGCGGTTTGTAAAACGGTTTGCCCAACACCAATCATCAGCTGAGCAAATAAGAAAATTTCTATCATTTGCATTTTAGCTGCGGGTATATACATCAAGGCTGAAGCCGCCATAATGACACACCCTATTGCCATGCCATTTTTATAGCCTACGCGCTTGATTAACATCGCTGAAGGGATGCCTGCGACCGTCACCGCAATATAAAAAGACGAAATAATAAAAGAGGCTTGTAACGGTGTTAGTTCAAGCATCTGTTGTAAAAACGGAGTAATCGCGCCATTGAGCCAAGTGATACACCCCAGAATGAAAAACATTGAACCTGCAAGTATCATCGGGAGCCAAATACTCTGCTTTTCTTTATCTTCAATTTCCACGATTGCTTCCATAATTCTCTTCTTGTTGCTAATTAATATCATTATTTTGACTGTCATGCATTGCCATAAAGCAAAAGCTAGATGCATTATCTTTGCATGGCAGCAAAAAATGACAGCGCTGACATTTAACTTTACGTTAAAATTTTACTTTTGACTAGTTAGATTTTAAACACAATTGTAACTAAAACTGAAACATTAAAATTTTAGTTACTTTGCGCCTGAATGGGGCTAAATCAATTTAGCCCCGTGACACGACTTACATTATTTTTCCCAACGCGTGTTCGCAAACGTACAACTGAAGGGTCACTCACAGCGACCGGTGCACTATACGCTTGCCAACTTTGGCCTGCGTCCAAACTATATTCGATTGTTAAATAAGGAAATGCGCTATTGGCAAACAAATTACCATTTTCCAGCTTCGCGCCAGGTACTGGTAGATTTGCGTTGACTTGATCGTGCTGTAGCTTTGCTAATTCTTTAACTGACAAGGCAGCAGCAAACAACTGCCAATCTTTATCAAACTCCTTGGAATTTAAGCCAGCGCTTTCCCACTTAGACTTATGCCACGCCCGCTCTGCAACAGCTAGAATACGTGGAAAGATCATTGCTAATACTTGCTCTTCAGTACGTATTGTTTCACTCCATACTTGCCCCTGCATTCCTACAATATTCTCAGGTTTTTCAAGTGGAGGTAACTCTCGACCAACCAGCGCTTCTAGATTTACAATTGGCTCTCTAGTACGTGTAAAGTCAGCATTGCCATATACATCATCTGGCATATAGCTAAAGGTTTTTTTGGTATCAATATAGCGTGTTGCCCAGTAATAACCTCGTTCTTGTGGATGTGCTTCATAGGGGTGGTCAAAATACAGATGTGTGCCATGGGACAAAATAACTTGATAGCCTTCATTGGCTAAACGGTATGCTCTGTCTGCCACACCCCACTCCCAAATGTTATCCCATACATTAGCCGTAAATGTTTTGTTTGGAAAAGCTGAGCGGTTGAAAGGGTTCACGCGGTCATACATCAAGCCATCTTCCCAAGCACCCGGTGCGATCCCGCGCTTATTGAGCATTTCTGCCACACGTTGAGTAAAGTATGGTTTTAAATCCGCAACACCTGACACACCATTATTGGGTTGCGCAAATAAATTTTGACAGGCTTTAGACTTCTCCCATGACCCTGCCCCAACTTCATCGCCACCAAAATGTAAGTTAGTTAATCGTGTACCTGCGTCACGATACATACTTTGTAGTTCATAGGTCACTTTTTCCATAAATGCATAACTAGAATCAAGACAAACATTTATAGAATTATCAGTATAGCTTTGTACCGTAATATATTGAGATTCATCTCCAGGCTCACTAAGTAAGTAAGCGCTAGCCTCCGCCTTTTTACCCTGCTTTATCAACTTATTATATCTTGCTTCCATTGCTTTGATGGATGCTCTCGCATGTCCAGGGCTCTCTATTTCCGGCACTATATTAATGTGCCTAGCCTTAGCAAACTTGAGTAACTCAACAAAGTCTTCTCTTGTTAAGTAGCCATTGCCAGAGCCCGATTTAAACGGCCCAGTTCCCAGTTGAGTCAATAAACAGCTTTGCTCAGTCAAATCAAAACAGCGATGTCCTCCAATCTGTGCCAGCTCAGGTAAACCTGGGATATCGAGTCGCCACCCTTCATCATCAGAGAAATGCCAATGCAAAACATTCATTTTATAGCGCGCCATTTGCTCAACTAACTTAAACATCGCTTCTTTGCCATGAAAGTTACGTGCATTATCGTAATGCATGCCACGCCAGCTTAACCTTGGACTGTCTTCAATCTCTACATTCTGTAACGTTACACTCTCACGCGCATCAGCGGGAAATAAAGCCAGCAAACTTTGCATACCATAAAATACGCCTGCGTTGTCCACACCCACAATTTCAATTCGCTCATCATCAATTTCAAGACGATAGCTTTGGGCTTTACCATCAGCAATAGAGCTATCAACTTTTAAAATAATTGTTGGCTGTTTTGGAACGGCAATGTGATCTGGCTGTGCGTCCAACGTTAACCCGTATTGTGCTAAGTCCTGCTGAAAAACCGCAAGTTCAGATTTCAACCGACCAGCAAAGCGAATTTGCCAATTGCTATCGAGAACGGCTTTGCCACGATTGAAATCCACCTTGTTGGGTTTGGGAATAATTCTTTTGCGCGCTTCTTCTTCTGACACTTTGACAGTGTTTTGATTACGTTCATAGCGCAGTTGCGCCGTCGCTAGCTGAGTACGATCTACAGGTTCGTTGTAACGCCTTAGTTGGTTTTCTCTCTCAATGGGTGCAATAAATTGTTGTAAGTCTTCGGTATCAGTATTAGCAAAAATAGCAGGAGTCTGTTCTTTAACAACCATAAATGCACGCGGCATAAAGTCACTGTACGCGGCAATCCAAACATTTGCTTCAAACTTGATAGTTAATTGCTCACCACCCGCAAGCCCTGGGAACTCTGGCGTTGGTACGAAACGATGTAAATCACCATTGATATGCTCAACTTTAAACCCTGATGCTTGTTTAGTATGGATCTTACGTACCGAATGAATATAAATCTGCCAATCACCCTCGCCTTTAGGTAGCGCCACACCTGAATTGTTTGTCAACGTCATGGAGCCTATAAAGCTCGATGCCCCGTTGTGGAAGTTGTCTTCTACCGCAAATGTTAGCGCAGTACCTTGGGTAAAGCGTTGCAATTCACTATCCGACAGTGTTGCATTGGCAAGTAAGGGGACGGAGGCTAACAGGCTAGCCATTATCGTTTGCTTAAAACTCATCGTATGCTCCTTTATAAAGCGGTAGTCTCTTCGCTTCGTTTCTATTCTTCTATAAGCGAGTTGATTAATTATTAGCTGATTCATTTCTCCTTCATCATATAAAAACTAAAATGACAGCGCTATCATTATTTTTTCATAGTTTTGAAACAACCAAGATTTATAAGTAAAGAAGCCCGCAATCGCGGGCTTCTTTACTAGCTAAAGCAGGTGCTTACCAAATTTTCACACGTTGCTCAGGCGCCAAATACATCTGATCGCCTTGTTTGACATCAAATGCCTCATAAAACTCCGGCATATTCGGTAATACGCCAATTACACGATAATGGCTAGGTGAGTGTGGATCCGTAACCAAACGGTTACGCAATTCTTCCTCGCGGTATTTTCTACGCCAGATCTGTGACCAGCCCATGAAAAATCTCTGCTCTCCAGTATAACCGTCAATAACTGGCGCTTTTTTATCACCTAGAGAGATTTGATAGGCTTTATAAGCAACTGTTAAGCCCCCTAAGTCACCTATGTTTTCACCTAAGGTAAACTGACCGTTGACGTTTGCATCTTCAAATGGCTTAAATTGATCGAATTGCTCTACTAGGTTTTTGCTTCGCGCTTCAAACTGTGCAAGATCTGATTCGCTCCACCAGTTGCGCAAGTTGCCATCACCATCATATTTTGCACCTTGATCGTCAAAGCCATGACCTAGCTCATGACCAATGACGGCACCTATCGCACCGTAGTTAACGGCGTCATCTGCAGCAAGGTTAAAGAATGGTGGCTGTAAAATAGCAGCAGGGAAAACAATTTCATTGTTTACCGGGTTATAATAAGCATTTACTGTCTGCGGTGTCATGAGCCACTCTGAGCGATCCACTGGCTTGCCCATTTTATTCACCATCTCTTGGTATGACCATTGAGTATAGCGTACGTGGTTACCAAGCAGGTCATCACGGTTGATTTGCAGTGCCGAGTAATCTTTCCACTTATCAGGATAGCCAATCTTAGGTGTGAACTTGCTTAATTTTTCTTTGGCTGCAATTTTAGTCTCTGCGCTCATCCATTCAAGATCATCAATAGCCTGTTCAAACCCTATGATCAAATTCGCAACCAGCGCTTCCATTTTAGCTTTCGCTTGTGGTGGAAAATGCTGCTTAACATAAGTTTTACCCAGCAACTCACCCAATACTGCATTGCTTGCATCTACTGCTTTTTTCCAAGTAGGAGCTTGCTCTTCAAGGCCTCTAAGCTTTTTATCAAAGAAGTTGAACTTAAGCTCAACCATATCTTTGTTTAGTAAAGTGGCGTGGTTGTTTACAAAGTGAAAGGTAAGATATTGCTGCCAGGTTTCAAGTGACGTATCGCCATAGATTTCTGACAAACCTTGTAAATATGAAGGCTGACTGACGATAAGCTCTTTAAGCTCTAGCCCAAAGGTATTGAAGAATGCTGGTAATTCAAACTGTGGCATCAACTGATCCACTTCGGCTAGCGACATTTTATTGTAAGTCTTAGTCGCATCACGGCTCTCTACACGTGTCCACTGTGCATCAGCCATAGCCTTTTCTAGTGCTAGAATGTTTGCTGCAATCTGTTTTGTATCTTTATGGCCAAGTCTGGTAAAAACCTGCTCAATATATTGCTGATACTCTTCACGTATGTTGTTGAATTTATCGGTGTCTTTTAAGTAGTAATCTCTGTCTGGTAAACCCAAACCAGACTGGTACACATACAGTGCGTACTCAGTTGAGTTCTTCGCATCATTATTAACATACCAACCAAATGGGGTGTTTCCACCTTGGCTCAGCACCTTTGCCATTAAAGCGGGTAATTCGGCTTTGTCTTTAACCGCATTGATCTCACTAAGGTAAGTTTTTATGGGCGATAGGCCTAGCTCTTCACGTGCGGTTTCGTCTATATAGCTCGCATAAAATGCACCTAACTTGTGTTCATCGCTGCCTGGTGCAGCCTGAGCATTTGACTTGGCACTTTCCAGTATTTCTTTTAGGGCTTTTTGAGACTCATCATAAAGCTGTGAAAATGAGCCATAGTTTGATTTATCTGCAGGAATTTGTGTTTTTTCAAGCCATTTTCCGTTCACGTGATAATAGAAGTCATCTTGTGCTCTTACGGTGCGGTCAATATTGTTTAGGTCTATTCCCGACACTTTAGCAACTTGCTGGGATTGCTGCTGAGCTGCAGCCTGAGTGTTACTTGCAGGTTCACTGCACCCCAACAAACCAAGTGTCATTGCGACGCTCGCCGCCGTTAATGTAATTTTATTCATTTATGATATTTCCATAAGTTGTACCACATTATCTTAAACTGCTTAACGTCCAGAAAACAATTTCAATGGACGAATAAACCTATATTCAATGGTAACAAATCGTGTACATGCTCACTTAAAAGTCCGACTGTAATTTGGAGACAATTTCTCGATTTGCTTCAGGAAAAGACAATTCATGTAGGTTCTCAATCGCAACCCATTGACATAACTGTCCTTCTAGCCCCTTAGCTTCACCACTAAAGTCTTCCACCAAATGTATATCTAGGCAAACGTGCTTGTCTCCATAGTCGTGCTCAATACGCATTAATGCTTGTGAACTATTGACGGTAATATTCACTTCTTCTGCGAGTTCTCTTTTGAGGGCGTGAAAAATACTTTCTTGTGCTTCTACCTTTCCACCAGGAAACTCCCATAAGCCGCCTTGGTGTTGGTGTTCAGCACGTTTACTGACGAACACGTGTCGATTTTTCATGATCACACCAACAGCAACATTTACTATCTTCTTTTGCATTATCGCTCCCGAAAAAAAAGCGACTCAAGGTCGCTTTTTCGTTACTTTTTTATCTATTACTTAAGTTTACCGCAACACTGTTTATATTTTTTGCCTGAGTTACAAGGGCAAGGTTCGTTACGGCCAACCTTAGGTTCAGTACGCGAAGCTACAGCTGCGGCATCTTCTGGTACTTCACCACCAACTTGCTCTGCGTCCGCATGCTGATATTCTCTCGGTGCTTGCTCGCTACGACGATGCTGTTGCTCCACTTTTTCAACATCTTCCTCTGCACGAACCTGTACCTTACTCAAAATACCCACTACATCGACCTTCAAGTTCTCCAACATTTCTGAGAACAACTCGAAAGACTCACGCTTGTATTCCTGTTTTGGATTCTTCTGCGCATAACCACGTAAATGGATGCCCTGACGCAAGTGATCCATCGCTGCTAAGTGATCTTTCCAGTGTTGATCCAAGCTCTGAAGCATAACCGCTTTTTCAAATTGACGAAGCACATCAGGACCAACCATCTGTTCTTTTTGCTTGTAAGCTGATTCTACTTCTTCGATGATACGATCACGAAGCTTCTCTTCGTACAGTTTCTCATCATCAGCCAGCCATTGAGCAATTGGTAACTCAAGTAAAAAGTCAGCTTTCAAGCGTTCTTCTAAACCTGGGATATCCCACATTTCAGCTAAGCTTTGTGGCGGGATAAACTGATCGATAGTGCTATTTAGCACATCGCTGCGTATAGCAGTGATGGTCTCTGAGATATCGCCTTCTTCTAGTAGCTCATTACGCTGCTCGTATACAACACGGCGTTGGTCGTTCGCCACATCATCATATTCCAGAAGCTGTTTACGAATATCAAAGTTACGTGCCTCTACTTTACGCTGTGCATTTTCAATCGCGCGATTTACCCATGGGTGTTCAATCGCTTCGCCGCGCTGCATACCTAGCTTTCGCATCATGTTGGTCATGCGTTCACCTGCAAAGATACGCATTAATGCATCATCCATTGACAGATAGAAACGACTCGAACCCGCGTCCCCTTGACGGCCAGAACGACCACGTAACTGGTTATCGATGCGGCGAGATTCATGACGCTCCGTACCGATGATATGCAAACCGCCAGCAGCAAGAACGGCATCATGCGTTTGCTTCCACTTTTCTTTGGTCTGTGCGATTTGTTCTTCCGAAGGGTTCTCAAGCTTGGCCAAATCTGACTGCCAGTTACCACCAAGAACAATATCTGTACCACGTCCAGCCATGTTAGTAGCAATGGTCACTTTACCTGGCAAACCAGCATCAGCAACAATATCAGCTTCTTGGGCATGGAATTTCGCGTTTAGTACGTTGTGTTCAATTTTTTCTTTCGTTAAGAAATGAGAAAGGTATTCAGAGCTTTCAATTGAAATAGTACCTACTAGTACTGGTTGTCCACGCTTTTGGCAATCACGAATATCTTCCAAAATCGCTTCAAATTTTTCTTCTTGAGTTAGGTATACCAAGTCAGCGCGATCATCACGGATCATCGGTTTATTCGTTGGAATAACAACCGTGTCTAAACCGTAGATTGACTGGAACTCAAATGCCTCAGTGTCTGCGGTTCCCGTCATACCTGCGAGCTTTTCATAAATCCTAAAGTAGTTCTGGAAAGTAATTGATGCCAGTGTCTGGTTCTCATTTTGAATGCGAACACCTTCTTTAGCTTCAACTGCCTGATGCAGACCTTCAGACCAACGACGGCCTTCCATAGTACGACCAGTATGCTCATCAACAATGATAACTTCGTTATCTTTTACTACGTAGTCTACGTCCTTTTGATACAGTTTATGGGCACGTAACGCCGCATATACATGGCTCAACAACGTAATATTGCCCGCTGAATAAAGTGAGTCACCCTCTTCAATCAAGCCATTGTCTATGAGTAACTCTTCAACTTTAAGCTGGCCACGCTCGGTCAGGTGAACCTGTTTTGACTTCTCATCTAATGTAAAGTCACCATCGCCTTCCACGCCTTCTTCATCTTCTTTTTCTTGTAGTTCTAAAGAAGGTACTAGCGTATTGATTTTCGCGTATAGCTCAGAACTGTCTTCTGCAGGACCAGAAATAATCAATGGGGTACGCGCTTCATCAATTAGAATCGAGTCCACCTCATCGACCACGGCATAATAAAGCGGGCGCTGTACTCGTTCAGCAATGCTAAATGCCATATTGTCGCGTAGGTAATCAAAGCCAAACTCATTGTTAGTACCATAAGTAATGTCTGCAGCATACGCTTCTTTTTTCTGCTGAGGCATCATGCCAGGCACATTACAACCAACGGTTAAGCCCAAAAACTCGAACAATGGGCGATTCGTTTCGGCATCACGTTTGGCCAAGTAGTCATTGACCGTAATAACATGCACGCCCTTACCAGTTAAACCATTTAAGTATGCAGGTAAGGTCGCGGTAAGTGTTTTACCTTCACCCGTACGCATTTCAGATATACGGCCTTGATGCAAAACGATACCACCTATCATCTGTACATCAAAGTGGCGCATATTGAATACTCGCTTAGAGGCTTCTCTAACCGTTGCAAACGCTTCTGGCAAGAGATCGTCTAAGCTTGTACCTTGCTCATAACGCTGTCTGAATTCTGCTGTTTTAGCCTTTAGTTCTTCATCCGAAAGGGAGCTGTACTGTTCTTCTAACGCATTGATTAGGGCGACCGTTTTTCTTAAGTTTTTAATAGTGCGGTCGTTGCGACTACCAAAAATCTTGGTAAATAAATTAGCTATCATGTTAAAACCGTTTCACTCTTGTGATGGCTGACCTTCGCCATATCCATATTGTTATTTATTGGCATATGAGGCCGCACTGTTCGCTTTGGCAGCAAGTTAATTAAACCTCGCTATAATGCCTGAAGTTAAAATTATGCCCTATCATACCAGACTCAGCGAGTGTGCAAACCACTGAAATGAAATCAACCGCGTTTTCCTGTCAATTAACGGTTGGAACGTATACTTAAGTTGCTACGTTGTAAGTCAGCTGCTTGTAATGCTCAAGAAGGTATCCGAGGTCCTACCAATATATGGGTACGATTTAATGCAATTCAAGAGCGCAAATACTTCTGTTGCGCCTGATGCAGCGTTATACTGAGCTGAGTATCAGCAAATAGGCTACTTTCGGTATGGCAAAAAACCGCTATGATCCAAAACAACTCAATGAATTGATGGGCAAGTGGTCAGATAAGCTAAGTGACTATACCCACAAATCACAAACAATGGCGCATCTTCAACATACTTTAGAGGCTGCAATAGGGCCTATTTTGAGTAAAAAAGCCCGTGTTGCTAACTACCGTGATGGCACACTCGTTATTGAAGCTGCCTCAGCAACTTTGGCCACAAGACTCAATTATCTGAAGATGGAAGTTTTATCGAAGTTTAGACAAGCAGGCATGATCGAGTGTACACAAGTTAAGGTAGTCACTAACCCTGAAGCTCAACAGCGCTTAACCCCTAGAGACAACAAACAGGGCCAATCAAAAGAACCGAACACAGGAAGGGTAATGAGCGAGCAAACAGCAGCGCAATTAGTTGAACTGGCACAAAATGCTCCCCCTAGCCTCCAAGAAAAACTTTTGAAGCTAGCCACTCATGCCCAAAAAAAAGGTAAAAAAAATGACGCTTGAGAGCGTCATTTTTTTGCTTTCTTATTTCAAGCCGTGGCAACTTCCAATCCAGGTGCAGGCATTGCGACAGGCTCATCAAATGTTGCCCATTCCCATGCCGACTCCGTCGCCATAATCGTACGTAGCAACTTATTGTTCAAACCGTGGCCTGACTTATAACAGGTGATTTTACCTAAAATATTATGACCTGCCATGAACATATCACCAACACAGTCTAATATTTTATGTTTCACAAATTCATCGTCATAGCGCAAGCCATTTGGGTTTAGCACCTTATAATCATCAAGCACTACCGCATTATCCATGCTGCCACCTAACGCAAGGTTATTAGCATGCATGTACTCGATATCTTTCATGAAACCAAAGGTTCTGGCTCGACTTATTTCTTCTGTGAAGCTCTGCGCTGTAATATCAAGCGCAATACGCTGACGGCTATCATTGATAGCTGGATGGTCAAAAGCAATTTCAAAGTCTATGTGGAAGCCATCATAAGGGGTAATTTCAGCCCACTTATCGCCCTCTTCTACACGCACTTTTTCTTTGATACGAATAAAACGCTTAGCCACGTTTTGTTCTTTAATACCGCCCTTTTGCAATAAATAAATGAATGGTAATGCACTCCCATCCATAATTGGCACTTCAGAGCTATCCAGCTCCACAATCAGGTTATCAATACCCATCGCAGCAACAGCGGCGATTAAGTGCTCAGTGGTCGATAGACGGATGCCATCTTTGTTTGTCAAACACGTACATAGCTGGGTATCACCCACAGCCTCAGGCGTAGTTTCAAAGTCAACTACTGGGTCAAGATCCACACGACGAAACACCACTCCGGTGTTTTCACTCGCAGGTCGGAGAGTGATCGTGACCTTTTCACCTTTGTGAAGCCCTACACCCGTTGCTTTAACAACTTCGGCAATTGTACGTTGTCTAATCATAGCTTCGCCCACTTTTATTACACATAGACGGCGGATTGTATCACAGATACGACCACCTGCCAATCGTTTAATCTATAGCCAAATGTTAATCTGACTGCTTACGCAAAAACGCTGGGATATCGAAGTAGTTGTCTTTCTCTTTATCCGCGTCTTTGCTGCTCGGTTTACTTGATTCCGTAGTGCTAGGCTGACTGCTACCCGCTGTTGAGCTACTGTTGCTTGGCACACTTTCTTGTACGGTTTCTGTTTGTGGCTGCGTAAAGCTTGGTACAAACATACCAGCCGACTGACCACTCTCTTGGGTCGCGCCACCTGTATCAGAACCAACAACCTTTTTAAAACCACTATCTACAATGCCAAACTGAGGACGACGTTCACCGCCGAGGCCTGTTGCAACAACCGTCACTCGAAGCTCTTCGCTCATTTCTGGGTCAATAACCGCACCCACAACTACCGTTGCATTCTCAGAAGCTAACGCTTTAACATGATTACCAACAATTTCAAACTCTTCAATAGTGATATCCATACCCGCGGTAATATTCACTAGGATGCCTTTTGCACCTGTTAAGTCTACATCTTCTAACAACGGGCTTGAGATCGCAGCTTCTGCCGCTTCTTGTGCTCTATCAGGGCCTGAAGCAGATGCCGTTCCCATCATTGCAGTTCCCATTGCTGACATGACCGTTCTCACATCCGCAAAGTCCACATTGATCAAACCAGAACGCGTGATCAACTCAGCTATACCTTGCACAGCGCCATATAGAACGTCATTCGCTTTTGCAAACGCGTCTAATAATGTAGTGCCTTTACCAAGCACTTTCAGTAATTTGTTGTTTGGAATTGTAATAAGTGAATCTACAATTTCTGACAACTCGCTGATCCCTTGATCTGCCGCGGCCATACGCTTCTTACCTTCAAGATCAAATGGGCGTGTCACCACCGCTACGGTCAAAATACCTAGCTCTTTTGCTACGCGAGCCACCACTGGCGCAGCACCTGTGCCTGTGCCTCCACCCATACCAGCGGCAATAAAGACCATATCAGCACCCTCAAGCGCTGATTTAATCGTTTCTATGTCTTCTTCTGCGGATTTACGGCCTACCTCTGGGTTGGCACCTGCACCTAAACCGGATGTGATCTGCGTACCTAGTTGTACTGTTACATCTGCTGAAGATTTGCGTAACGCTTGCGCATCAGTGTTCGCTGCAATAAAGCGAACACCTTCAATTTCTTGTTTCACCATGTGCTCAACGGCGTTACCACCACCGCCACCGACACCAATGACTTTAATTACAGCTTCTTCGCTGTGCTGTTCCATAATATCAAACATTTTCACTCTCCGACTTGAGCTTAAAACTCACCTTGGAACCATTTAGTAATGCGGCTCCACCAACTTCCTTCCGATTCTGCTTTCGACTTTTGTGCATTCATCGATTGCAGCGTTCGGCCGTATTGTAACAAACCTACCGCAGTTGCGTATGCAGGATCGTTAACATAATCTGTTAACCCAGTGATACCAATGGGTTTACCAATTCTCACTGGCATTTGGCAAATATCTTCGGCAACCTCAAGGGCACCGGCCATTTTTCCACTGCCTCCAGTAATCACCAGGCCAGCAGCAATTTGATCTTCAAAACCTGAGCGGCGAATTTCTTCCAGCGCCAACTCTAATAACTCACGAAACCTAGGTTCAACCACCTCAGATAGTGTGTGCCTAGACATTAAACGAGCTGGACGCCCCCCCACACTAGGAACCTCGATCGTTTCTTCGTTGCTAGCCATTTGGCTACTCGCACAGGCATATTGTACTTTTAGTGACTCCGCATGAGAAATAGGGGTACGAAAGATTTTCGCAATATCTCCCGTTACCTGATTGCCTGCAACTGGAATAACCGCTGAGTGACGAAGTGCGCCATTTAAATAAATGGCAATGTCCATCGTACCGCCACCAATATCCACAACGGCAACGCCCAATTCTTTCTCATCTTCTGTGAGCACCGAATAACAGGACGCCAATGCGCTAAACGTCAACTGATCTACCTGCAAACCACAACGTTCTACACACTTTTCTAAGTTTTTTGCCATATCATTCGAGCAGGTAATGATATGTGCTTTAGCTTCCATTCTTACCCCACTCATGCCGAGTGGGTTTTTGATACCTTCCTGCATATCAATGCTATATTCTTGTGGCAATGAATGTAACATTTTGCGTTCAGCGGAAATTGGCACAGAACGCGCTATATGGATCACATTGGCAATATCATCATCACTTACTTCGGCGTTATTAATTGCCACGACACCGCTTTCGTTTTGACACTGAATATGCTTACCCGAGATCCCTAAATAAACCGAACTAATTCGACAATCAGCCATTAGCTCCGCTTCATCAATTGCACGACGAATCGACTCAGAAACAAGGTTTAGATCGTTCACACCACCTTTATCCATACCATGGGAGACTTGGTTACCCACTCCCACAATACTAAGCTGATTGTCTGCGGTGATCTCGCCAACAGTCGCAACCACCTTTGAAGTACCTACATCTAACCCTATCACTAGGTTTCTTTCTGCTGACTTAGTCATGCTTCACTCTTACTTTGTTGTTCTTGTTCTTGCGGATACTTCCAACTTACCGCAAGCCCGATATCGTAACGCAGGTCTACCACGTCTAACGCAGCGCCCTCAGGTGCTCGCATTTTCGGATAGACATCAATAAATCTTTGTACCCGCTTCGCTATTTTCTCACGACCCAAATTTAATCGGATCCCGCTGTCTAGCCACAATTGCCAAGCAAAGCGCTCTGACAGCGCTAAACTAACCAATTTAAAGTCATTCACACCCAGCATGTCTTTAAACTGCAAAAATGTTTGCCATGCTTCTTGCTCACTGCCTTCAGGTCCATATAACTGAGGCAACTGTTCACTCACCAAATCGCTTTGTGCCTGAAACACTTCACCATCTTGGTTCAATAACAAGTCACTGTTCCAAACCGCTACAGGGGTATGCTCTACAACATAAACTTGCAGCTGATCAGGCCATTGCTTTCGCACAGAAACATGTGCAATCCAAGGCAGTGCTTTAACCTTGCTATGTACAGACTGAACATCGAGCTCAAAATAACTGCTTAAATCAACCTGTTTGATCGCGGCAATAATATCAGCTTCTTTTGTGTAGTGCGGCTCGCCCAGTACAGTTAACTGCTTGATTTGCGCGTCTTTATGCTCCACCAACCAGTCACTAACCCAGTAGGTCCCTCGCACTACACTCACTATTACTAAAATGAAAAAGCCTATTCCGAGCAACAACGACCAATTAAGGCGTTGATTCATTTGTTTAGCTTTTTCAAAAAATGCACGCATCTTAAAGCGTTTGCTCCAAAATGCGAACAACTAATTGCTCAAAAGTTATGCCTTGTGCTTTTGCCGCCATCGGCACCAACGACTTTTGCGTCATGCCTGGTACAGTATTCACTTCAAGTAAATAAAAGTGACCATTTTCATCTTGCATTGCATCAACTCGGCCCCAACCACTTGCACCAACCAATTCAAAAGCATGTTTCGCCATTACCTGCAGCTGAGCAGTATGCGCGTGTGAAATATCAGCAGGGCAAAAATATTGTGTACTATTTACCTGATACTTTGCCTCATAGTCATAAAAACCACGTGGCGTCTTCATTTCAATCACAGGTAAAGCATCATCACCTAGCATCGCAACGGTAAACTCTCTGCCAGTAATCCATTGCTCTACTAACACTTGCTCATCAAACTCAAAGGCATTCGTCAATGCCGTTGTTAGTTCCTGCGCATTAGTCGCTTGCGCCATACCTATGCTAGATCCTTCATGAGAAGGTTTAACCATCACTTTGCCAAATTCCTTTATGATGGCATCAGCATTAAACCCGGCGTTAGCATCAACCACCGCATATGGCGCGGTGCTGAGTTTGGCTGACTTAAATAAATGCTTGCAACGTACTTTATCCATCGCTAACGCACTGCCTAATACACCACTTCCTGTGTAGGGAATACCCATATATTCCAAAGCACCTTGGATGGTGCCGTCTTCACCACCTCGGCCATGCAGCGCGATAAACACACGCTCGACTGCCAGACTCTTTAACTCCCACAGGTTTCGTTCTGCCGGGTCAAATGCAATTGCATCAACTCCTGCACTCAATAATGCATTGAGTACAGCTTCGCCTGATTTTAAAGACACCTCACGCTCAGCTGAACTTCCGCCCAGCAATACTGCTACTTTTCCAAACGTGCTCATGCATCACCTTGCTGTAGTGCTGCCACCGACATTTTGGTAGCTGCTAATTGTTTTACGATTTGACCAATGTTGCCTGCACCTTGCGTGATAACCAGATCATTATCCTGTAATGTTTCAGCCAATATTGTTGATAACTCGGCGTGATCTGACACATGGATTGGCTCAACACCACGCTGACGTAAGCTACGGCATAAACTCTTGCTATCTGCCCCCACAATTGGCGCTTCTCCCGCGCTATATACATCCAGTAGGATCAACTGATCGACTTCTGAAAGCACTTTGACAAAATCTTCATACAGATCGCGGGTTCGAGTGTAACGGTGCGGTTGATAGATCATCACTAAGCGCTTATCGGCCCATCCGGCACGCGCAGCCTGAATCGTCACTGCCACCTCTGACGGATGATGACCATAATCATCAACCAACATGACTTTACCTCGCTCATTGTCAAATTCACCGTAATGCTGAAAGCGTCGGCCAATACCTTCAAATTTCTCAAGTGCTGCTAAAATTGCTGCATTATCTATGTCATGATCTTTTGCAACGGCAATGGCAGCGGTCGCATTGAGTGCATTGTGTCTGCCCGGCATATTCAATTTAACTTCAATCGCTTCACCTTTTTTGGTTACCACAGTGAATTCGCTACTACTTACCGTTTGCTTAAAGTTTTCCATGCGATAGTCCGCAAGTTCTGACTCACCGTAAGTAATAGTTGGACGCGCGAAACGTGGGATCAAATCTGCTGCAACTTCTGAGTCTATACACACCACAGCTAAGCCATAAAACGGCAAATTATGGATAAAGTCCACATAGGTGTCTTTCATTTTTTCAAAGTCACCTTCGTATGTATCCATATGATCTGCTTCAATATTAGTGATTACAGAAACCATTGGCTGTAAATGCAAAAACGAAGCATCACTTTCATCTGCCTCAGCTATCAATACATCACCAGTGCCTAACTTTGCATTGGTGCCCGCGCTGTTTAGCAATCCTCCGATCACAAATGTTGGGTCAAGTTTTGCCTGTGCGAATATACTGGCAATGAGGCTGGTTGTTGTTGTTTTACCATGGGTACCCGCGATGGCGATACCATGACGAAAACGCATCAACTCTGCGAGCATTTCTGCACGTCTTACAATGGGAATACGCGCGGCCTTTGCCGCAATTATCTCTGGATTGCGTTCATCGATAGCGCTTGAAACCACAACCACATTAGCGTCTTTAATGTTATTTTCGTGATGACCAATAAATACTTCTGCGCCAGCTTTCAATAACCGCTCTGTCATCGCATTCTTTGCAATATCAGATCCAGTGATGCGATATCCTTCATATGCTAGTACTTCCGCTATGCCGCCCATACCGGCTCCACCAATACCAATAAAGTGTATGGTGTTAATTCTTCTCATAGCTCGACGATTACTGGTTTCTTTCACGCGTTACTCTTCAATATTAATAAATTCAAATTCGCGAGCTTAATTGCTCACATACTTTTGCCACTGCTGATGTGGCATCAAGTTTTGCTAATTGCTTGGCGCGTATTGCCAACTGTTCAATGCGCTCTGGCTGTTGTACATACGGCAACAACAATGCACAAACCGACTCTACACTTAGCTCGCTTTGTGGCAACAGTAGTGCTGCTTGCTGATCAACCAAATATGCCGCATTGGCCGTTTGATGGTCATCAACCGCATGAGGATAAGGCACAAACAACGCCATTTTTCCTGCTGCAGCAATTTCACTGACAGTCAATGCGCCAGCACGACAAATGACGATGTCTGCCCAATCATAGGCTGTATCCATATCATCAATAAATTCAGCTACTTCTGCGTTAATTTTCAACTGCGCATAGTGTTTGTTTAATTGCGCTTTATGGCCTTTACCACTTTGGTGTCTAATAGCCAATGGTAACGAGGCATCATTCATTAGTTGTGCAAATGCTTTTGGCAATGTGTCATTGAGCGCTTTTGCACCCAGCGACCCGCCAACGACTAAACAATTTACTTGCTTCGATACAGTCTTAGGGCTTAAGTTTGCCACCGAATGACGAACTGGATTGCCCACGACCTGAGCCTGCCCAAAGGCACTCGGAAAGGCCGCCAGAACTTTGTTTGCAATTTTCGACAGCAATTTATTGCTCAGCCCTGCTACAGCATTTTGTTCATGGATCAGCAAAGGTGTGCCCGTCAGCTTTGCAGCAACCCCTACGGGACCCGTCACATATCCGCCCATTGCGAGTATCACATCTGGGCGGCGCTGTTTAATTACTTGCCTAGCCGAGAAAATAGCTTTGATCACCATAAAAGGGGCTGTTAGAAGGCGTTTAATACCACTTCCGCGTACCCCTTTTATCTTAATAAAGTCAATCTCAAAGCCATTGTTGGGTACCACTCGGGCTTCCATACGATCTTCAGTACCAATCCAAGAAATTTCCCAGCCTTGGGCTTTTAATTCATTCGCAACCGCGATACCTGGGAATATATGCCCCCCAGTTCCGCCTGCAGCAACCAGCAAACGCTTACTCATCGTTTACCTCCACGAGCACCACTTCTCGACGTTGCTTGCTTGCTAGCCATTTTGGTCTCAAAATCCACGCGCTGTAATACTCCTGCAGCCACTATCATCACCAATAAACTAGAACCGCCATAAGAAACAAAGGGCAAGGTTAAGCCTTTTGTCGGTAAAATCCCTGCACTAGCACCAATATTCACCATGGTTTGAAAGGCAAACCAAATGCCAATCGCCAGTGCAAAGTAGCCTTCATATTCCTTGTTTGCTTTGAGTGCCTTTTGACCTATCAACAAAGCCCTAAACACTAAAGTGCCCAGCAGCAGGATAATACTCACCACACCAACAAAGCCCAGCTCTTCTGCAATGACTGCAAAAATAAAGTCATTATGTGCCTCTGGCAGATATTGTAATTTTTGAACACTATTACCCAAACCTTGACCAAACCATCCGCCTTGCCCATACGCCATAAGTGATTGAACTAACTGATATCCCTTACCGAAAGGGTCATCCCAAGGCTCTAAAAAACCTACGACTCGGGCCATTCGATAAGGCTCAAAGATGATCAGTAACACTACCAATAAAACACCAGTGAGGATCAAGGCAAAGAACTGCCACAACTTTGCCCCTGCCAAAAATAATAACCCTACGGTCGTCACAAACATGACCACCACAGTACCTAAATCTGGTTGCATCAAAATCAAAAATGCATACACCGAAAATACGGCAATAGGCTTAGCAAAGCCTTTCAAGTTCTCCTGAACTTCTTCTCGTTTACGCACTAGATAGCCCGCGATATAACTGAAGAAAAACAATTTAGCTAACTCAGCGGCTTGAATTCCCACAGGCCCGACCGGGATCCAACGCTTCGACCCATTTACCTCGCGGCCTATCAACAGCACCAGCACCAGTAACCCCAGACCAAAAAGCAGCAAATAGGGATTGCACCGTTTCCACCACGTCATAGGCGCGCTGGTGCTAATCCAGAACAACACAAACCCCATACACAAAAACGCCGCATGGCGGATGGTGATATGGTAAGGATTATTAAATAACCTTTCAGCCACCGGCATTGAAGCACTCGTCACCATCACAAATCCAACGCCCAATAAACACAACATGGCATATAACAGTGGGATGTCGTATAGCGCATTGGACTGCTTAAATTGAAAGTTTAGGTTCAGTTGTGACAGTGCTAGCATCTGGTCACCTCATCGACTAAGCGGCAAAACTCTTCGCCTCGTGCCATGTAATTTGGGTACATGTCGATACTGGCACACGCGGGTGCGAGTAAAATACAGTCACCATTGCTGGCGATGGCTTGCGCTTGTTTAACCGCATCTTCTAATGTCGCGACCAAGTGGCTGTTGCGATGCATAGATAAAAACAACGAGCCATCTTTGCCAAAACCATATATCGCTTTGCAATATTTGCCCATAGGGCCAGCTAGTGGCGTAAGATCGGCGTCTTTTGCGTCGCCACCGACAATCAAGATGATCTTACCCTCTTTGGTCGCTAAGCTCTCCAACGCAGCAACCGTTGCTCCTACATTTGTCGCTTTAGAATCATTGAAATATTTGATCCCCTTGTAATCCGCCACAAGCTGGCAGCGGTGGTCAAGCCCCTTAAATTCACTAAAGGCCTGTTCAAATGCAGCGAGTGGCAACGAAAATGGCGCAAGTAAGGCCATGACAGCCAACGCATTAAACTGGTTGTGGTTGCCTTGCAACTTCATGCACGAAACAGGTAGCAGCGCTTTACCATGAGCAGCAAAATAACGCTCACCATCATGTGTCACAAGCTGGTAATCGGCATTATCCAATGCCACGCTGACACCTAGCTGACAGTTACTAAATGTGTTCTCATCGTTAGCGTTGAACACCAAATGCTCTGTATGCTGATAAATACGTTGTTTAGCTTCACAATATGCCGAAAAGTTTGGATAGCGATCCATATGATCTTCGGTAATGTTCAAAATCATTGCACTGGCGCATTTTAAGCTGTGAGTGGTCTCAAGTTGAAAACTAGACAACTCTAGTACAAATACATCAACATCTTGGTCTAAAAGATCCAACGCAGCGGTGCCAATGTTGCCACCGAGTCCAACTTTTATCCCTGCTTTATTCAATACTTGAGACGCCAGCGTCACAACGGTAGATTTGCCATTTGAGCCTGTCACCGCAACCACCGGCTTGTCATTTAGGCGTGCAAACAACTCAATATCACCAATCACTTCAACGCCATCGGCAATGGCTTGTGCAACAGCGGCCTCATACAGCGCGATCCCCGGACTGATAATAATCATGTCTGCGCTCGATAAACCCGCTTCAGCCAGAGGACCAAATACCGCTTCACAATCAGGCTCATTGTCAGCAAGCCACTGTGCGCCAGGCGGCACAGGACGGCTATCCACAATGCGTGGCACAATATTATGTGACAGCAGAAAACGCACTATACCTAAGCCAGTTACCCCCAGCCCAAGCACAGTAATGTTTTTATTTCTGATGGCGTTTAAATACTGCATTACCTAATCTTCAATGTTGCAAGTCCGGCAAGTACCAGAACGATAGAAATAATCCAGAAGCGCACGATAACACGGGGCTCTGGCCATCCTTTTAATTCATAGTGATGGTGTATCGGTGCCATGCGGAATATTCGTTGTCCACGTAGTTTGTATGAACCCACTTGTAGGATCACCGACAAGGCTTCCATCACAAACACACCACCCATAATCATCAGTACTAGCTCTTGGCGAACCAAAATAGCAATAATGCCCAATGCGCCACCTAGCGCCAGTGAGCCTACGTCGCCCATAAACACTTGTGCCGGATAGGTGTTAAACCATAAAAAACCTAACCCAGCACCCACAATAGCGGTACAGACCACGACTAATTCACTGGCTAAGGGTATATGAGGAATGTGTAGATAATTTGAGAAATTCACATTACCTGTTAAATAAGCGATGATCGCCAACGCTGACGCAACCAAAATAGTGGGTACGATTGCCAACCCATCTAAACCATCCGTCAGATTTACTGCGTTTGAAGTGCCAACAATCACGAAGTAACACATCACTAAGTAAAACAGCCCGAGTTGCGGCATAACCTCCTTGAGAAACGGAACGACTAGGGTCGTTTCTGCCGCTGAATTGGAAGAAAAATACATATAACTTGCCACTGAAATCGCAATCACCGACTGCCAGAAGTATTTCCATCTGGCTATTAGGCCTTTGCTGTCTTTTCGGATCACTTTGCGGTAATCATCGACAAAACCCACAATCCCCAAACTTCCAACCACAAACAGCGTTACCCAAACGTACTTATTATCTAGATCGCCCCACAATAGCGTGCTGGTAAAAATCGCAGCCAATATCAGTAGCCCTCCCATCGTAGGAGTGCCTGATTTCGATAAGTGTGATTGTGGACCATCATCGCGTACAGTCTGACCAATTTGCATTTTCTGCAAAGCCACAATCAATTTGGGGCCAAAATATAAAGAAATGAACAGCGCCGTCAAAATTCCCAGAATCGCCCTTAGGGTCAAATATGAAAAGACATTAAAGCCACTGTAATACTGAGTTAAATATTCCGCTAACCAAACTAACATGCTGAGGCCCCATCAGTGCCTGAGTTATGGTCACTGCCTACTAATTCTTTGACTAATAATTCCATACGTGAGCTTCGTGAGCCTTTGACTAACACAGTGCATATCCCATCCTGTGTGTTTAATTTTTGCTGTAGTGCCTCTAATAAATGCTCTCTCGTTGAAAAGTGTCTTTCTGGTTGGTCAAACACGTCACTGCTGTGGCGACTTAGTACGCCCAGTGAATACAACGCATCTATACCTTGCTGTTGAGCATACTCACCAACTTCTTGATGATATTCACGCGCCTGCTCACCAAGCTCTCCCATATCACCGAGTGCTAAAATACGGTATCCAGGCATCTGCATGAGTAGATCGATGGCTGCTTTTACCGAACGCACGTTAGCGTTATAGGTATCATCTATCACGTTAAGCTTGGTAGACGCTTTAATTAGATTCACCCGCCCTTTAACTGGGGACATCCCCTCAAGCGCAGCTGCAACATCATCTAATGTCGCCCCCAGCTCGGTCGTTAGAGCAGCGGCAATGATGGCATTAGTGACATTATGCTCACCCGGCAAGGCAAGCTGTACAGGGACTTTTTCAGAATGTGTATATAGTAGAAAGCTAGCATGAGCGGTGTCGTTCAAGCGAACCTCTTCGGCCCAAATATCTAAGTTTTGGCTGCGGGAGAAGCGCTTAGTGGTTACGTCATGTAAACCCTCTTGCCACATATCAACAAATTCACAGTCGCAATTTAAAACAGCAACACCGCCACTTTTTAATCCAGAAAAAATCTCACCTTTGGCCTTTCCGACCCCCTCAATAGAGCCAAATCCTTCAATATGCGCAGGTGCGACATTGCACACAACAGCAACATCCGGACTGGTCAGTGACGTTGTATAAGCAATTTCGCCAATGTGATTCGCGCCCAGCTCAATGACTGCAAACTCATCGTCTTCACACAAACGCAGTAACGTCAGTGGTACGCCAATATCATTGTTGAAGTTGCCTTTTGTTGCCAGTACCTTACCTTTGCGCGCTAAAATGGCCGCACACATCTCTTTGACGGTTGTTTTGCCAACACTACCCGTTATCGCTATGGTTTTTGGGGCTACTTTATCAATGACCGCTTTGCCAATCTTTCCAAGTGCCAAGCGAGTGTCTGGTACAACTAATTGTGTGATATCACAAGCAACTGGTGTATCAACTATCGCGGCTATTGCACCGCTTTTTTTCGCTTCCTCAACAAACTGGTGGCCATCAAAATTCGGCCCTCTAAGCGCAAGAAAAACTTCATTATTATTGATGGTTCGGGTATCTGTGTTGATATTGGCAATTGCCAAATTTTTCCCATTTAAGGGAGTATCAAGTACCGCTGCAAGCCAAGCCAAATCTACTTTGATCATGCACTTTTCTCCCGTAAAACTGCTTCCACATAACGTCTGTCACAAAATGGCAGACGTTGGTCTCCAATTATTTGATAATCTTCGTGCCCTTTACCCGCAACCAACACCACACCATCTTTTGGTGTGTGTTCAATGGCATAGCGGATGGCCTCTGCCCTATCAATTTTGCACACAGCATACTGTGGATTGCTGAGTCCAGCCTTAACATCATCGATAATTTGCTTAGGGTCTTCGCTGCGAGGATTGTCACTGGTTATCACCAGTTGGTCGGCGTTGCGCTCCACCGCCTGAGCCATTAGTGGTCGTTTGCCTTTATCTCGGTCACCGCCGCAGCCAAACACGCACATCACGTTGCCCGGCACATGCTGCTGTAAAGCTTGTAACGCTAACTCTAATGCTTCGGGTGTATGCGCATAATCTACAATGCAAGTTGGCTTATTAGCAACGCGAAACGCTTGCATACGACCTGCAACAGGTTGCAGCGTTTCTGCAGCGGCAAGTAACTTATCTAATGCAAAGCCTTGTGTCAGTAACGTTGCAACAGCCGCAGTTAAATTATAAATATTGAATAAACCATACAGTGGCGCACGTAGCTTACCTTTACCCCAGCTGCTGCTGATTGTGGCCTCAAAACCCAGCGCATCACACTTCACATCATCGAACCATACAAAGTTTTTAAAAGCGTGGCTCTGCGGCTTTTTGCCGTATACCACTAGGTTGTTGAATGAATACTTATTTAGCCACTGCTGTGCATATTCGTCATCAGCATTGAGTACACTGAACTTTGGTTGATGATGCTGGAATAAAGATAATTTGGCCTCGGCGTAACTTGCCATATCTGTGTGATAGTCCAGATGATCACGAGAAAGATTAGTAAATACCGCAACATCAAAGGTCGTTTCGTTTAATCGACCTTGTACTAAACCATGAGAAGATACCTCCATTGCCACTAACTTATTGTCCTGTGCGAGTTGGGCTAGGATGCGTTGCAAGTCTATGTTGGAGGGGGTGGTATTTGCAAGCGGCGTCAAGCTTTCAGGTTGGCCATAACCCAGAGTCCCGATAATTGCGGATGGGTGTTCACATTGTTTCGCCAAATTGGCAATCATAGTGGTGGTTGTGGATTTACCATTAGTGCCCGTTACGCCAACTGTGCACATTCGCGTGCTGGGATACTGATAAAACTGTGCGGCTATCTTGGCAATGTGAGCGTTCAAGTTCGGTACGCGAACTAGTAATGTTTCATCCACATCCACTTCAACTTCACTGCTTTCATCGATCAACACACAAACAGCACCGCGCTCAAGTGCGGATAAAATATAATCTTCGCCATTTTGTTGATGGCCGCGCAATGCAACAAATGCATCGCCTTCATTTACTTGGCGGCTATCTAAGCGTAAATGCGCCACTACGATACCACAGCACTGTACGTTAAAGCATTTCAACACTTGGCTAATATCACGACTCATTACCAAGCTCCGAAATATAGGCTACACGCTCTTTGTCTGGCGCTACATTTAAAATACGCAATGCATTAGACATAATTTCTGCAAAAGCAGGGCCAGATGTATGACCACCATAATACACATCGCCGCCGGGTTCATTCACCATCACTACAACCGCTAAACGAGGGTCGCTCACCGGTGCAATACCTGCAAAGTACCCCACATATTCATCACCATAGCCGCCTGCAATTGCTTTTTTTGAAGTACCTGTTTTACCAGCGGCACGATAGCCATCTACTTTAACACTCTCAGCGGTGCCACCTCGCTCAAATACGGACTCCATCATCTCAACCACAGCACGAACATCTTCCTCAGCAAAAACACGCTCTCCCTCTGGTGGGCTTGTTTGCTTTAAAATTGTCAGCGGTCTTAGCACACCACCAGACCCAAATAGTGAATAAAGACGTGCTATCTGTGCGGTGCTTGCGGATACCGCGTAACCATAGGCTAATGTTGCTATTTCAAAATCTGACCAGCGTCTGTTGGGGTAAAACAATCCGCTACTTTCTCCCACCATCATAGTGCCAGTATCTTCACCAAAACCCACTTTTTGATATAAGCCAACCATATAATCTTTGGGCAGCATTTGACTGATTTTTGCCACTCCCATGTTACTGGATATCTTCAATATCTCACGCAACGTCATCTCGCCATTGTTACGCGTATCTTGTACTAAACTGCCCCCTAAGCGCATCCATCCAGGATAGGTATCAACCGTGTCTTGAGCTTCAATTGCGCCATAATCAAGACCCGCCAGTACAGCCAGTGGTTTGAGTGTTGAGCCAGGTTCAAATAAATCGGTGATGGCTCGATTTCTACGTTTATAAGGTGCAGCATCACTCATATCATTGGGGTTAAAACTTGGGCTGTTAACCATTGCCAGCACTTCCCCAGTTTTAACATCAACGACCATCGCTGAGCCTGAGGTCGCTTTATAACTGAGCACCGCACTTTTGAGCGCACGATAAGCAATGGCTTGAATACGTAAATCAATACTCAGCTCGATGTTTTCAGGTTCCACGCGCTGCTCTTCGGAGAGCACCTGTACTTCTCGACCTTGTGCATCCTTACGAATGGTGCGCTTACCTTCAGCGCCAGTGAGTGCAGTTTCAAATAAACGTTCAACGCCCTCAATGCCTTTACCATCAATGTCAGTAAAACCAAGTATGTGAGCGGTTACCTCACCACTTGGATAGAAACGTTTTGACTCATCAAGTAAATGAATACCTGGCAGCCCAAGTTGACGAATATAATTAGCAACCGCCGGAGTGACTTGACGCTTTAAATACACAAAGCGCCTGCTGGGATCGTTGCGCAAGCGTGTATCTACATCCGAGTTTTTGATTTGTAGTACATCCGCCAATTCGCGCCAACGTAATTCGTTTTCGTACCATTGTTGTTTACGGCGCGCCATTTCCTGTTCGTTATCAGCCAGCGCTTTGTGGTCTTCACCATTTTTACGTGCCGTTTTTAACACTTTTTTGGCGATTGATTTATCCAACGCTAATGGGTCCGCATAGACACTAACCACAGGCACGCTCACGGCAAGCTCCTTGCCGTTGCGGTCAAAGATCATGCCCCGTTGTACTTTGAGCTTTTCTACCCTTACCGTACGTTTGGCATTCTCTTCACGCGCTTTATCTGGCTCTATCACCTGCAAATAGGCGGCACGTGCCACAAGTGTAATAAATACCAAAACTAATAAACAACACACCAGAGCAAAACGCCAGGTGATTAGGCTCGTGACTATTTTTCCTCTATTGTTCACTGTAACACCACCACTTGCTCATCTTTGCTGGTTGGACGCTTCATATTGAGTTGTGTTTTGGCTATCTCCTCAATGCGCGCGTGCTGAGAGTAAAATTCCTCTTCAACAACTAGATAACGCCACTCTAAATCTAATTCATCCCGTTGTTGTAGTAATTCATCCTGACTGATCAACTGTGTCCTTGTCAGGTGCGTTACCTGAACAACCGCCAAAGCAGTAACCAAAATAGATAGCAGCAAAAACAGGGTCAACTTGTTTGCAAGTAACCCCTGAATGATCTCAACGAATAGCTTTGGCTGTCTGTCTATATGTTTGTTCATTAAAGCTTTTCCGCCACTCTTAACACTGAGCTTCTTGCCCTTGGGTTTTCCGCGACCTCTTTTGCGCTTGGTTTAATGGCTTTGCCCACTGCCTTTAACGTCAGATTTTGTTTAAGTTGTGCATCAGTTAAAGGCAGACCTCTGGGCATCGCTTCTCCCTTACTCTGCTTCTTGATGAACTGTTTCACAATTCTGTCTTCCAGTGAATGAAACGAGATCACCACCAAACGTCCTCCTGGCTTCAACACCTCTAAAGACGCCTGTAATGCGGTTTGAATTTCTTCCAATTCGCTGTTGATATAAATACGGATAGCTTGAAAAGTACGCGTTGCAGGGTGCTTATGCTTGTCCTTCACTGGCACAGCGTCATCAACTAATTCAGCAAGCTGCTTAGTCGTTGTAATAGGAGTGTGAACGCGCGTTTCCACGATTTTATGTGCAATACGGCGACCAAATTTTTCTTCACCGTACTTTTTAATCACAAATGTAATGTCTTCCAGATCCGCCTCAGCAAGCCACTGTGCCGCACTGCGCCCTGAACTTGGATCCATACGCATATCCAGCGGGCCATCATGCATAAAACTAAAGCCACGTTGTGCATCATCTAGCTGCGGTGAAGACACTCCTATATCAAGTAAAATACCGTCAACTTTCCCCAATAAACCCGCTTGCTCAGCAACCTCTTTGATATTTGAAAAGCGCGAGTGTGCTATTGAAAAGCGGCTATCATCAGCAAACTTTTTCGCAGCTTCTATGGCTTGCGGATCTTGATCGATGGCTTGTAAGCGACCTTGCTCACCCAAACGTGACAAAATTTGCCCTGAATGACCACCTCGACCAAATGTGCCATCGATGTATATGCCTTGTGGATTGATTGCAAGCGCCTCTAGCGTCTCTGCCATCAATACCGACACATGTTGAAATTGCGCCGTCATGCTCAAATTTTGCCTTACTTTCTGTTACAGCGAGAAATTATCAAGTTCTGGGGAAGACTCAAATTCACCACCTCGCTCAAGCTCAGTGTCAAGTTGCATCTGTTGATGCCAACGATCTTCGTCCCAGATCTCAAACTTATTCAACAGCCCTACCAACATGATCTTCTTACTTAACCCTGCATGAGTTCGTAATGAAGGTGCTAGCAAAATGCGGCCATTCTTATCTAATTGATATTCAGTAGCGTGGCCCAGCAACATACGCTGTAAGCGCCTTGCTCTGGGATTCATATTGGATAGTTTTTGTAAGCGAGCTTCGATTTCATACCATTCGCTCATGGGGTACAACCATAAACATGGTTCGTTAATAGCAATAGTGCAGATCAGTGCGCCCTGTTCTTCTGACAGCAGTTGTTGACGATACTTCGTTGGTACCGCAAAACGCCCTTTGTCATCTAAGCTCAGTGAGCTTGCACCTTTGAACATTAAAAAACCAACCCCAACCTGCCTAGTACTCAAGATCCAATTTGATCCACTAAAAACCACTTTTTACCACAATACTACAGTCTAGGGCTTGACAGCACTTTATGTCAAGCAAATATAGGGCGGTATATGGCTTTTGAGACCAGAAAAAATGCGGGTTTCGCGAAAGTCTATGAATTCGGTGGAAAAAAGTGGGAACAATGAAAAACTACGACTTCATAACAGAAAAATTACAGGAATTTAGCAGCAGGAAAAATAAAAAATTCTTCCAAAACTGAGCAAAAATACGTCCTAACGCTCAATCTCACCAGCTAATAATTAATAAAAAACTCCCAACTACTTGGCGATAAAGCTCACAGTTTAGTATTATGCGTTGTTGTTTAATCATCGCTCTGGGTGTGATTATTTCTAATTTATCAATACCAAAACGTTTTTATCGTCTGCTATTTCTTATTTGTATCCCGGGTTTATTGGTGATACTGGCTCAGTTACTCGATGAACGTTCCGAAATACTAGAACAAAGTGAGCACCACGCACTGCTGCTTGCTCAGCATATTGTTGCAGTACAGAGCACAGAAATTAATAACACCAAGGCGTTATTACTTAAGCTCTCCCAGCAAGTGACCGTTCGTGATTTCACACAGGGCCAATGCCCTCCATTGCTGGATCATGCACAGATCCTATCAAATGATATTGCCAATATTGGCATTGTTGCATTGAATGGGCAGGTAATGTGCTCACTACAAACAGGCACACGTTCAATCAACATCAATGATAGAGATTATTTTCAAACAGTACTCTCGACTAATCAATTTGCGATAGGCCACTATCAACAGGACCGCTCTGTGCATCGCGCTACCGTCAATTTTGCCATGCCAATCTTTAATGACGCAGGGGTACTGAAAAGCGTATTGGTTGCGGTAAAACCGCTGGATAAATGGAGCCAAGCACTGGCCAAGCTGCCGCTGCCACAAAACAGTCAGGTTATGCTCAGTGATGCAAATCACAATATCATTGCACACTCTCCCTTTAACCAAGCATTACTAGGCACCCACAGTGATGACTACTGGCCGCAGATCAATCCAAACCAAGCACAAATATTAGATGACGATAACGGGCATAGACGTATTTACTTCACCCTGCCACTTACTAAAGATAGTACTCCTAATCCATTGACAGTCCATGTTTCTCTACCGTTTGAGCAGGCCATAGCTCAGGCCAATAAAGAAGTGGCAATCATTTTACTGCTATTTTTCCTCGCTATCGCAGTATTAATGTGGCAAGCCCACTGGAATCTGCAACGCGTTATTTTACGACCGTTGCAAAATCTCGTTGACGCGATTGAAGAGCTTTCTCAAGGTTTACCAGTGCGTTGGTCACAAAAATCACAAACCCCTGAATTTAATGCCATTGCTATGAGGTTTGAGCAAATGGCCAATATTCGCCTGAATATTGAATCTGCGCTGTCACATAAGCATGCAGAACTTAGTGCGCTGCTCGAATCTATGCCCGACAGTTACCTGCGGCTCAGTAAACAAGGCAAAGTATTAATGCGCCATGGCACATTCGCCAAGCAAGCACAGCAATTAGAGGACATGTTTCCTGAACATATCTACAAACGTTTGATGAGTGAGCTATCTAAGCTAAATGAACATAGCCATTGTCAACTTGAGTTTTCATTGCATGACAACCAAAACAGACATGTGTACGAGTGTCGTCTTAGCCCGATTACGCATTACCAACAAGCAATCGTAGTGATCCGTGATATCAGTCAGCGTAAAAAACAAGAAGAAGCCATCAACCTCGCGGCGTTAGTTTACAACAACAGTAGTGAAGGTATGGTGATCACCGATGCTAATGGGCACATTCTTGATACCAACCCGGCCTTTAGCCAAGTAACAGGATTTAAACGTTCGGAAGTGATCGGTAAAACCACGGCCATTTTAGCCTCTGGCAAACATGAGCAAGCTTTTTACGAGCAGATGTGGCAGCAACTAGACAAAGATGGCAACTGGCAAGGTGAGATAGTCAATCGCCGTAAAAATGGCGAGCTATACACCGAGTGGCTGACGATTAATAGCGTCTACAACGCCAACAATGAGCCCTATCGCCGCGTTGCAATTTTTACCGACATAACTGAAAAGAAAAAACAGGATGAATTGATCTGGCGACAAGCACACTATGACCAGCTCACTGAGCTTGCTAATCGAACCCAGCTGAAGCGCCACCTTAAAAGCAGGCTTGGGCAAAGCAAACAGGCACTGGCCATTTTGTTGCTTGATTTGGACCACTTCAAAGATATTAACGATACGCTAGGACACTTTTACGGAGACCAGCTGTTGATGGAAGTCGCTAACCGACTGACCCAACTCAGCCCTTTGTGCAGTCTGATCTCACGCATTGGCGGTGATGAATTTGTGTTGGTCACCCGTTATTTGGATGATGAGGCACTTGCTGAACTTGCCGATAAAGTGTTGCAACAGCTACAACCAAACATCAATATTGGTAATGAATCCTGTCATATTAGTGCCAGTATCGGAATTGCCCGTGCGCCAAAAGATGGCAACACCAGTGAACACTTACTCAAAGCGGCCGACCAAGCCATGTATCAAGCCAAACAGCAGGGTCGCAGTGGCTATACATTCTTTAGCAATGACATGCGTGAGCAAGCTGAAAACCGCATGAAACTACTCAAAGACTTACGTATTGCGCAGCAACATCAACAGTTTTGTCTTTATTATCAGCCCATTGTTAACCTTAATACCCTGAATATAGAAAAGGCTGAAGCACTGATCCGCTGGCAGCACCCACAGAAAGGGTTAGTCAGCCCCGATGTATTTATTCCATTAGCCGAAGAGACACAATTGATTCATAAAATTGGCGAGTTCATTTTTGCCTCAGCTTGCCAGACTTTAGGCAAAGTGAGAAAGAGCGGCGAAAACTTACAACTCAGTATCAATGTCTCTCCGGTACAGTTCACATCGAAGCATTGCTATTTAAACCAATGGCATATACATCTAGAACAGCATAATTTAGCACCTCATGACATTGTGATTGAGATCACAGAAGGGCTAATGATGAATGCTCAGCCAAGAACACAGAAAAGGCTCAATAACCTCACCGCACAAGGATTCTCGCTGGCGTTAGATGACTTCGGCACTGGCTACTCGTCATTGGCTTATCTCAAGCAAATGGATACGGATTACATCAAGATTGATAAACGCTTTGTGGATGGTATTGCTGACAACAAAGATGATTTAGCCCTGTGCGAGGCCATGATCATGATGGCGCACCAGTTAGGCTTGCAAGTCATCGCTGAAGGCATTGAAACACAAGCTCAGCATCAGCTCTTACAGCAGGCAGGATGTGATTTTGGGCAGGGCTATTACTACGCTAAACCGATGCCAGAAGAAAGCCTCCTCGCTTTACTATCCAATGATTAAAAATGAAAAGGCCACCCAACGGTGGCCAAGATCCAAGGGAACTTGCTGTTTAATTCACCTCTACTGAGATTAATTACTCTTGACTAAGGCCAAGTGCTACCATCATTTTCTGGCCAATATCAACATGGTGTTGCATGGTAGAAAACTGTTTAGTAACGCCTTCTGGGCCAAATGCATAAACAGGTACTGGTGCAGATGTGTGAGTACCAGTACCCCAAACTACGCTTTGTTGAGCCGCAAGTACGCGCCCAACTTTAGCCGTAAAGTCTTCGGTGTCATACACATAGAAATCTGAGAAGTCTTCAAATTTCGGTAGCGGGTAACCATCGCTATTAAAATCTTCAGCCGCGTTCACTTTTGCAGCTTGCTCATAAGTTACGGTGTAAGGCGTGTACTTCTCAATTGCGTCTTTCCATTGTTGATCTGTGGCATTCGAGTAATCATAGCTACCATTTACTTCGCCTATCACATCGTAGAAAGTACCAGTCTGCGAATAGAGAGTATCTAATATCTCTAAACCACCGAAGTTAAACTTAGGCTTATAATCCTTACCTCTCATGCCATCACCGGGTAATGCCACAGCATCTGGTTTGTTGTGACTTGAGTAACTAAAGCCAAAACTACCTGTTTCGTGGTCTGCTGTAACAAGCACAAGTGTGTCATTGCGGTCTTTCACCCACTCATATACTGCTTCAACGGCTTCATCAAACTTTAATAGTTCATTGAGCATCCAACCGGCATCATTTGCGTGACCCGCCCAGTCAATCTGACCGCCTTCAATCATCAAGAAAAAGCCATCTTCATCTTTTGACAAGATATCCAGCGCTTTGACTGTCATCTCTTTCAACGAAGGCTGTGTACAGCTGTTATCTGCTTTACAGGCTTTATATGCGATACCATCAGCCATACCAGAGTTAGCAAATAAGCCCAGCAACTTGCTGGCATCACTATTGGCTAGTTGCGTTTTATCAAATGCTAAGGTGTAACCGTGCTGCTCTTTAGCTTCTAAAGCGATATTGCGCTCGTCACTACGTTTTGACTTTTTATAGACACTTTCAGGTGCGCCCAAATCGGCCATCACTTTTCTATCGGCTTCATCCGTGCTGATATCTGAAGGGACGAATACACGAGCACCACCGGAAAGCATCACATCTACCATGCCACTTTCTACCATCTGTACGGCAATTTCGGCTTCATAAGAACGATGTGGCTGGTGAGCGGCAAACGCAGCTGGAGTAGCATGGGTCAAACGTGTATCTGATACCAAGCCCGTAGCCTTACCCGCTTTTTTCGCTTTTTCTAAAATGGTTTCAACGATGTAGCCCTGATCATCCAAACCGATCATTTCTGAACCCGCAGCTTTACCAGTCGCCAGTTGTGTTGCAGAACATGCAGAATCGGTTACCAAACTGCCATTTTCGCCATGAGGGGCGTTCAGTGATAGGCCTAAGTGTCCATTGTTGGCAAGCTTTGATAAAGCCGTTTGATTGCTACGCGTGTTATAAGTTGAGTTAGGTGCGCGACGCGCATACTCTTCTAACAATCCAACTTGTTGAGCCCCCATGCCATCACCAATCATCAGGATGACGTTTTTCACAGAAGTGACCGGGGTAACGGGTACTTCTTTAATGACTTCAACTTCCTTAATAACTTCAACTGTTTTGGTGTCGTCGTCATTACACGCGGTGAGTAAAACAGCCGAAACGGCTACTGCAAGCAATTTTTTGTTCATTATGTTTTTCCTGTAACGTGAGCGCTCAGTTGCCAAAATCGCAACTGATTAAATTGCGGCATAGCTTAAGGAACATTAATGACTTTTTAATTTCAAAAAAATGACAATTTGAGTGCAAACTCTAAAGTTGGAATATAATAGCTGGAAATATTAGTAATATATTTCAGTGAGTTATTTTCACTTGGCTGCGCACTTTATTTAGCAAAACAAAATAAAGTACCGTTTATCCCTAATCTCTTTTCTTTTGAAGAAAACGCAATGCAATAGGTCGCGTGCTGAGCCCATGTAAAAACACACTGAGCAAAATCGTGTAGGCCGCAACCTGTGCAATAAGCTCAGTACCCTCAATATTTGCTTGTAGTAGCATCAGTGTCAGGACCACTGACGCCAGTCCTTTTGGCCCAAACCACGCCAGCGTCAACTTCGCTTGAATATCTATTTTCGTTGGTAATAAACTTATAAATACAGGAACGATACGAGTTACGCTGACCGCCAACAAAGCATACAACCACGCGGATGGCTGCTCATTTAATAGCACGGTTTGGCTAACAATCACGCCAAACAAAACCCATATCAACAACGTGGCAAAGTCAGCAATATGTTCACTGTCTTCAATGAGTTGCTCCTTAAAACTATGTTGATAGAACCTATCAAATAACAGGCCACTGACGAACACTGCAATAAAACCACTGCCATGAAGTAATTGAGTACATGAAAATATAGCCATCGCAATACCAACAAATACAAATGGGCTAGAGTTAAGCGCAAACAAATGCCTTTTATGGGCAGCGACAATGGCGGTAATCGCCAACCACGTCAGCACACCCGACAGCAACAGCGCAATCCCCACCTCTTTAGCGAACAAGCCCAGTAGCTCAAACCAGCTTGCTTGCGTCTGCCCCACCATTACCGCTAACAAAAATACAAAAACAGGAATACATAAACCATCATTTAAGCCACTTTCAATATTGATGGCTTCTCTTAACTTGGCCGGCACATTCTTTTTGGTAATAAACCCTTTGCATAAAGCTGCATCGGTTGGACTGATGATCACGGCAAGCAAAGCCGCATGTAGCCATGATAGCCCCAGTAACCAATGTGCCAGTAAAGTGCCAAATGCCATAGTCAGTGGCAGCGCCACTAACAGCATTAACACGGGAAGTTGGTAGGAATGAAAAAGTACCCTTAGCCGTGTTTTTGCCGCATCGCTGAACAGCACAATAGCCAAGGTGATTTCTATGATAGGCAGCACTAAAGCACTGTCTTGAATCTGGAAATGCCAAGCATCGGTAAACCACCAACCAAGAACACACCCTAAAGATACAAACCAAATCGGCCCCGTTAGCTCAGCTCGATTTAGCTGACGTACACTGATTGAATAAATAAAAATCGCCACACCAATACAAGCCAGTGCATAATCTTCCATGTGATTCCCTTACACCTTGCCAAAGTGGATATAAAAAAACCGTCATCAAATGACGGTTTGGTCAATCACTTAAGCATGCGTCAATCTGACAAATAACTCAATATGCGTTTATACCTTGTTTGGTTTAGGCTTAAAGCGACGGCGCTTAGGCTTTGCATTGGTTGGGTTGTCAATTGCTGAGCGAACCTGTTGCGCCTTGGCATTTCCAGAGCCCGCTGGTTTACCCTTTTTCGCAGCTGGATTTTGTTGACGCTTGTTAGCATCCACCGCTTGGTGGTCTTGATGAGGCTTTGGTTTCTTAGGCTTTTTGGGCTTTTTAGCCTTAACCGGGCGTGTATCCAGTGCCTTTTCTGGTACTGGGTGCGTCGGTTCAAAACCAGGCTCTTGTGCACGTGGGATCAACGCACCAATAAAACGCTCGATTCCATATAGATCTGGTGCATCATCTAATGTCACAAACGACACCGCGAGGCCATCACTGCCCGCTCTCCCTGTACGGCCAATACGGTGTACATAATCTTCGTAAATATTTGGTAAGTCATAGTTCACAACATACGGAAGCTCAGCGATGTCTAATCCACGCGCCACTATATCTGTTGCCACAAGCACCGAGATCTCACCCGTTTTGAAGCCATTAAGTGCCTTGACACGCGCGGCCTGTGATTTATTACCATGAATTGCTGCACCGCTTATTTTGTCTCGCTCTAACTGAGTCACCAAACGATTTGCACCATGTTTAGTACGACAAAAAACCAGTACTTGCTGCCACTTTTTGCTGCGGATCAAATGGCTAAGTAGTTTAGTTTTTTGCGCTTTATCGATGCCATAAGCAAACTGCGTCACCGTCTTTGAGGCGGCATTTTTGGGTGTAACTGAAATCTCTACCGGATCGATGATCAACCCTTTTGCCAATGCTTGAATCGGCTCAGAAAAAGTCGCTGAAAACAGTAAGTTTTGGCGCTCCTTTGGTAGCAACTTAATAATTTTTTTGATGTCGTGGATAAACCCCATATCCAGCATACGGTCCGCTTCGTCCAGCACCAAAGTACGCAGTTGATTAAATTTAACCGCATTTTGGCTATATAAATCCAACAAACGCCCAGGCGTGGCGATTAAAATATCCACCCCTTTGCGTAATTGCATCATCTGCGGGTTTATTTTAACACCACCATACACAACAGCACTGCGTAATCGTGTGCCCTGACTATATGCTTCAACGTTCTCAGCAATTTGTAGCGCAAGCTCACGAGTGGGCGCCAATACCAGCGACAAAGCCTGATTGGCATGAGGGCGCGGCTGATGTAATAGCTGTTCAATTATCGGGAGGGTAAAAGCGGCAGTTTTGCCCGTCCCCGTTTGCGCCGCAGCCATAACGTCTTTTCCAGATAATACAGCTGGGATACCTTGAGCCTGAATGGGCGTGGGTGTGCTATAGCCTTTTTCGGTAATACAGTGAACAATTTCGGGAGATAAACCCAAGTCAGAAAATGTCATTTAAACTCTCATGTGTTGGGGCTTATCTTCAACAATTAGGATAGGATCACAACAGTGGCATAAGCCCGAGTAACAAAACGTGTATGCGCATGTTTACTCAGCCAACTGTGTATGCATAAAGCTGATGACGACCATCACCTTATAGGCAAGACACTCAGTATAACAGATAGCAGCAAGTTACTCAGCATTGTACTGAGAATATCAAGCATTATGCTCAAAACCTCACTCCTTATAACCAAATCACAATTGATTAACATGTACCTAAGCTTTATGCTGAGCTTTGCGTTGAGCAAAAATAATACAACTGTAAAGGAAACATCATGAACCTAAACAAAAGAAAAATGCTGTCAGCATTGCTAGGGCTATCCGCCTTGCCAATGCATGCATTCGCTTATGACTGTACAGGTCTATCAGCTTGGAATACGAGTGAAGTCTATGTAAAGGGCGATCTGGTCACACAGCAAAATAGTGCTTTTGAAGCACAGTGGTGGACCAGAGGTGAATCACCCGTCAACAATTCTGCCCCCTACTCAGTTTGGAAATCACTGGGGCAATGTGGCGGCAATCAAACACCAAACATTACTCTAACCAGCCCTACTGATGGTACTGTTTTGCCAGTAAATGACAGCGCTGTTTTTAGCGCACAGGCAAGCGACAACGATGGACAAGTGGTACAAGTCGAGTTCTTTGTTAACGACCAGTCCATTGGCATAGACCGTGATGAACCATATCAAGTCAACTGGCAGAGCGTTTTGGGGGAGTATCAAATAAGTGCAACGGCAACGGACGATCAGGGTGCCACCAAAAAGAGTAACATCGCCACACTGCTTGTGCGAGATGGTATGCCCAACCTGCCACCTACCATCGAGTTATTGAGCCCTGCCCACAACAGCCAATATAAAACCGGTGAAGCCATCAAGATCAGTGCGGATGCACAGGATAAAGATGGACAAATCAAGGACGTTAGCTTTTGGTTAAATAACACCTTATTGGCAACTGATAGCAACGCACCTTACGAGTATAACTGGGTAGCAAGCGTTGGTGAGCAGCAAATTAAAGTCGTTGCCACTGATGATTTAGCTGCAACAGCAAGCGCCCAAGTAACTGTAGCAGTAACCGACCCAGATTCGGGTGGCTGTGCAAACATCCCAGCTTATCAAGCGGGAGGACCCTATGCTGCGGGTGATGTTGTTTCTCATAACAACCACAAATACCGCTGTGATGTCGGCCCGTGGTGCAGCTCAACAGCACTGTGGGCATACGAACCCGGCGTGGGGCAGCACTGGCAGGAAGCGTGGACTGACCAAGGTATCTGTGCCATCAAACCTGACGTTAGTTTTGTAACGCCAGCACCAAACAGTACGCTCTTGCAGGGCAATCAATATGAAATCAATGTGACTGCCAATGATGCTGATGGGCAAGTCGCACAGGTTGATGTTTATGCAAACAATACATTGCTTGCCAACCTGACCCAAGCCCCGTATAGCGTGAATTGGCAAGCTCAGCCATTGGGCACGGTATCACTTAAAGCGATTGCGACCGACAATGAGGGCCATCAAGGCATAAGTGAACAGGTGGTCAATGTGACAGATAAACCCTTGGTTGCCAGCATTACGGCCCCTACCGCTGGCACACAAATAACTTTGGGTAACTCGGTGCAACTCAAAGCCAGTGCCGCGGCTTTAGTTGGCGAGGTGACTCAAGTGAGTTTCTCGGTGGATGGGGTGGTTATCGCTACAGATACCACTGCACCATATGCTGCACCTTATACTCCTGCCAGTCTAGGCGCTAAAACGATTGTTGCAATTGCCAAAGACAATCAGGGCAATGAAGCGAGCAGTGCTGGTGTCAGCGTAAAAGTCATAGACAAACCGCTTGGCAAAACTCATAAGCTAATTGGTTACTGGCACAATTTTGTTAATCCAGCTGGTTGCCCAATACCGCTAAATCAAATGTCGGATGCATGGGATATCATAGACATTGCCTTTGCCGATAATGATCGAAATTCAAATGGTACTGTTCATTTCAATCTGTTTGAAAAAGACATTCATTCAAATTGCCCACCAATCGACCCTGTGCAATTCAAACAAGATATGCGTAACCTGCAGGCACAAGGTAAAGTATTTGTGTTAAGCCTTGGCGGTGCTGAAGGGACCATTACACTCAATACCGACAGTGATGAGGCAAACTTTGTTGCCAGTCTCACCGATATCATCAATGAATGGGGTTTTGATGGCTTAGACATAGACTTGGAAAGTGGTTCAAACCTAGTACATGGCTCACAAATTCAGGCTCGCTTACCTAGAGCCTTGAAACAGATTGAGCAAAATATTGGTGGCGATATGGTACTGACCATGGCCCCTGAACACCCATATGTGCATGGTGGCATGATTGCCTACACGGGTATTTGGGGCGCTTATATTCCCCTTATCAATGAACTGCGCGATACGCTAGATCTATTGCATGTACAGCTATACAACAATGGGGGTTTGCCCAACCCTTACGAGCCTGGCAGCGCGCCAGAGGGTTCAATCAATATGATGGTTGCACATGCCAAGATGCTCATTGAAGGCTTTGAATTGGCCGATGGCACTCAGTTTATGCCACTTCGCGATGATCAGGTTGCAATTGGTTTGCCCTCTGGCCCTCAATCAGCCAATTCCGGTCAAGCGCCGATAGGTAATATCACCGCGGCATTAGACTGTTTAATCAAGGGTGTGAGCTGTTCGAGTATTGTTCCGAGCAAGTTGTACCCTAATTTTGGAGGGGTGATGACGTGGTCCATCAACTGGGATAAATACGATGGCTATAATTTCTCGAAACCCATTGGCGACAAACTAGATCAGCTAAATCAAGCACACTAAGCTGCTCATAAAATCATACACGCGCATATTAAACTCATATTCCTGAGTTTAATATGCCTTTTTAATAAGCCGCATTTAAATTCACCTAGCTACACAACGAGCAATCAACCAACTAAATCTTCGCCTATTGACATACACCGTTGCCGTAACTTTCTAAAAACAACAATCCATTGAAGTTTTAATTGATACAGTATAACATCTCACAAATTGATATAATATAACATTTCAAGAGGTGTTAAATGCACAAACTTTTCCAAGTGAACCTACTGGGTGCGGCGGTGGTAACGGCAATATTGTCAGGCTGTGGCGATGTAAAAACCACAATAGTTAAAAAGGAGTCTGTTGAAGTACCCAGTGAAAGTAACAACGATAGTGATTACGCCATAGAGTCAATGGGCCGATTAGCTATCCTCTCAGGCCAAAGCGCAGATCTGAGTATCTTTGATTTAGACAATGGTAATTTACTGGAAAGTTTTGCACTGACGCATAGCTCAAATACACTCACAGCTTCCCCAAGCTATCGCTATGCGGTAATTAATAGCCGCAATCAAAATTACGTAGGTTTTATTGACGGGGGTCTGTGGCGTGAAGATCATGTAGCGCATCAACACGATTATGCACAAACGCCGCTGATGAGTGCTTATGAATTAACAGGCAGTGCGCCAACTCACCTTGTAAAACACGATGGACAAATGGCCATCTTTTATGACGGTAATACCGAACAAGGCACGCCCGCATCAGTACAGGTTGCCACTGACATTGATATCACCAATGAGACCTCTGAATTAGCAACGGTAAATTACGATATCAACATGCATGGCGTGGCTGAACCACGAGGTGAACACTTACTTTCATCAGTGCGTCGCGACGATGCACAAAGCACGTCAGCAAATAAAATTCTGCCCGATCAGGTCGGCGTATACCACCGTCACGAAGGTACGTACGAGTTGGAACAACTACTAGAAGTTACCTGCCCGAACTTACACGGCGCAGCGCAAAACCATGACTTTGTGGCTTTTGGTTGTAGTGATGGCGTGTTGATAGCCCACCAGCATGGTGATCAGTATGAGGCTGATAAAATAGCAAATATTGATGAACTGGGTGAGCTACGCATTGGCGCTTTATATGGACATGAAGCAAGTGAGGCCTTCATTGGTATTGCTTCGAGTCACGGTGGCGGTCCTGCCATTTTAGTCAGTGTTAACCCGCATTCCAATGAAATGGAAGCGCTGGAATGGCAACCAACGGCCAACCCTGTTGCTTACAGCTTTTCACACCAAGGCGAACATTTTCTGGTACTGGATGAGCAAGGCTTCTTGAATGTCCTTAGCCTCCATGAACATAACAGTCATACACACTGGGAATTACACTCTCAGTTAGATATTTCAGAGCAAGATGTTACAGCTATGCCTGACGGCATGCAGTTCAGCATGACGGTCGCGCAAAATGGCCTCTACGTGTATGTTGGCGACCCGATTGCACAACATGTAGTTCAGATTGACCTACAAAGCATGACCATCACCTCAGATATCGAATTGAGCTTTGCGCCTAGCGCAATTACATGGTTAGGCATTGCTGAAACTACACAAAAGCATCACTAGAGACAGCAGTAAAAATGAGTGGCCACGCATATTGCTTACTTGGCCACTCCAACCTCAATACTTCTTCTGTTTAGATCACAATGTAAATCAAATTCTTTTACCAACATACAATCCATTGCTGCGTACAATCCGTTGCGGCTTATAACCCTTTGGCCTGCTGGCAATTTAGGATTAACAAGGCTCGTTACCACACATTCTTGGTGGGCTAACAACTAGGGTGATAGTTTTAGATATTTGATCTGTATGGCCATCATTATCAGTTACACGCCCAGTTACTTGGAATGTATCACCAGAGTTACCATATAAGCTCAGAGAATCTCCAGCTTGCTTAACACCATCAACCCAAAGCTCTGCTTTGACAATGTGTCCATCACGATCAGAACCATGTGCTTTGACATAAGTTTCTGTTGTACCCTCATCGCGAATCACTCTAACACCAGCCCTTGGGGTATATTCACACTGCTGCTCCATCACAGGCTCACTATGTGAATATGGCACCTCCGCGCTGCACGAAATACCAGTTCTATATGTGAAGTCATTCAAAAACCATGTATTCGTACTAATTGTCGCCATTCCCGTTAATGTAACCCAACGTTTAGTTGTCTCATCAACATTTCGGCTCAAAGTTTCAGAATATGTGTGACGCTGAGAGTTTCTATTTTGATCATATTTGGTGTAATAATGGTACGCTGTACATGATGCATGACCGGCGTATATTTTAGTTTCTGATACCTGTACATTCTTACAATTAACTGGTTCATCACCAGCATTAGCAGTTGTTGCAAGTAATAAACATTGAGCACTTAAGCCCAGTAACGCACTTTTGCACACAAGTGTATTTTTCTTATAGGAAGTCGCTGTTCTGGTCATTTAATTTTACCTTATACTTTTCTAATTTATTTCAATAGTGAATGTTAATCAGTTCGCGTTTGTACGCGCCGATGCGTTAGCGCATCACACAACTGATTTGTGTACAGGCTAAATGTGTTTTCAAAATATTGTTAAGAAAAAAAGGACAATGAGTTATAATATCGGGACAAATAAAAATAACCAGATATATCAAACAAATAGAAGCCAAACCTAACCTAAGACACTGTGATGTTTTTAATATATTTGCGTACAATCTTGTAGCGAACGCAATTCAAATGTCTCTAATCGTTAAGTTCTGCGCATACTGAAATCAGATAAAGTCTATCGCTTATGAAAACAATCAATATAATCTTGCTGCTCGTATGTAGCATCATCCAAGCAAACGCTATATTCGCTGCAGAACCAAACACCGAGTTTCACGTATTAACGCCTCTATTTCATAAACACACAGCGCCTGACAATTTGGTTTTTGGCAATGTGAGAAACATTGAGCAAGATAACTCAGGCTTTATCTGGTTTACGTCTTCAGCAGGACTATTTAGGTATGACGGTGGACAGTTTTTGTCTCATGCTTTGCCAGAAAGTCCAGATGTATTTGACATCAAGTTTTATGGCGATGCAATGTGGGTTGCTACGCTTGAACACGGGTTGTATAAGCTTGATTTAAAGACACACCAAGTAAAAAGGTATACCAAAAACGCAACCCGCCCGGAGCTTAAACTGCCAACTAATTCATTAGCACAGTTGAGCATTTCAGGAAGCACACTATGGATTGCGACATCCGCTGGAATCGCACAGTTAGATTTAATAACAGAGTCAATTGTAGTTAACCCTCAGTTAGAAGAGAAACTACCAAAAAACCTCAACACTAAACACATTCTCATGGATAGTAAGTCTAGGCTGTGGATAACTACGTTTGGAAATGGCTTATACATGTGGGAGTCACGCCTTAGTCACATAAACCACTATAGCGGAGAAAGCCACTCTACACACCAAATTAACAGTACAAATGTAACCCACGTCGTTGAAGATAAGAGCGGTACAGTTTGGGTTGGTACATTTAATGGCATTCAATATTTTGACGAACACTCTGAATCTTTTAAAAACGCAGATGGAATTGAGAAAAAGTCCATCAGTAGTTTAGCTGTGAATAAAAATGGCGAGATCTGGGTCGGGACCTGGGAACAAGACCTATATAAAATAGACCCAAAGTCCAAATCAGCTACCGCAATTAGACCACAACTTTCTGAACAGCCATCTTTAGAGCAACTGCAAGTATATGACACGTTTGAGGATCGAAATGGCAATTTATGGTTCGCCTCTAATGATGCGATTTATCAATTAAGGTTCTCTGCAGCTTTCTTCACCCATTTGGCTTACACCAAAGATAAACCATGCTATATCAGAGGACTAGCACTCAACTTCAACGATAAACTTTGGTTTAGTTGTAATAACCAGTTGCTAGTAACCAATACCGAACTTTCCGCTGTTCCAACGACCATTTTCAAAGCCCACGATGAAATCGCAAATTTGACTATTGATGGAAAAAATAATATTTGGCTGTCGTTTTTTAGAGGAAACGACCTCATAAAATATGAGCCAAGAACTGGCACATCTACTCACTTTAAACCGAGTCAATACACTGGTTTACAGGGCGGTGTTGTACTTGGGGCAACGAAAGACATACAAGGTGGCTTCTGGGTTGGCACTTACGCTGCGCATATTCCCAATAAGAGCGGACAGCTACTGAAATATGATGTAAATACCAACAAGTTTGAGCCTCACTTACTGAATATCAATGTGATAAGCCTCAGTGCTTTAAATGATGGCTCATTACTCTTGGCTACAAATAAAGGTATCTTTCACTATCAACCCCAAACTAAGCAATATACGCGAGTTGATCCAGATAACAACGTATCTGAAATTGGGAGAGTTAATTCACACTTCAAAGACAGTAATGGCGATATATGGTTCAGTATTTTTGAGGTTGGTTTGCTCAAGTACACACATAAAAAGCGTACTCTTAATTTTGTACAACTTCCCCCTCATATAGCAAATAGAGAATTTCAAAGTATGACCGAGGATGCTGAACAGCACTTATGGTTTAGTTCTCAAAGTAACCTGATTCGATTTTCGACAAACAATCACACTGCGAAAGTCTTCACATCCAATGATGGCCTTAATGTCGAAACATTTTTACGCGCCTCATCGGTCTTTACCCAAAACTCAGAGTTATTTTTTGCTGCAACTAACCGCATTGTAAAGGTTCTTCCACAGCCTTTATCAACAGCCCATATAAAAGCACCTACTGTTTTAACCGATTTCAAAATCAAGAATCAAACCGTGAGATTGAAAAATAAGGAGCCACTGTCTCCACTAGAAACTGCAATTCACACCACCGAACACTTGACCTTGTCACATGAAGATTACTTTTTCTCTTTTTCATTTAGTAATTTAAATTACATGGAGGCACCGCTAATACTTGCATACAAGCTCACAGGACTGGATGATGATTGGGTGTACATGACTGATAATAATGGTGTTGCTACCTATACAACATTACCTGAAGGGGACTATATCTTTCAGGTCAAATCACAGAACCAAGAAGGTCTGCTCGTCAGTGAAAGTAAACCTCTCATGATTAAAATTTTGCCTCCCTTTTGGCGTACTTGGCAAGCCTACACACTCTATACGCTACTTTTATTTTTACTTATATACGCCGCAATTTATGCTCGAACCAAGGTGTTAACAATAAAAACCAGAGAGCTTGAAATTGGGATCCAGCAAAGAACAGCCGAACTAGAAGCTCGAAACCAGACAATAGAAGCACTCTTCAATGCCAAAAAACAGTTATTTGCCAACGTATCACACGAATTTAGAACACCATTAACATTGATACTTGGTCCTGCTGACAAATTGCTAGGCTCGCAAACCAACCCAGAGGTTATATCTAATGCCTCACTGGTCAAGAAAAATGCCCAAAGATTACTGTATATGGTTGAGCAACTATTGGAGTTAGCAAAAATAGATTCTCCTTTAATTGCTAAAAAACAACACTATGACCTCAACCAAACTATAACAACAATGATTGCTTCTTTTCAGTCTACGGTAGAGGAAAAGTCTCAAAGACTAGAGTTTAGTTCAACATTTAATGCTCAACTGGAGCTCGTTCGCGACTCTCTAGATACAATCTTGATCAACCTTATTTCGAATGCCACAAAATACACACCTTGTGGTGGAAAGATTACCATTGAAACTCTCTCAAATCCTCACGCAATAGAGGTAATTATATCGGATACAGGAATTGGTATTTCCCAACAACATCAAGCGTCGATTTTTGAACCATTTGTACGAGTTGATGACCAAAACGTTGATTATGAAATAGGAACGGGTATTGGCCTAGCCTTGGTAAAAGAACTCATACAAGTGAATGGAGGCTCTATTACTATTAACAGCGAACCTAATAAAGGTGCCTCTTTCATCCTAATATTTCCATTAAAGTCGGTAATAAGTTTCTCTCTCAAGCCCTCGCGTTATAGTGTGCCTTACATTTCGCACAATGCCGATAAGCCAATAGAGAAGCCAGATGAAACAAAAGCACAGCCAACCCCCCCTGTAAATGAAGGCCGAAAGTCAGTCTTGATCATTGACGATAATATAGAAATGCTGAACTACCTAAAGAGTTTACTCAATTGTGAATTCTCATGTTTTTTGGCGCAAGGAGGAAAAGAAGGGATTGAAATAGCTACGGACATTGTTCCTGACTTAATCCTATGTGATGTCATGATGCCTAATATAGACGGTTACACTGCAGTTGAAATGCTACGCGATTGCGAGGTTACCAGTCATATTCCTATCATAATGCTCACAGCCAAAGGTGATATGCAAAGTAGAATAGAGGGCTGGAAAAGAAATGTTGATGACTACATTTCCAAACCATTCCACTATCAAGAACTAAATACGCGATTACAACGCTTATTATCAATACGTGACAAATTGAAAAAGACATTTGCCAAAGATTTGCTCAACCCGAACTTTTCCGCTGATCAAAGGTTGTCGGAAATCCGTCCTAAAGACTCTAAATTTATCGAAAAGTTTACGCAGGTCATCGCACAGAACTACCAAGATGAAACTTTTAATAGAAGTCAGGCTGCGGAATTGCTGGCAATGAGTGAACGGCAATTAAACCGAAAGTTGTCCGCATTACTTGATTACAACTTCACTGAATATTTGAGGAAATACCGTTTGCAAAAAGCACTTACCTTACTTGGCAAGGATTATCAGATTCAACAAATAGCCGAAAGTGTAGGCTTTGCTTCGGTGACATATTTTAGCCTCTGCTTTAAACAAGAGTTTGGCAAAAGTGCAAAAGCCTATGAAAAAGAAATGATAGATAAAGCTGGGCTCTCGTAACTTGATATGCAAGCATTGAAACCTAGAGCCGATAAATGCACATAGGTGCTGCGTAGCATGTTTTTATAATGAGCAGGGCGTCAATAGAGGTAGAGATAGATTCAGGCTCCTTGAACTGCCCTTCCTTAATTCGGTGAGTGCTTTATCATCACTGAACCTTTGCTTCTTTTATTATCTATTTCTTGTTTTGCGGAGATTGTTCTTTCTATATTTGCTTTTTAGTGTGGTATATAGCAAAACACTACCACTACACCACATAAAAAATAACAAAATCGCTGCGGGTAGAAACAGCCAAAGCTTTGCCCATTCGGCAAACCAACTACCGTCGTGGATAGCTTCAATGGTATCTGAGCGCCGATAAGCAATCTGTAAAACCGCTCCCGATTGCGCATCTATCTGAGCCTCCCAACTATTCGCCGCAACGAGCTTAATTACTCCCTTGTTTGGTCTTACATCAAGTCGGTCAATCTGTTGCCAACTAGACACTTCTAATTCAGGGATTGACTTTGCAACGTGTAAAATCTGCTCAAAATGAATGCTTGGGCTACCCGTTTGACCTTTTTGCGTTGCCGGTTGCACCCATTCAAACTGTTTTTTAACTTGTAATAGGAGGCCGCTACCAATGACGATAACGCAAGGGACTAAGATCATTAGGGCCAACCACAAATGTACATGGCGGCTAAACTGCCTCAGTTTACTCAACACAACTCACTCCAACTTCAAAAATGGGCTAATACAATATTTGGGCACGCATCACACACCAGTTGACTTGAATATAGACTCACCCACTAGAAAGTCATTCTCATCGTCAAATGTATGTCTCGACCTTTTGCAAACGGAGCAAGATCATCACGAGAGGTGGCATATAAGCGGTTCGTCAGGTTTGTCACATGCAGCGCAAGCGTGAGATTATCATGTACTTGATAGTCATATCCCGCATCCAAAATTGATACTGCATCGCGGGGTAACTCCCCCTCAGCCAATTCTTCACTCGACTGTCTATGTGTCAAAGCAATAAAGCCCTGACCGTACTTACCATAGGCAGAAATAGCAATGCGATGTTGAGCGGGTGATATATCAGCGATGCGCATACCTTGCTGGTTTTCGCCATCTAACCATTGTCCTGAGAAGCTCAGTGTCCAATGCAAGTCGATGTGATCAAACTCATACTGCCCTTGATAATTAACGCCATGGACGATTGCGCTACTCACATTACGATAAGCCAACAGATCTTCTGCAATTCTCAAACGTTCAATATAGTCGTCAATGTTTTGTTGAAACACGCCAATAGACATCTCTAGCGCATCTCCTTGAAAGCTTAGACTAGTCTCGGTATTGAACGACTTTTCGGTTGCCAAACCAGTCGCCCCCATTACTGTCCCTCTGGGGGTAGAGCCATGAAAATATCGCTCTGTTAAACTCGGCACTCGATAAGCTTGACTCAGATACCCCGCCCACTGCCAATGGTCATTGAGATGATGTATATAGCCTATAAATGCGCTCAAGTTTGTGTCTTGACTCGTGTGCTTGGAGCGTGTATCACGCTGGCGTTGCTGCGCCATTCTCACGCCACCAGCCAAGCTACCATAACGCAACTCGTTACTAAACTCTGTGGCCAGGTATGCCTCAAATTGCTGAGCATCCAAAACCAACTGCTCAAACGTGAGATCACTGGCGTGTGCTGTTTCTCGTTCTGAGGCTTTAACCCCAGTTCTTGCATCTATCCCCGCACGCCAATTGAACAAATAGTCGTGATGACGAAACTCCTCATTGAGCTGTACCCCCATGTCAAGTGAGTCGTTTACCACCATATTCACCCGCTCGGTTGGCCGCTTCACAACGGTTTGTAGTTTACTGTCATGCAAATACACACGCATGTTCAACCAATCAAGCTGCAGCTTTGCCAGTATGTGATCATTGCTTGGATAAATAGTCGAACGCTTGGTCACATCATCTGCACTGGCTTTTGCGATGTTATTTGCCGATGAATATAACAAGAAGCTTTCACGTACATGGCCTGAATCTGCGCGATGGCGAATAAGTATGTTGTGTTGTTCAAATCCATCAGAAATTGTGCCGCCATCGCCATCGCGACTATTGTTTGCATGGCGATGGTTCAGCATCCAACTCACATTATGATTGTCTGTCAGGCCTTCTAGTTGAACTTCCCGATAATCTGCAAGGTTACCTTGGCGATATTTAATCGCTGGCTGTTTTGCAAAAGCCAGTGACAAATCAACGCCCCCCCCTATCGCACCAGAGCCCAACTGGGTAGACGCCGCCCCCTGAGTAATATGCGCCTGCTCGACAAAGCTAGGTGGCACAAACTCGACAGATGTACCTGCACGTCGCTCCGTATATATCGGGATCCCCTCAACTAACATCTGGATACGCCAACGGGCAAATCCACGAATATTGATGGTCTGAAACAAGCCCCCTTGCCCATTGAGGCTCACCAGCGGCGACTGCTGCAAAAGCGTAGCTAAACTGTCCGCACTGAAACGGGTTTCATCAAGCACCTTTTGCTGCGGTAAAACTTTTGACAATGAACGCTGATATGGCGGGATCTGTTCTATCACTTCGATACGCTCTTCGACCATTTTTGCAACGGCAAAAACAGGTAAACAGGGCAAACTGATGAGTAAAAGTCTAAGATCCATAACAACGAAACATTGGGCTTTGGGGGCGTTCATCCGCTCCACAACGCGTTTAACAATTGCGGCCAGCTTACACAAAAAAATAATGAATGTAACAACTTCAAGACGAACGTGCGAAACCTGCATTTCATCCCTTTTCTTTTGCATTAACTTGATGTTGACACTAACGTCGATAGCGAACATGAAGAATAATAATCCTACTTGAGGCATAAAATGAAAAATCTACTCAAAGCAGCAATCGCCGCTTCTTTTGTGGTTTCCTCTGTACCAATACTTGCAAAAGACAAGGCCGGTGACGCCGATAATAAGGCACTATTTAGCAGTACAACCTTTGAAGCGATGGCACTGAGAAATATTGGTCCCGCCTATATGTCAGGTCGTATTGCTGACATTGAAGTGGATCAAAACAACCCCTCGACTTGGTTTGTCGCCGTGGGCTCAGGTGGTATTTGGAAAACTGTCAATGCCGGAACTACTTGGACACCAGTTTTCGATAAACAAGCGGTTTACTCAACTGGTGATGTCACCATAGACCCTAACAACTCCAACATTATTTGGGTAGGAACGGGTGAAAATAACGGTGGTCGTCATATTAGTTTTGGCGACGGTATTTATAAGTCGGTAGACGGTGGTAAAACTTGGCAGAACATGGGCCTAAAAGAGTCCGAACGCATCTCCGATATCATCGTTCACCCTAGCAACTCAAACATTGTATGGGCTGCCGTGCAGGGGCCACTGTGGACCAGTGGCGGCGAACGTGGATTGTACAAAACAACAAACGGTGGTGAAACTTGGAAGCAAGTACTCAAGCCTGAAGATGAGTGGACTGGGGTAACCTCACTACTGGTTGACCCACGCAACCCGGACAGACTCTATGCCGCAACTTGGTCTCGCCAACGTACAGTGGCAGCTTATGTGGGCACGGGCCCAGGTTCAGGTATCCACACCTCAGAAGATGGTGGCCAAACATGGACTGAGCTTAAAACAGGCCTGCCTACAGGTAACATGGGTAAAATAGGTATGGCAATTTCGCCAATCAACCCAGATATTATTTACGCCACCATTGAAACAGATAACCGTAAAGGTGGGTTTTATCGCTCAGAAAACCGTGGCGCGAGCTGGAGTAGACTGTCAGACGAGGTAGGTGGCGGTACCGGCCCTCACTACTATCAAGAAATTTTCGCTGATCAGCATCAGCTGGACCGTGTCTACATTGCCAGTAACTACAGTAAAGTCTCTAATGATGGTGGTAAAACTTGGACACCTATCAACACAAAACGTAAGCATGTGGACGACCATGCCTTTGCCTTCCACCCGACCGATAAAGATTTTGTCCTGATAGGGTCTGATGGTGGTATTTACATGTCTCATGACCGCATGAAAAACTGGCGTTTTATGGCTAACTTGCCACTGACTCAATTTTATAAAGTAGCGCCGGACGATGGTAAACCCTTCTACCGAGTTTATGCTGGTGCACAAGATAACTCAACACAAGGCGGCCCTTCTCGCACCATCCGCTCCGAAGGTATCAAAAACAAAGATTGGTTCTTAACTCTGGGTGGCGATGGCCATCAGCCTGCCGTTGAGCCAGGCAACCCCAACATAATGTACTCACAATGGCAGCAAGGCAACCTAATGCGCCATGACTTAAAAACGCGCGAGAATGTTTATATTAAACCTCAACCTCGCCCTGGTGAGCCTGCTGAACGCTACAACTGGGATGCTCCTATCAACGTTTCAAGTCATGATCCAAAACGTATTTATCATGCTTCTCAACGTGTGTGGCGCTCTGATGATCGTGGTGATAGCTGGACGCCGATTTCAGGTGATTTGACGAAAAACGGTAACCGTATGCATATGCCGATGATGGGACGCACTTGGTCGGTAGAAGCGGGTTGGGACTTGTATGCAATGAGTGAGTATCACACCATCGCAAACTTCTCAGAAAGCCCTGTTGATGAGAACATCCTTTGGGTTGGCACCGATGATGGCCTCATTCAAGTCACCACTGATGGCGGCAAAAACTGGCGAAAAATCGACCTTAAAAAGGTTAAAGGTGTGCCTGAAACTGCCTACGTTAATGATATTCGAGCCGATTTATTTGACCCAAATACGGTTTATGTCGCGCTCGATAACCATAAGTACGGGGATTTCAAACCTTACCTCATTAAATCGACCAACTTAGGCAAAAAGTGGACTTCGCTGAGTCAAGATCTACCTGATAAGCATCTCGTTTGGCGTATCGTACAAGACCACGTCAACAAAGACTTGCTGTTTATAGGTACTGAATTTGGTATTTTCTTCACCGTGGATGGCGGTAAAAAGTGGCTTGAACTAGACGGTGGCATGCCCACTATCTCAACCCGTGACGTGAAAATACAGCGTCGTGAAAACGACTTAGTGGCAGGCACATTTGGCCGTGGTATCTACATCCTAGATGACTATGCGCCACTTCGTGAGCTAAACGAAGAAGCTATGGAAAAGGACGCGCTGCTGTTTGCCCCTAGCCGCCCAGTCAAATGGTTCCGTTTAGACGACAACCACAGCGAAACGGATGGTGACGATCGTTTTGCCGCACCAAACCCAGCTCACGGCGCGACTTTGACCTATTTCCTTAAAGAGAGTTTGCTCACCGCCAAAGAACAACGCCAAGAGCAAGAGAAGAAGCTGGTAGAAGATAAAGAATATCCGAAATATCCAAGCTGGGACGCCATTGAAGCTGAAAATCAAGAGCCTGCGCCAGCCGTTTATATTGAGATAACGGATGCTTCTGGGGCGTTTGTTAACCGAGTTGCAGGAAAAACCAAAAAAGGTTTACACCGTATTACTTGGAATATGACTTATGCCGATACGAGCGCAATCACGGGCGAGGAGCGCTCACCTTGGCACCCTCTAGGTGATGGCTTGATGGCAGCCCCAGGTAAATACACCGCCACACTCTATCAGCGCGTAGGCGCTCAAGTGACGCAATTAGCAACACCTGTTGAGTTTGAGCTACAGCCTATTTTTAATGGCTCATTGCCGGGCGCTTCATTTGCAGATGTACTAGAGTTTGGCCAACAAATTGTTGCAGCTCAAAGACGCTCAACTGCTGCCAGTAGCATACTGAGCACCATGGAAGAAAACATGAAAGCAGTTCGTACGGCACTTGATCGCACACCGGGCAACATTACAGCGCTCGAAAAGCGCTATGCTGATATTCAAAATGAACTTCATGCGATCAATGTCGAGCTATACGGTCTAGCTTCACGCAATAGAATGGGCACTAAACCTGCCAACATCGACAGCCGCTTAAACTATGCGATGTCGGGAGCAAGCTCATCTTATGGCCCAACGCAGCAACACCGTGAGCAATTTAGCTACGCTCTGGAAGGACTTGATGGGGTGAGTAAGCGTATTAGCACATTACAACAGGTAACAATTCCTGCGCTGCAAAAAGCAATGAATGAGGCTGGCAGCCCATGGACTGCTGGTTCACCACTTATGACGCCATAAAGACTAGCTATCTAGATTAACCCAAACGGCACCTACTTAGGTGCCGTTTTTCTACCAGACAAGTCGCAAATTATCTACCTGCATACCCAACGCAAAAGAAATCAAGACGATAAAAACGCATGGCAACACAACATAAGTAAACCATCAGAACTCTATCGTATCTCCCAAAATAGGAATATCCGCCTTAATATCATGCTGTTGTTCAAGCTTATCCGCCAATGCAGCTAACGCGTCGGGTTCACCATGAACTAACACCACTTTGGGCGCGGTTTTAAAATGGCAAACCCATTCAATTAAAGCGGCCTGCCCAGCATGGGCAGAAAAGCCATTTAAGGTTTCAATATTGGCCTTGACAATAATATCTTCACCAAACAGTTTAATGTGTTGCGCACCATCAACCAAAGCCCTACCCAGAGTACCATTGGCCTGATAACCCACAAAAATGATGGTATTGCGACTATCCCAAATACGGTGTTTGAAGTGATGAGTGATCCGCCCGCCCGTACACATGCCGCTGCCAGCTATGATCAAAGCTCCATTACTGATCTTATTGATAGCCATAGACTCTTCTGCATCCACCATTAGGTGTAATGTCGAAAGAAAGTTCTTCAGCAAGGTTTGCTCACCGGTGCACAACTTTTTCACGCCTTCACAGTCAAGTGTTGGTAGCCACAGGTCATAAATCGCGGTCACTTCAATCGCCATAGGGCTATCTAGGAAAATCTGCCAATTGTCGAGCTCTTTTGCCTGCTGGAGTTTGCCAAGATAAAGCAATAACTCTTGCGTGCGCCCCACAGCAAAAGCGGGGATCATCACATTTCCTCCTCTGGCAAAGGCAGTATGAAGAATATCTTTTAGTTGAGCCTGCGTATCCCCTAACGACTTATGCTCACGATCGCCATAAGTCCCCTCCATCAGCACAATATCAGCTTCTTCAAGGTACACAGGGTCATTCATCAACAATGTATCGGTATTGCCTAAATCTCCCGAGAAGACCAATTTCTTTTGTTCGCCATTCTCAGTCATGGTTAGCTCTACAATCGCCGAACCCAGAATATGCCCTGCATCATGAAAACAAACAAATGCGCCTTCGCCTATTGGCACTCGTTGCTTATAAGCAATTGGCTTGAGGCAATCCAATACATTTAATACGTCCTCTTTTGAATACTGCGCTTCAATATCTGACAGGCCCTTACGCGCCCGCTTACGGTTTTCTCGGCGCAAGTCATTTTCATACAAACTCAAAGAATCAAATAGCATCACGGGTAAAAGCTGCGCTGTAGCCTCAGTGCAATAAATCGGGCCATCAAATCCGTCATGTAAAAGGGATGGCAGGCGACCGGAGTGATCCAGATGCGCATGAGATAAAATAACCATATCTATGCTACGAGGGTTAAACGCAAACTGAGCACGAGAAATAAGATGCTTAGCCCTCATTCCTTGGTGCATTCCACAATCGAGCATCACCTCACCAAGGGTTGCGGAACGAACAACGTGGCACGACCCCGTCACCTCCTGAACAGCACCATAAAAAGTAATTGTTGCCATAGACTTATCTCACATTTATGCATAGGTAAAAAACCTTCGGATGAGATCAAGTGTAGCTGTAAATTGCACTATGGCTGGTATTCAGTACGAATAACAATGGCGATGCGTATTGAATTAAAAATCTCTGAGCATCGAAAGCAAAGGCGGATGTTTATTGTAGTGCTAATAACTATGTGAAGTGTAATGTAATAACTAAGAAATTTAGAAAGCCGCTTGACTTACATAAGCAAATCAAGCGGCTACTAAAATTATTGAGTCAGCCTATAAGCCGGGTTCTGTACTCTTGCGAGCGATAATCATTCGTCTAGGCCTAGGATCGCTCCTAGGCTCAAGCAACCTACCCGGTTCCGATGTGGGCCACACCATAAGGAACCCTATTTGGTCTTGCTCCGGGTGGAGTTTACCTTGCAACCAACTGTTACCAGCGGCCCGGTGCGCTCTTACCGCACCCTTTCACCCTTACCAACCCGAAAGTTGGCGGTCTCCTCTCTGCTGCACTTGTCGTAGGCTTTCGCCCCCCAGCCGTTAGCTGGCACCCTGCCCTGTGGAGCCCGGACTTTCCTCCCCCTGATCATTTTCGTCACAGGCAGCGATTATCCAGCCGACTCGGCGCGGATTATACGCGGAATCTCGATACATGCCTATAGCTTCAGTGATAAATTATGTCAGCTAGGCTCGATTTTTGGGTTTGCGCTAAATGAAACTGTACTACCAAGTTCACCAACACCAACATGGCGATGCCTATCAACAACATAAGCCAGTTGCTCACTCTCGCTATCGCAAACGCTTCATTAAACCAATTTGCGAAAAACACAGACAACAACGTACCTATGAGTACACCAGCTAAACACACCAACGAAAACTCCAAGGTGACCATCGCCATCTGTCGGTTAGCGCTAAGCCCCAGTGCTCTGGCTATACCCATCGATTTTTTACGCGCAACGAAGTTAAATTTCACTACACCCCAAACGGCTGCGAACACCACCAGTAAAAATGCCATTATCACTGCTTTTAATATTGCCCCCAAAGCCATTTCCTTTTGTAATCCCAGTGAACGCTGTGCTAATAAAGGCTCATTGCGTGTGAGCAAGCGCTTTACTGGCTGAGCATAAATCACATCAGCTAGCTTCTGCGATAATGATTGTATGCTTTGTGGATTGTTTGTATGTACCAACATGGATGTCCATTTCCCGAGCTTTTGCTGAGGTAGTACAAGGGTAAACTTACCTCTTTGTGCCTTAAAGTTGGCTCCTACCAGAGGGTCTAAAACACCAATCACAGTGTAACTTTGAGCGGCGTTTTGTATCGTTTTGCCCAACGGTGAATCATCCCCGAAAAGCTTACTTGCTAGTGTTTGATTAATGATAACCAAGGTTGGTTGTAGCGCATCTTCAGCTGTTGCTGGCACCACTTCAGATGCGTTAAAGTTACGCCCCGCGACCAACTCAATATCTAGTGCAGGTAAAAAGTATTCATCAGCATAAAACACGCTGACACTTATCTCGTCTTGACCATTACCGCGTTCTAGCGTCATCTCAGGCCCCCCGCCGCCATATGGGGTAGGCGTAGCAAAACTGACCACATCAACGTCTGGCAAAGACAATAACGCATCTCTATCGGCTTGCGCTTGTGCACTGTGATCCACACCGTCTTCCAGATACTTAACCCATAATGCAACAGTGTTTGCTCCCAAATACGGAGTTTGCTCGATATCCTGATGTGTTTTAAGTAACACTGCCAGCGCATTAACAAGCACCATTACCGCCAATGCTATAATAAATGCCATCATGGCAAATGGTAGCTTACGGTAGTGAATAAACTTCATCATTGTTTTTATGTTCATAGCTTACCTGCGAATATAAATGCTCTTGCTGTGGCAGCATTGGCTAATTGGCAACACACTCGCCAGAATCACACCAAACAAACAACACACTGCGGCAATAACAATCGGTGTAAGGTCTAAACTTGCAACCTGTTGATAACTGCTGCCATACAGCTTCTCCATATAACTCAAGCCCAGAGCGGTCAGTAACATACCCAGTACACAGCCGCCTAGTGCCAATAAAGTTAACTCTGCAAACAACATGCTCGATACGTATCGCTTGGATGCACCAAGTGCCCGATAAACATTTAAAGCGCGACGGCGCGTTGCATAACTTGCAAACAATAACGCACTCACACAAACCAGACAGATCACTAAAAACACTATCGCCAACATTAAAAGTAGCTTGCTATCACCGTTAACCACTTGATTTCTCTCTAGCCATTGCGCCGACGAGAGTAACTCAAACTGCTTATGCCCTCTGAGCATTCTACCCTTTAAAGATTGTTGCTCAGTGTAGCCTGCCAGCGCCGTATTAAATGCTTCCATATCTTGCTTTGAGTCAAACTGAACCCATAGTTGTAGCCAAATCATTGAAGTTGTCAGGACATCTCGAAAGCCACTCATTGGCTCATCTCTCCAGCCAAGTAAACGGCCATGCGGTAATACGTCATGCTCAATAGCGGTATGAAAAGGTATATATAAATCCTCCGTTGCGGCATAGGGATCAACGTGTAAATCGTATACCTTAGGCGTCATTTCAAACTCAGTTAGCACTCCCACTACGGTGTAAACTTTACCGTCTAAATACACGAGTTGCCCTACACTGTCACTTGAGTCAAACAATACTTTGTTGGCATGAGAAGATAACACCACCACCGCGGTTCGATTAACATCCTCTTCAAAACTCCATGGTGCACCATACTTAAATTGTGTATGGAAAATACTGAAGAAATCAGGCGTCGTTGCTCTGGTGGTGAGTTCATACACATAGGATGAGTTTGGTTGCTGAGCTACAAGTTTTGAATCATAAGTAAGCGCTCCTTTACTTGCTCCTAAAAACTGTAGCAATGCCGTACCATCTTGATAGCTCAACAGCGGTGGTGTCCACTGTAAATCTTTGTCTGGACTCCAATCATCAATGGTGACATAACGTGTATCGTGTTGAACATCAGACATGGGGTTGCTCGACATAATGTGATAGACACTGTAAGTTGTGCCAAACGCACCCAGCCCCGTTGCGATTAACATAACCACCAGCACATTCACTAATGATTGTGATTTTAGATTACAAACTAGGGTGCTTAACCGCATGAGGCTAGCTCCTGTGGCTGTACTTCTACAATTTTACCATCGGACAAGCTAATTTTTCGTGATGCCAGGTTAGACAGGTTTTCATCATGCGTCACCATTAAAATGGTGGTGCCTTGGCGGTTAATTTCTTGTAATAACTGCATGATCTCAAAAGCCATTTGAGAATTTAAGTTACCCGTAGGTTCATCGGCTAAGATCATTTTTGGCTCGCAAACCAAAGCGCGTGCAATCGCCACACGCTGTTGTTGTCCACCTGAGAGCAAGTACGGCTTGTGATGCACTCTTCCTTGCAAGCCCATTCTTTGTAGTTGATATAATGCCCTGTCTTTTGCGTCCTGCGTTTTTACGCCTGCGATTTCAAGTGGCAACATCACGTTACTCAACACATCCAGCTCTGGTAGCAAGTTGAAATCTTGGAAAATAAATCCCAGATAGCGATTGCGCATGGCTGACAGCTTAGTGTCGCTCAGCTTACTGACGTCGTGACCTGCCAACGCCAAGCTACCACTTTGAAATCGCTCTAGTAATCCTATGGTATTGAGTAAGGTCGTTTTGCCCGCCCCAGACGGGCCGACAATGGACACAAACTCCCCCTCATTGACACAAAAAGACAGCGACTTAAACACTTGTGTACGAATGCTTCCCACGTCGTAATATTTGCTTAACGCGTTTACCTTAATAATTGACTGCATTATAAATTTCCTGAGTTTAACCACCCAAAGATTGATACTTTGGCCTGCCAATGATCCATAGCCCTTTACCTAGTAACGCAAACACAATCAGCCAAAAAAGCTGTAATTGCATTGCCTCAAGGCCTGCGACCCCACCCGTGTTGATAATTTGAGAAATGGGCGCATGAAACAGCGCCGCAAAAGGCGAATAGGACGCGATGTTTCCCATCCAACCAGGTAACAGGCTAAGTGGTAGCAACTGCCCTGACAGCAACATCATAACGCTAAAAAGAATATCTCTTAGCCCAAACACCTTCTCAAGCCACAGCGATAAAAGCCCGATCACCTTTTGAATTTCGATAAGTATTAGCAAAGACAAAACACAGGCGATAAAAAATTGCAGCCAACTACTCGCTCCATACTGGACCTGTGAATACCACACCGCCACCACTAATACCGGCGTGGCAAAAAGCGCATCGACACAGGGCCTTGCGAGATTTTTGCTGCTAATCACGGTTAAGTAATCAAATGGTCGACACAGGTATTTATCTAACCCTCCCTCGTTAATGTCGCTCCATACTTGATAGTTAACCGAATAAGCACTCGATAAAAAGGCATTAATAAAGTGCACCAAAAAGTAATACATCACCACATCTTGAAAACCAAGCCCAGCAATGGAGTCGGTAAATTGAAAAATACCGCGCCACAACAAATAGATGATCAGTAGCTGCAAAGGGTGTGATAACAACCAGGCATACAAATTCATTCTAAAATGCGCAACTTCTTTAAGCTCTATTTTGATCAGGTTGATAATGCCCATTTTACCCTCCTAACGAGTCGTATCGGCGCAATGCACAGCGCCATAACCAGCAAAATAGAGACAACCATCCAGCCAATAAAGCCAGTTGCGCAAGCAGTAATAAACCGCTGTTGTCATAACTTCCCATTAACACCATCACAGGCACCGAAGACACCAGCCCTATGGGTAGAACATAAATCAAAAAATGCTGTAACAACTTGGGAAATAAGGTGATGGGATAGCGCTGAAAGTCTGAGAAGCTGTTTATCAAATAGAACAGTTTGTCTATATTACCAAACCAGAATGCACTGAGCGCAATACACCCTTCCATCAGTACCAGCGTCAAGCTGCCAGCTATAATTGAAAACAAAAACAATACAAAGTTGCTAGCTTCAAACTCAAAGCTATATACCTCATTGAGTAACACAAACAAAATACTACAGGTTAGCAGCGAGTGCCCAGCGGCCCATATTTTGGTGTCTTCTGCAAGTAATGCTAAAAGCGGTGAAATGGGACGACATAAGTATTTGTCCAAATCTCCGTTGATCACTTTTTCACTCATGCTGGTAAAGCCAAAAAATAGCATCCGAGCCGATGAAAACACCAACCCGACTAAAATCAGCAACGCCAAACTACCCTTATCCCAAACACCAAGGTTTGTGTTTAGTTGCCCAAGCAAGGCATCCCAAAAGATGATAAAGATCCCTTGATAGATCAATATATGTAATATGCTGATCACAAAGTCACTTCGAAACACCGATAAATCTTTGAAAGACATCTGTAAATATCTAAGAAACACTTTTAGATCCATAACCTACTCCCTGACAGATGTCATAAAGTGATGAATAGCGTGATCCAAACTTGGCGGTGAAATACTTACATCTGCTACTTGAGGTTGAAACGCCAATCTAGAAAGCGTTTCCTTAGCCTGATCATTTGAGGTTTTTATACGGTAGTAGTTATCTTCCACCAATTCATATTCAAACCCTGCCAGCAGTTGCTCATCCAGTGCGCTGAGTGTTTTGATCTCAAGAATTTTGAAATGTTCATAGGATAAAAGCTCGGAAGTTCTACCATCATAAATAACGCGCCCCGCATTCATGATGACACTGCGTTGGCAGTAGTGATGAACATCCGCCATGTTATGCGACGTCATTATAATCGTAGTGCCGTGCTCTCGATTTAGCTGTAGCAGGAAATTCATTAAGTTAAGACGAGAAACAGGGTCCAATGCGATAGTCGGTTCATCTAAAAAAATAAGCTCAGGACGATGTAATAAAGACGCTGCAACCTCAGCCTTCATCCTTTGTCCTAAAGACAGTTTCTTAGGCGGCGATGTTAATAACGACTCAAGGCCCAATAAATTGCTCAACTCTTCTATACGTTGGCTGGCCTCGCTACGGCTTAATTTGTAGATAGCTGCATATAATTGGAATGACTCAATGATGGCCACGTTCCACCATAACAAACTCTTTTGCCCAAACACTGCTCCTATTTTTTGCGTATACGCCTTACGCTCTTTCACTGGATGGTGGCCCAGCACGTTAAGTTGTCCAGAGTCCGCTTGCAGTATACCCGTGAGCAACTTTAACAGTGTGGTCTTGCCCGAACCATTGGTGCCTAAAAGGCCAACAAACTCTCCTTTTTTCACAGCTAAACTGACATCATCAATCACTTTAAATTGCTGCTTAGGGGGAGAAAACCAGCCCCTGATTTTGCCAACCACGCTATGCTCCTCGACAGGCGCGGGGCGATAAAACACCTTATTGACAGACTTAGCTTGTAAGATTTCCATATATCACCTCAGAACATTTCGATAGGTGGTTCTGGTAACTTTGCACACAAGTAATCTGGTGCGTACAGTCGACCATTTATGAGCTGAGCTCGGTAATAACAACGTTGGCGTACATTGCACGCGTTAAAGTGATCACAGTCATAACAAGGCGTCCCTTGATATTCCTCTTTGGGTGGATTGAGCAAATAAGTCAACGCCTCACCATTCCAGATTTCTTTAATCGTGGACTCTTTAACATTACCGATTCTGGCCTGCTCGTAAGGCATAGTGCGATCGCAAGTCGCACACTCACCATCTGAGCCAATTACCAAGGCCGTTTTTCCGCCTGAACATGCACCAAAACCTGGGATAGACAAAGAAACATCTCGCTCGCTTTGCAAGGGGATATTGCCAATTTCAACATCTGGGTAGCGCGCGGCAATGTCATTGACGGCTTGCACTAGCGTCACTCGCTGCTGGTGTGAGATCAGCAAGCTATCATCATGCTTATGATCTGAACGCAGATAGCTAGACATGCCAATATCTTTAATGCCCTTGTCTTCGATCAGATGTAGTAGTAGATTGCTTATGCCATCGATATTTTTTGCAGTGACAACGATATTAGCGCGCACCTTCAAATTATATTTTTGGCATAACTCTATGGTTTGGTTGATTTTAGGGAGCCAATTCTTCACCCTAACTATCGCATCTGCAAGATGAGGAATATGGCTATCGATACTGACCTGAAGCGTATCTAGCCCAGCTTTAGCAAGCCGTTCAATCAGGCTTTCGCGTAATGGCATCTTAGTGGATACATCCACAAAAACATCATTGCTAAGTAAGTACTCAATAATATCAATCATGTCTTTGCGTAAAAACGGATCACCACCGTGCAAATTAATGTATTTCACACCCAGTGACACACATTCTTCTAAAAACTTAAACGCTTGTTCAGTGGTTAGTTCATAGGGGGCAATTTCATTTGCTTTTAGTGTTGGGATCACACAGTAAACACAATCCGCCGGACAGCGATTGGTGGTCATCCACACGACCGTATTGGGTACTTCTAGCTTGTTATCCCACGGTTTATCATCAGGCTCATAAATAAAGTTTGCAGGATCATAACGCTCTGTTGAATGTGCAAACGGTGTGCTTTGAGACTCGATAAAATCTGCAACTTGAACAAACAAGTCAGTGATCAGATGCTGCGCTTTGAGTAATTCCATGTCATATATTTCAACGAGAGCTTCACTTATCTCTGCGGTGCTATTGCGCCCATCACACAGCGACAACACCAAACCATGCACTGGAAATAGAGAAGCAAACTTTTCTCCCCTATCAACGATAAACAGAATGACGCGGTTGGGCTCCTTGACTAGCCTTGATTTTTCTTTAAGCCTTACATATTGATTAACAAACACTTTTCACCCCTAGCATATACTTACACGCCCCTTCTTGCGGGCCATACAACGTGCCAGTTGACATGTAGGCACCGTAATAACAACGACCACGGATATTGCAGGTGTCAAAACTATCGCACGTAAAACAAGGCGTTCCTTTATACTTCTCTCTTGGCGGGTCGAGCGATTCAAGCATGGCTTTACTCGTCCAAGCCTCATAGACACTTTGATTGAGCACGCTGCCCACTATCATGTCCCCTCCTGGCAACTTTTTATCACAACGTGAAATGTCGCCATTTGGATAAAACAGCAGCTGCGTACGACCGTTATGACAGACAAAACCATCTATGCTGTAGTCCATACTTTTCGCTTTTTGCTCGTTACGAAAAACCACCTGTAACTTCGGCTTGGTTAGCATAAACTCATCGACCACTTGGCGAACCTGACGCTGTTGCTCATCTGATGCATGTAGCGCATCATCATGCCTTTGTAGGTTGTCGGAGTAGGTATCTATCACTATCGAATAAGCGCCTAATTGCTCTAACTGCTCCAGCGTATGACGATAAGCATTTGCATTAAGCGAGGTAAGCAGTGATTTGGCATGTACTCGAATGCCAGCCTCAACAAAATGCTTCACAGTTTGTGATATTTTCTTGGCGAAACCACCGATACCTGTTAGTGCTGTGGCGGAATCTTTTTCCAAGCTATCTATGCTCAAATACGCATTTTTAAGCCCCGCGTGTGCGAGCCGTTGTGCATTTTCAACACTGACAAATTGCTTAGAGATAAAATCGGGCGTCAGGCCATGCTCAAGCGCATAAATCATGACCTCATAAATATCCTCTCTAAGCAGTGGCTCTCCGCCTGTTAGCATGATTTCTTTACCACCTAATTGGGCGGTTTCTCGGATCAACCTTTTCAGTACGTTAATATCAACAGTGGAATCCTCTGTTTTGCTGCTCAGTGGCGCCCCTTGATAACAATACACACACTTACGATTGCAGTTACCTGTCACCAACCATTGCAAAGACAATGGAAACGGTGAGCGATTACCTTGAAATACGCTAGAGCGCGTTGTCATTTTTTCAAAACGTGACAGCGTGATAAGTTGCGCCTGTAACTGAGCAATATCTACGGTAATCGTGTTCGTCTCTATGTCATCAGTAAAATGAGACTCAAACACCACATCAACATCGTCAGTAATTTCCTGCGCATCTGCAGGAGCGATATCAAATCTGGTTTGAATATCTGCCACAATCTCAGTCAATGTATGTTGTTTATCTAAACTATAAAGAATGTAAACAACCAATGGGTGAAGCGTTATTGAAGGCGCTTGTGATTGTCCTTCAAGCGGATAGTAGTCCAGTACATAATGCTCATTTTCATAGCTTATCGAACCCAGTTTGCCAAACCTTTTCATCATCTGCTCCTATGCCGTGACTATCTTGACGTCAATATCACGGCTCGCGTGGAACTCACCGAGCGGGCAATAAACATCAGGCGCATGAATGGTGCCAAACTTGCCTTTGGCTGAAATAGTGCAGCGACCTCTTACATAGTTGCAGTCTCTGAATAAATCACATTTATAGCAGGATGTTCCCTTAAAGAATTTGCGACTTGGGACCACGATTTCTTTGGTCTTTTCACTTATCCAAATCTCTAGAAGCCCACTTTCATTGAGATCTCCAAAGGTGTTGTGTGGCCCTGCTGGAATGTGTTCACACTTGACGCATACCCCGTTAGGCTGCACCGTTATCCCCTTTAAGCCTTCCATGCAACCTTTCACTTCTGTGGCATCACGCATATCAAAGTTAAAACTCATCTTGGCTTTTGGATAAGTGGCTTGCAGTGTTCTAACTTCTTCTTTTAACTGTTCTTCTCGCTCATTAGTCAGCAAAAAGCGAGGTTCATGTCGACCACATGTTTTGCCATATACATCGATCACAAACTCCCGTACGCCCATGGTATAAGTATGTTCAATAAGCGCACCAAGGTTATCCACATTGATAGCAGTCATCACTGGGCGAAGTATGACTTTGATGCCCTTGTCACAGCACTCTTTGATGGTCACCAGCATGTCTTCAAGTGCATTTTCGACCCCAACCAGCTCTAGCACATCATTGGCGTCAATGGAGTCAAGACTCACGTGCAACTCCTCCAAACCAGCTTTGAGTAAGCGCGCCATCAACTGCCCTTCAACGCGCATTTTAGTGATCACAATAGGCACAATATCTTGCTCAATGGTGTGACCGATGATCTCTGGCAAATCATGCCGCATCAGAGGTTCACCGCCAGTGAAAATCAAGCGATTAACGCCTATCAAAGCAGCCTCATCAATTGTTTTAAGTACACGTTCATACGGAAATGCAATATCCGTGGCATGCCCGTTGGCAACATATTTGGCATCTTTGTAGCAGTATTTGCACTTCCTATTACAATCCTCAGTCACCACCCATATCATGGCGCTTGGCGCATCTTCACGGCCGCTCAAAATGAGCGCCTCATCACCTTCAAACAAAAGTGTTTCCAGCTCTATATCTAGTAGTGGTGTTTCGGTGCGTGTGACTTTCGTGAAGAATAAAGAATATCGATGGAGTAACTTGGCGACCACTTCTGTTGCAGCCAGCTTTTCAATATTCATGACCTCTGAAAGAATCTCGGCCACTTTTAGCTCATCGTTTTGACCATTGAATAACGCCATGATGAATGCTTGGATCGGATGGATCCGAATCGTGGCATCTGACCCATCAGGTAGTTGCCGCGCTATAGAAACCACTCCTTCGTCCTGATTGGGAATTAACTGAATATCCTGTTTTAGCAATGGAACCATTGCAGACCCCTTTTTATAGTTATGTAATACACGCCGCAAATTTGTATCCAATACTATTGAGTGACGGCTCAGTAGTATTCAAATAAGACAACAGCACCGATACACTTTTTCTCCACAGTGCTGCTTGGGGCTCAGACGGTTCAGCTAAGCGGCTTTTCCATCTTTGGAAAGTGATGCTGCAAACAGCAAACACTTAGTGTAATTAGCCCAAAAAGTGATACTCAATACAGGAAGGTGACCATTGCCCCTACCTGAACCGGGTATTACTTAACTTGCTGTGAGTTGCCACCACTGCTCATACTGCAGCAGCTAGAGCAACCTTCAGTACGCATGATGCTTAACGCATCAGTGCTTACACGAACCTGCTTAAGCTGAGACAACTTTTTCAGTTTTTGAGTGCTCATAGCTTACTCCTTCTATTATTGAACTTTTTGAGAGTTGCCACCGTCGCTAAAACTACAGCAGCTTGAGCAACCTTCTGTACGCATGATTTTTAAAGCTTGGTTTGATGCTTTAAGGTTTTGCTTTTGTGCAATTTCTTTTAGTTTATTTACTGACATTGCTTTTATTCCTTTACTATCCACCCTTGAAGTTTTCGATGTCGCTGGTGTCGGGTGGTTAAACACCAGCAACATTAAAAATGTAGTTTCACGGTTCAGGTAACTTCGTCGTCTGTACACTCTGCGGATTAGCAGTTTGACAGGTATCTACAGAGCAGTTATCGCATCCGTGACGAAAGTGTTTGACCGAAACATCAGCGTCTTTTAGCTGTACCTTAATGGGCAAAGAAGCGATTTTCTTTAATACTGCAAACTTCTCCATCTCCACCCCTTAACAAAAGTAAAAATTACGTGCTTTTTATGTTGCTCTTTGAAATCTAAATCCCTTAGAATCAAAAGCTGAATGAATATTTCCAAATTTTTCTCAAACAAAAGCGTACCTTATTGATTTAAAGGATTTTATTTTCCAAACACTTACTAGAATAACAATGATGAAAAAAATAATTGTTTTAAGGGAAGAGCATAAAATATGTATTGATGGACGATTCATTGATATTGAGCCCAAGGTGTTTGCAGTACTTGAGTATCTATATGTGAATAAAGACAGGTTCGTGAGCATTAATGAGCTACACGATCAGGTTTGGGACGGAGTCATGGTCAGCGATGCAGCAGTCAGGCGCTGTATCAGTAAACTTCGCAGTGCATTCGATGATGACCCCAAGCAACCTAAATATATTCAGCTCATCTCAAAAAGGGGCTATAAACTGATTTGCGATGTACATTTTTGTACCGCGAAAAAATGTCCAACCAAAGAGCAGCTCCCTGCTGAATGTCATTACTGGAGCGAACCAAAAAAAAGTCGAAACTGGCATAAGCTTATTCAGGTTTGTACCGTATTTACATTGGTTATGATATTCATCGCTTTTATACCAATTAGCAACCAGCTAACTCTCTCTGAGCCACAACAAAACACCAGTAGAATTGGCACAGCGCACATAGCTTTTGCCTACGCCTTAGACAATCAATACGCTTACGCAACAAAACTATCTGGAGAACCGACATTTTCAATCATGTTACGAGATCAACATCGAGGCACTGATGAGGCGGTATTGAAGGGAGTAACCTGGCCAGACGCTATGGGGTTTTCTGGTTCGGGAAGCACCCTCTATGTTTCCGATGTAAAAAAAGGCAATTCAGAGATAGTCTCCATAAACATCCAAACAGGCGAAACAACCACCATAGTTGATAAATTTACCTTCATCGCAGATATCTTTTTACCTGAAGATGATAGCCTACTCTACTTTGTCGCCAGTGATGACGAAGCGCATTCATTTAACTTGTATCAATATAATGTGAGCACAGCTCAACATCGCAGTGTGATAAAAAATCCAGAGACTTTTATTCACTTCTTTGCAGGTGCCATAGCTCCAGATAATCAACACATAGCACTACTTAGCTACAATACTTTACAAAATACCACCGCCCTTGAAATCTATAGCACTAAGGAGTTTAGTAAAGTTTCACACACACTCATCGAAAGCACCGTATTCGATCTAGACTGGCTGGATAATGAGCAGGTGATTCTCGCCAGCGATAAAGGAATACAGAACCTTTCTATCCAGGGTGACTCACGCTCAATAATAACTGAGCAGGTTGTTCACATGCTCAGTGTTGATAAACGCAATCAGCGTATTCACACCTCCAACACCGCGCAAAAAACATCATTTTTTTACCAAATTCCGTTGCCTTTAAATAGTAAAAATACCAAGAGCTACTATCACTTTTCAGAAGATATTAATTTACTCGTCAGCGAAATTGACGATAACAAATATATTGGCTTAGCCAGACATGATGACAGTTCTGAAATCGTCTCGTTTAACAATGCTCGCCCCAACAACACAAATTCCATTTATAAAACAGTTCAACCTATTACACACATTAGCCATGCTGCTGATGCACAAGCGCTAGCATTCATCGAACAAGGTAAAGTGAAAATAGTGAACTACGCTTCTTTGCATGTTTTTTCTGTACCGCTTGGCAATGTGCAGCCACAAAGTATCTCGTTACTCGCAGACGGGGAGTCTATCTACTTTACCGCTCGCTCTAACTCCGCTTGGCATGTTTACTATTGGGACGGTGTCAAAGTACAACACCAACTTGAAGGATTCCGATATGTTTTCGAATCAAAAGGTCAGTTACTGCTTGTCGCTGACGATGGCTCACTATATTTACGATCGGCAACAGGCGCGCTACGAACATTAAATAAACAAGCACAATTGGAAGCCAACTCGCAAATAACATTTGTAGACAATATGGTGATATGGACAGAGCATGACTTAGCATCAGTCACCTTTCATCAACTTGATTTAAACAATGATACCTTTCATAGGTCACTTTCAATTCCATACGATAAGTACGCGACCAAGTTTTATATAAACAATGAAAACAATAAGTTAATTGTGAAAGGTGGTAGTGCAATTCAGCATGAAGAATGGCAAAGTCAGATAAAAATTACGAAAAAATTTGTGTTGAGTTATGTTGTTGAGGCACTTCTTTAAGTATTGATAGTGAAACAATGTTCAAAAAGGATATTATCATGACTATCAAAACGATTCTGTTCAGTATATTTGCTCAGGCCACTTTAGTGCTTGCAACCACAACGTCTCTACCACTGTACGCGCAAGACAATAATACCTACGGCTGGTGCTTAGTCAGCCCTCATATGTGTGATAAAGAGTAACCATCACTGATGTATTGGCCGTAGACTCACCGGCCAATACATTGAAAAGTCATCTAACTTGATTGCTGGATCCAGTCCTTATATAGGGCATTCTTTTTCAACCCAAAGTAATCGGCTACCACACCACATGCCTTCTTTAGCGGCATTTCTGGCTCTAACAATGTCAGCATGCGCTTGGCATCCGCAGGAATTTCTTCTTGTTGCTTTGGCTTACCTGGTAGCATAAGCACTAGCTCTCCACGCTGCTTTTCGCTCTCCTCAGTTAAAAACGCGATAAGCTCAGCAACGCTGCCACTGAAGAAAGTCTCGTATGTTTTGGTCAACTCTTTTGCAAATACTACACGCTGCTGAGCCCCTAGAGCCGTTTGTAAATCATCAAGACTGGCCATAATGCGGTGAGTGCTTTCATACATAATACTGGTGATACCACTTTCATAGGCGTCTAGAAAAAACTGCTGACGCGCCTGACTTTTTGCAGGGGTAAAACCAACAAATTGAAAGCGATCGGTAGGCAAACCAGAGCAGCTTAATGCCGTGATGGCAGCACACGCTCCCGGAACGGGCGTTACATGCGCACCTTGTTCACGACACAGGTTAACTACCGCATAACCAGGATCACTTATCAAAGGAGTACCCGCGTCAGACACCAGCGCAATATCTAGCCCTTCATTGAGCCAATCAACTACCTGTTGCGCTTTTTGTTTTTCGTTATGGTCATGCAATGCAAACGTTTTTGCCTTGATATTAAAATGACTCAGTAGCTTTGCGGTGTGCCTTGTATCTTCAGCCGCGATTAAGTCCACGTTAGATAAAGTGGTGATCGCGCGCTCGCTAATATCAGCAAGGTTGCCTATTGGCGTCGCCACTACATAAAGGGTGCCTATTTTATCTGAGTTCGTTGCTTTAATCATTGAGCTCTCCAGGTTCAGTCAGTAAGATAGCCATCAGAGAATAAATCAATTAGGGCGTTGTTGTGCGACTGAAAATAATTAGTCTTGTAATCGCTATATTGTCGGGGTTATCCGCCTGTAGTACAACCGAAAAAATACCGAAAGCAGACGCAAAGCCAAAAAGTCAGCGAACAGAGGTTGTTGTCGATACATCCGATGCACAGATTCTGTACCAAAAAGCTATGAGCAAACAGGGCGCAGATAGAATTCAATTGCTCTACTTAGCACGTGATCTTGCGATTGAAAACAAAAGCTGGCAAGTCTTAGAAGAGATTTGCTTTGCGCTGGAAAGTAAAGCCAGTGTTGATCACGTACAAAACAAGCTATATATCGCATTCGCTCGTAAGGAGCGTGGCTTATCCAGTGCTGCATTAGCAATCTTAAATACACTGGAAGAGCAGCTTAGTTTACCCGAACATCAAGCGTGGCATCAGTATTTAAAAGGGGATATCTACGCAGGCGAAGGATTACCGAGTCAAGCTCTCACCTACTTCTTTAGCGCCGCAGATATTGCCGCACAACATAATTTAAACGTAGCGAACTTAAATAACGCTATCTGGCAGGCGTTACAACAATTGTCATCTTACGCGTTGGATCGCATTGATACAGGCACTTCTTTACAACAAGGTTGGGTCAAGCTCGCAAAATACCAACAGATATATCTTGGCTCAGGTGTACAATTGCACCAAGCTCTCAACAACTGGCAGCGCAGATTTGCAAATCACCCTGCAAGTTTCCTGTTACCTGAAGAAGTGGCTAACTCAGTCAGTTTAGTGCCCTATCAAGCGCAAAAACTGGCGATATTACTACCGCAATCTGGCAGCAGTGAACGTTTTGGTAGCGCATTGAAAAACGGCTTTTTAGCCGCGCTAGATGATTTCGATGTAAAAGAAGTATTTTTCATTGATGAAATGCTAAGTAATGAAGAGATTGAACAGAAGTTGATGCTTAATCAGGCAGATTTTGTAATTGGCCCATTGCTGAAAAATAATATTGATAGGCTCGCAAGTTCTCAGGTATTGGCCAATCTGCCGACTATTTTTCTCAATACGCCTAGCCAAGAAAATATGAATCCAGAGCACTACTTTTTTGCGTTGAATCCAGAGCATGAAGTGGAGCAAGCCTTAGTACACTTTCTAGCTAAAGAGTACCAAAAGCCGATGCTATTGGCCCCAGATAATAACTCTGGACACCGATTGATAAGCCACTTTGAACAACAGTGGCAAAAATATAGTGAAGCCCAACCAGAAGTTGGTTTTTACACCGACAGTAAAAATATGGCGACTGTGGTAGCTGATTTACTCGAAGTTGATAAATCAAAACAAAGAATAAAAACCATTAAATCCTTATTCAGACAGGATGTAGAGAGTGAAACGCGATCTCGTGGCGATATTGATGTGGTTTATATTCTTGGTGATGCAATTGAAACACGCTTGTTAAAACCGTATTTAGACGTCAATGTCAGTACCTTCGCTGAGCGTATTCCACTCTACGCGACTTCTCGCAGTTATAGCCGCCGTATCGACAGTACAGATAAGGGTGACTTAGAGGGGCTCTACTTTACTGAACAGCCTTGGATGCTGCCAGAGGTCGTACAGCCGAAGAATTTACGAGATCAGTATGTAGAAATGTGGCCTGAACAAGCAGACATTGAGCAACGCCTTTTTGCAATGGCCTATGATGCGCTGAGACTTATCCCTGAGATCAAACAACTGGCGCGTATTCCGGGTAAAGAATTTCGAGGCCTAACAGGCCAACTTAGCATTAAACGCGATAATACGTTACACAGAAAATTGCGCTGGGCACAGTATAAAAGAAGCCAGATCCAAGTGGTAAATTTAAATGAAACACCACCCACTCCTTTGTTTATGAAACAAACATCTTCCACAAGGGAGCAGGTTCTAAACTAAGGCAGGAGGCCAGATGTTTAAAGGACTATTCAAAAATACGCGAGACAAGGGCAATCACTACGAGCATTTAGCAAAAAGCTTCCTGAAAAAACAAGGGCTTTGTTATGTTGAATGCAATTATTATTGTCCATTTGGTGAAATAGATTTAGTGATGAAAGACGCAGATTGTTGGGTATTTATCGAAGTTAAATATCGTCAATCAAAGCAGTTCGGAGGGGTATTATCCGCTTTGAACACAACCAAGCAAAAACGGTTAAAGCGTAGCATTTATCACTACTTAGCTGAACAAAAGTTGCATAATGTACCATTACGCGTAGACTTTATCGCAATTGAGGGCAAAGATCCTCCTAATATACAATGGATTAAGAGCGTTTTTTAATATGCAAGAATCTATCAAGAGTATTTTTACAGAAAGTATTCAAGCGCAAATTGCAGCAGGTGAAGTATTACCTGATGCATTGGAGTCGGCTGCTCTGACCATAGTACAAGGCTTAATCAACGGTAATAAACTGCTGTGCTGTGGCGTTGATAGTTGTCATATGCTGGCGGAGCATATGGCAGGCTTACTGGTTAACTTTTACGAAACTGAACGTCCCTGTTTACCCGCCGTTGCTCTAACGCAGTCCAGCGTGCAACTGGGTGTACAGGCAAGCTCTGATGACAGCGATCGTTTTGCTCGTCAGGTACGAGCATTTGCACAACAAGGGGATTTATTGCTCGTCATTGCCGTTAACGGTAACGAAAAAGACGTTGTTTGTGCGACTGAAGCGGCCCTCACAAAAGATATGAAAGTCATCGCCTTGGTTGGTGATGATGGCGGCGAGTTAACGGGCTTACTAGGGCCTAGTGATGTAGAGATCCGCGTGCCAAGCAAGCGTCCAAGTCGCATCGTTGAGTCTCACCTATTTATTACTCACTGTCTGAGTCAATTAATTGATAACACCTTATTTCCTCAAGGAGAGCAATAATGCAGCTTAAGCCCATCGCCATTCTGTTAGTCATTTCATTGCTACAAGGTTGTGCGGCCGCCGTTGTGGCTGGGACCGCAGGTGCAATCTCAGCAGCGAATGACAGACGAACAATAGGTTCGCAGATTGATGACAATAATATTGAAATCAAAGGTATGCTGGCCATTCGTAATATTGAGCGCTTGAAGGAGCACGCAAACATTAGCTTGATAAGCGTCAATGGTATCGTCCTTATGGTTGGCCAAGTTGCCAATACGGAAATGAAGCAGCAAGCACAGAGTGCACTTAAAGACATTCCAGCAATACGTCAGGTACACAATCAGCTACGTATTAGCAGCAATATTGGGGTTACGACCCAAACACATGATGTTTGGTTAACTTCCAAAGTTAAAACAAGGCTACTGGCTGCCGAAGATGTCAGTGGCAACAATATCAAAGTTGTTACTGAGAATAGCGAGGTGTTTCTTATGGGCTTAGTAAAGCGAGAAGAAGCCGATCGCGCTGTTGAAATCGCTCGAAATATCAATGGTGTTACGCGCGTTGTAAAAGCATTTGAATATTTATAGTGAGTAAGTATAAAAAAACCTGCGCAAGCGCAGGTTTTTTATGACTGTTGTTAAAGTTACTTAATAACTCTTAGATGTGATCCTTTCTTTTTAGAAGTCTCACTTTTAGCACTCTCGGTCTCGCTTTCAACCGGCTCGGGGGTCAGTACTTCATCTTCTGCAGGAAACTCTTCCTGAGTAAATACGGTACCTTCACCATTCTCACGAGCATAAATCGCTAATACAGCAGCAATTGGCACATAGACCTGCATAGGTTGGCCGCCAAATCGGGCATTAAAGCTCAATTGGTGGTTATCCATAGCAAACTGCGTTACTGCGGTTGGGCTGATGTTTAAGACAATCTGCCCATCTTGTACAAACTGTGTAGGCACTTGAACAGCTGGATACTCAGCATTGACAACCAAATGAGGTGTACATTCATTATCAACGATCCAATCAAAAAAGGCTCTCAGTAAATATGGGCGATTTGGTGTCATTATGCTCGTATCTCACGCTCTGCTTCAGTTAAAGAAGCTTGGAATGAATCACGCTCAAATAAACGTAACATATAGTCTTTCAACTCTTTTGCACCAGCACCAGATAACTCGATACCTAACTGAGGCAAACGCCACAGTAATGGCGCTAAGTAGCAGTCTACTAAGCTGAATTCTTCACTCATGAAATACGGCGCTTCATTGAAAATAGGCGCTACCGCTAGTAATGCTTCGGTTAGTTCTTTACGTGCTTGTGCTTCATCAGCACCACCGGCCATGATTTTAGCAGCAAGGCTATACCAATCAGTATCAATGCGATGCATCATAAGTCGGCTACGACCACGCATAACTGGGTAGACAGGCATTAAAGGTGGATGTGGAAAACGCTCATCAAGATACTCCATGATGATATCCGCTTGGTACAAACCTAATTCACGGTCAATTAAAGTTGGTACCGTACCATAGGGGTTAATCTCATGAAGAGCCTCTGGCAGGTTATCCTTTTCTGCTAGGTGAATATCAACACTTACCCCTTTCTCAGCCAGTACAATACGTACCTGATGGCTATACATGCAATTTGCACCAGAGAAAAGAGTCATTACAGGGCGCTTATTGGCAGCAACGGCCATGCCTACCTCCATTAATAATTACAAAAAGTAATAAGTCACTTTAAACAGCAATAGGGGCTAAAGCCCCTATCACAAAATTACCTTAGATTTGTTCGACTTAGTGAACATCTCTCCAGTATTCTTTCTTCAGGAAGAATGCAAGAATAAATAGAATTACTAAAAATCCTAGCACCTTAATACCAAGTGATTCTGACTCAAGACGTGAAGGTTCACCCACATACGCCAAGAAGTTTGTCAAATCACGTGCTGCCTGATCATACTCATCGGTACTTAGCTCACCAGAGCCATCCGTTTCAACACCTACCACTTTTGTTACAGTCTGACCATGCTCTTCCACTTCTTCAGTGATAGGCGTAGGCAAACCTTGTAACTCTTGCAGTACGTGAGGCATACCAACCGATGGGAAAATGATGTTGTTTACACCAAACGGACGAGATTCATCTTTATAGAAAGACTTCAAGTACGTATAGATCCAATCAGCACCGCGTACACGAGCAACTAAAGTTAGATCAGGTGGCGCAGCACCAAACCATTTGGCAGCATCATCTTGTTCGATAGCATTCAAAATGTGGCTACCCACTTTTGAACCATCAAAAATCAGTTGCTCTTCGCCGATTTCCGTTGGAATGCCGATGTCTCTAAAAGTACGCTCATAACGCTGATACTGCATTTGGTGACAACCAAGACAGTAGTTCATGAACAACTTCGCACCACGTTGTAATGACGCTTTATCTGTTAAATCAATGTTCGCGTCAAGTGTTGGTACTGATGGCCCCGCTGCCATTGTAAAAGTTGGCAGTAATGCGAATAAACCGATAACTAGCTTCTTCATCATTTCGTCAACCTCGTTGGCAATGGTTTAGTCTTTTCATTCTTTGAGTATACAAATAGTAACACGAAGAACATGAAGTAAGTCACAGTCGTAATTTGCGATAGTAACGTTTTAAAGTCTGTCTGTGGTGTCGCACCAATCCAACCAAGGATGATGAAAGTAACCACGAACTGAGCAATGTTTAGCTTGTGTAGGCCACAACGGTAGCGAATCGACTTCACTTTACCACGGTCAATCCAAGGCAGTAGTGCAAGTACAACAATTGATGCCCCCATTGCAACAACACCTAATAGCTTGTTAGGAATCGCACGCAAGATTGCATAGAAAGGCGTGAAATACCAAACAGGGAAAATATGTTCAGGTGTCTTCAGTGGGTTTGCCGCTTCAAAGTTAGGCGCTTCTAAGAAAAAACCACCCATTTCTGGTGCAAAAAATACAACCCAACAGAATAAAATCAAGAAACCAGCCACACCTAAAATATCTTTTACTGTGTAATAAGGGTGGAATGGAATTGCGTCCACAATATCTTTTTTACTTGTGTAATATTCGTGGAACTTGAATTTAGGCTTATCTTCTTCTGCTACAGTGCCTTTCTTACGCTTAATCTCAACACCATCAGGGTTGTTTGAACCCACTTCGTGAAGTGCTACGATGTGAAGGAACACTAGAATAACAAGAACAAGCGGTAATGCGATTACGTGTAATGCAAAGAAGCGGTTAAGCGTTGCACCTGAAATTACGTAGTCACCACGGATCCAAAGTGTTAGGTCATCACCAATTACTGGAATCGCACCAAATAGTGAGATAATTACCTGAGCACCCCAGAATGACATTTGGCCCCAAGGAAGTAAGTATCCCATAAAGGCTTCAGCCATCAGCGCCAAGAAAATGAACATACCAAACAACCACAGTAATTCACGTGGCTTTTGGTAAGAACCATAGATCATACCGCGGAACATGTGTAGATACACAACGATAAAGAACGCTGAAGCACCAGTGGAGTGCAGATAGCGAAGCAGCCAACCATACTCAACATCACGCATGATGTATTCTACTGAGGCAAAAGCACCTTCAGCAGAAGGTACAAAGTTCATGGTCAGCCAAATACCCGTTAGTATTTGGTTTACTAAAACCAAAATGGCGAGTGAGCCGAATAGATACCAAAAGTTAAAGTTCTTTGGCGCAGGATATTGAGCAATGTGCATATTCCAAACACGAGTCATTGGAATACGTTCATCGATCCAGTTGATAAGATTACCAAACATTACGCAACCCCTTCTTCTTCACCAACTAAAATAGTGGTGTCATCAATAAAGGTATACGGTGGAATTTCAAGGTTTAATGGTGCAGGAACCGATTGAAATACACGGCCAGCCATATCAAATTTAGAACCATGACATGGACAGAAGAAGCCATCTTCTGTACCTTCAACCTTTTCACCAAATCCACCTTGCAAGAAACTAGGTGAACAACCAAGGTGAGTACAGATACCAACCGCCACGAATATTTCTGGACGCTTAGAACGATATGGGTTTTTCGCTGAATCCAGCTGTTGAGGCTCATCAGATGCAGGATCACGAAGCATATCTTCATGAGCTTTCATTTGCTCTAGCATCTTTGGTGTACGAGAAATAACCCAAACAGGTTTGCCTCGCCACTCAACACGAATTAATTGTCCCGGCTCAAGCTTGCTGATATCTACTTCTACAGGCGCACCCGCAGATTTAGCTCGCTCACTTGGATTCCAAGACGCAATAAAAGGAACAGCAGCCCCAGCCGCACCAACACCACCAACAACAGAGGTAGCTATGGTTAAAAAGCGACGTCGGCCATTGTCTACAGGCGCATTGCTCATCCACTTATCTCCACTATGATTCTCAACACTTGCTATATTGAGAACATCAGTTACAGCAGGTTAATTTTAAGAAACTACAAAATAGAAGCGATCATAAATAAATCCCTTGATTAAAACAAGGTTATTACAGTCCCATGCCCCAATAAACCTGAACAAATGTTAACAAGGTTACTTCGAGCATGAGGCCGATGGCATATGATAACGCTAATCTAAAAACAATATACTGACCAAGATCAACCTCATTGGAGGCTTGAGAACCACGTTATGTGGGGTTGAAACTCGCTCACTTTACTTGCACAGCAATTGTAGCAAAAAAATACGCTGAGTTATCGACGATTTACTATTAAATCTTCTAAATATTGCAGTTTTTTTATTTTTAAAACCGTACGCTAGCAAAAAAGGTGATTTATTAAGCAAAATAATTTTGATGATGTGAAGCCGTGATACGAATAAGGAGACACTAGGATTGAATGTTGAATTTGTAAAAACAAAAAACCCAGCATAACGCTGGGTTTTTGAATTCTTGAAACGTAAAAAATTAACGTTTTGAGAACTGTGTCTTCTTACGTGCTTTCTTAAGACCAACTTTCTTACGCTCAACTTTACGAGCGTCACGAGTAACAAAGCCAGCTTTACGTAGAGTAGGACGAAGTGATTCGTCGAATTCCATTAGTGCACGCGTGATACCGTGGCGGATTGCGCCAGCTTGACCAGTCATACCACCACCTTCAACAGTGATGTAAAGGTCAAACTTCTCTGTCATTTCAACTAGCTCTAGAGGCTGACGAACAACCATGCGAGAAGTTTCACGACCGAAGTATTCTTCGATAGAACGCTGATTAATTACGATGCTGCCAGTGCCTGGGCGTAAGAATACGCGAGCACTTGAACTTTTACGACGACCTGTACCGTAGTATTGATTTGCCATGAGTGTGCTCCTTAAATGTCTAGAACCTGCGGCTGTTGTGCCGCGTGGTTGTGCTCGCTACCAGCGTAAACTTTAAGTTTACGGTACATTTCACGACCTAGAGGGCCACGAGGTAACATGCCTTTAACCGCTTTTTCAATGATCATTTCAGGCTTTTTAGCTTGAAGTTTCTCGAAGTTCACAGACTTAAGACCGCCCGGGAAGCCAGTGTGAGCGTAGTACATTTTGTCCTGAGTTTTGTTACCAGTTACAGTAACTTTTTCAGCGTTGATAACGATGATGTAATCACCTGTATCAACATGAGGAGTGTACTCAGCTTTATGCTTACCGCGAAGGCGACGAGCGATTTCAGTAGCGATGCGACCTAAAGTTTTACCTTCAGCGTCAACTACGTACCAGTCACGTTTTACAGTTTCTGGTTTAGCAACAAACGTTTTCATTTAAAAATCCAATGTTTTTCTATTTAAAACCACAGGTAATCAAAGTTGATTACCGCTTACTATATGAGTGCTTTAACCCCTTCGAGTTTAAGACTTTTTTGCCGCTCAAGTCGGTGGCTAAGCCGACGAGGGCAATAGAACGCAACGTGGCAGGCCGCGGATTATAGCAACTCTATCAAGGCTTGACTAGCGTGAGATTGTTTTTTCTACAAAAAACTTTCTCACCTAAATTTACGCGCCAAAAGCTCAATAACCCCTTTAGGCTAAATGCTCTCGAGCGAGGTATTCTAGTGATTGCATTTCCTGCAAGCGGCTAATACATCGCTTAAACTCAAAATTTAATGTGCCTTGGGTATAAAGCTCAGTAATAGGCGCTTGAGCCGAAATGATCAGCGTTACATTGCGCTCATAAAACTCATCCACCAAGGCAATAAAGCGTCTGGCTGCATCATCGTTGTGTTGCCCTAGCTGTTTGACATTCGACAAGATCACTGTGTTGTATAAACGACTGATCTCCATATAATCCACTTGCGATCGCGCTGTTTCACATAGCTGACTAAAGTCAAACATCACGATACAATCGGATACTTTTCGCGTCGCTATCAGACGCCCTTCTATCTCAATCTTTTCATTCAACTTGCCAGGCTCAGGTGACAACTTATCGAAATATTCAAACAGATTTTTATCTGCTTGTTCATCCAGCGGGCTATGATAAATCTCCGCCTGCTCAAGCGTTCTTAAGCGGTAGTCAATACCAGAGTCTACATTGACCACTTCGGTATTGGCTTTCACCAACTCAATCGCTGGGATAAAACGTGCGCGCTGTAAGCCATTACGATATAGCTCGTCCGGTACGATATTAGACGTTGCAACCAGCACAATATCTCTGGCAAATAATGCTTGCATTAAACCACCAAGTAGCATCGCATCAGTAATGTCTTGCACGAAGAATTCATCAAAACAAATGATATCAGTCTCTTGTTTGAACTTATCAGCGACAGTCTCTAACGGGTTTTTCACGTCTTTGAGCAACTTTAACTCATCGTGTACACGGTGCATAAAACGGTGAAAGTGTACACGCATCTTTCGTTGCGTGGGCAAGGCTTCGTAGAACGTATCAACCAAATACGTTTTACCGCGCCCAACACCGCCCCAAAAATATAACCCAGTTATGCTCTGTTGCTTTGGTTTAGCAAACAGCTTAGAAAAAAGGCCCTTTGGCTTTGGTGGCACAGCTGTGAGGTCATCATACAAACGTTGTAAATGCTTAACCGCATTTTCTTGTGCGCTATCATATTGAAAGTCTTCGCGCTTTAAATCTTGCTGATATTTTTCCCAAGGTGTCATAGTTGTTTACATAGTTCTGCGTTTTTATTTGCGTATTATATTAACACGCATCGATTCTAAGCGTATATTTAGCTTATCATTAGATTTTATCATTAGTCGCAAACTCGCCCTGCTATTCACAGCGTATGCGCCCCGCGATTTATTAGGAGAGATGTATGACCTCATTTGCTTGGATGGGACTTATCGTAGTCGTTGCCATCGCCGCCTTTTTTATTGGTTCAGTGTGGACTAAAAAGCAATTTAAACATGGTGAACTTGAGCAACAAGCTCAGCAAGCCAAACATGAGCTAGAGCAATACCGTCAGGAAGTTGCCGACCACTTAGCAAGCACCAAAAAACTGATGACAAAGATGCAAGACAGTTATAGCCAACTTCTCAATCATGTTGAAGAAACCAATCAGGTGTTATTAACCGAAAAACCAACACATCCCAGTGAGCCGTTTTTCTCAAAAGAAACCACCGAACAATTACATGCTTCACTGAAAAGCCGCCCCGAGCGTCGCCGTAACGACAAAACCAATGAAGGTGCAGCCCAACCGACTGACTATGTTGACGGAGAGAGCGGCCTATTCTCGGGGGAGCGTTCAGAAAGTAAGCAGTCAAAAGTCTCTTGATGAACTTTTTTTTGACCCCATAGTCAGTAAATATAGTTTTTTACAATAGCGAAATGGCAACTGGTGCTTTGTTCAAAGCACGCGCCTTTTCAATGCATTAACGCTTTTTGCGGAGTATTTACTGACTATGAAATTGAAACACTCGTTATTAACAGCAGCTATTTTATCAACGTCACTACTTCTTAGTCCAAACGCTGCCTTAGCCAAATTACCTATGGCAGTTGATGGACAAACCATGCCAACACTTGCACCTATGTTAGAGCGCGTCACTCCAGGCGTAGTCAGCATTCAGGTGACTGGTGCAAAGGAGGTACGTCGGCGTGTTGACCCATTTGATTATTTTTTCGGTAACCCACAACCACGCAGTCAAAAGCGCCCATTCAGTGGCCTAGGTTCAGGCGTCATTATCAATGCTGATGAAGGCTATGTCGTGACAAATAACCATGTAATTGCCGATGCAGAAAAGATCATTGTGACACTTGAAGATGGCCGCGAGTTTGAAGCCAAACTGGTTGGCACCGATAAAGAGTCTGACATCGCTTTGTTAGAAATCGATGGCGAAAACCTCACCGAGATTAAACTCGCTGATTCTGACAAACTGCGTGTTGGCGATTTCTCAGTGGCCATCGGAAACCCTTTTGGTCTTAGTCACACAGTGACATCAGGTATCATCAGTGCGCTAGGACGTAGTGGTTTAAATATCGAAGGTTACGAAGATTTCATTCAAACAGACGCGGCTATCAACCAAGGAAACTCGGGCGGGGCCCTCGTGAACCTACGCGGTGAACTGATCGGTATCAACACCGCAATATTAGGTGCATCTGGCGGTAATGTGGGGATCGGGTTTGCTATTCCTTCAAACATGATGAAGAACCTCGTTGACCAGATCGTTGAATTTGGTCAGGTTCGTCGCGGTTCGCTTGGTATTGAAGGCCGAACCTTAGATGCTGGTATCGCTAAAGCACAAGGCTTTGATGTGAAACAAGGCGCATATGTTGCCCGCGTTATTAAAGATTCAGCCGCTGCCGAAGCTGGCATACTCGCAAACGATGTCATCATTAGCGTAAATGGTGGCAACATCCAAAGCTTTGCAGAGTTAGCCAGTAAAATTGCAACTATAGGTGAGGGCCGAACGGTCGAGTTAGGTGTCTACCGTGATGGTAAAAGACGCACCATAGAAGTGACCTTAAAAGGCCAAGGGGAAGCACAAGCTCCAGCGGATAGAATTCACCCAATGCTGCGAGGTGCGGTCTTAGAAAGTGGCGAGCGAAATGGCAATAAGGGGGTTGTTGTAACATCCGTTGAGCCTCGCTCACCAGCTGCTAGAGTTGGTCTAGAAGAAGGAGACGTGATAATGCAAGTGAACCGCAAGCGAGTCGATAGTATCCGCGATATGAGTAACCTTATCGAAGATATTCAGGGTAACATCGTACTAGGCATAAAACGCGGTAGAGATTCAGTGTTCTTACTTATCCAGTAACAATAAATTAGTAGGAAAAACACAGCGACACTTGCCGCTGTGTTTTTCTTTGTGCATCATAAAACGATTAAAAATCATAAAGACTGCGCATGTTAAAATTTATTCGCTTTATTCTGCCTCCGATGTTGGCAGGGCTTTGTATCGCATTTGTTATTATTTGGTTCTCTCCTAATCTAAAAAATGCGCTCCTTCCCAAACTGGACGTTTCCGGTCACTATTCTAGCAGCCATATGAGCTTTGCTGATGCTGTCGAAAAAGCCTCTCCTGCTGTAGTTACCATATTCTCAGAGAGCATCTCCTCAGTACCGCGCTACATGCGAGCTAACACAACTCAAGAGCTAGGTTCTGGTGTACTCATGTCTCACGACGGCTACATATTGACTAACTATCACGTCGTGAACGATGCAGATCAAATCATGGTGATCCTAACAGATGGTCGCCGTTTCGATGATGTACAGGTAATAGGCTTTGATACCATCACTGACTTAGCCTTATTGAAAATAGATGCGCAACATCTGCCGGTTATCCCCATTAATGATAATTTTAGCCCCCGTGTAGGCGATGTGGTGCTAGCAATTGGTAACCCGCTCAACCTAGGGCAAACCATCACGCAAGGTGTTATAAGCGCTACTGGCAAGCAGACGCTCACCGATAGCCCCTATAATAATTTATTGCAAATGGATGCGGCAGTGAACGTAGGTAACTCTGGTGGCGCGCTGGTTAACTCTAACGGTGTACTGGTTGGTATTACCTCGGCGCAGTTTCGTACCCGCTATAATATCGACATTCAGGGGATCTCGTTCGCTGTTCCTTATAAACTTGCTAAAGAAGTGATGCAAAAGCTGATTCAGGATGGCCGCGTAGTCAGAGGGTACTTAGGTTTTAGGGGCGCTGCCGTGGATAGCACTGGCAAAGAGGTAACTGACCTCTATACGCGAATTGTAGGTCTCAGAGTGAGTGATTTAGATCCTCTCGGCCCGGCGTGGCAAGCGGGTATGCAAGAGAATGATATTATTGTTAAAGTGGCAGGAGAGCCCGTTACCAACCCGCAAAAAACACTTAAATTTATAGGTAATACTCGCCCCGGAACGCGTCTTGAATTTCAAGTGTATCGCGGTGACGAATTACGTACCTTCACCCTAGTTGTAGCGGAACTTGAAACTCGTGCAAACTAAGCCCTAAAATAGATAACAAAAAAGCGAGTATAATCACTCGCTTTTTTGTTACTCGGGCTTTGTAAACAACTAATTGTGTCTACGTTTAATCTTAGCCCCTAATTTGCTCAGCTTATTTTCAATACGTTGATAACCTCTATCAACATGATAGATGCGATCCACAACGGTTTCACCACTGGCAACAACCCCCGTTAAAATCAAGCTTGCAGACGCTCTTAAGTCCGTCGCCATTACCTGCGCACCACTTAATTTGTCAGTCTCTGCACATATCGCTGTATTGCCTTCAAGGCGGATGTTTGCGCCCATACGCTGCAATTCAGGCACGTGCATAAAGCGATTTTCGAAGATGGTTTCGGTGATAGTTGCACTACCTTCTGCAACCACATTCAACGCGGTAAACTGTGCTTGCATATCTGTAGGAAAACCAGGATGTGGCATCGTCTTGATATTAACCGCTTTGAGTGTGCGCCCTCTCATATCCAGATAGATGCTGTTATCTGTCACTTCAACAAGTGCATTGGCTGCCCGCAGCTTGTCTAGTACCGGCTCCAAGCTAGTGTGATCGGTGTTGGTGCACAAGACCTCGCCTTGAGCCATCGCAGCGGCGACTAGGAAAGTACCTGTTTCAATTCTATCTGGTAGAATTTTATGCTCGCCTCCAGCGAGCTTGTCGACGCCTTGTATCTCGATACGACTGGTGCCAGCACCTGTTATCTTAGCGCCCATCGCTCTCAAGCAGTCAGCTAAGTTCGTTATCTCTGGCTCGCGTGCTGCGTTTTCCAGTATGGTCGTTCCATCAGCCAACGTTGCAGCCATCAATAGATTTTCTGTTGCCCCCACGCTGACCGTTTCCATATAAATCTCAGCGCCCTTCAAACGTCCATCCACTTTTGCATTGATGTAGCCATTATCTACACTAATTTTTGCCCCCATACGCTCCAAACCGCTGATATGAATATCAACAGGACGCGCGCCGATTGCACAGCCCCCAGGCAATGAAACTTGCGCTTCGCCAAAACGCGCAAGCAAAGGTCCAAGGGCCAATACCGAAGCGCGCATTTGCTTTACTAATTCATATGGCGCGAGCACTTTGTCAACGGAACGACCATCAACAAACAGGATATCACCTTGCCACTTAACCCCCGCACCAAGTGTTTTTAATAATGCTTCTGTTGTACCTATATCCCTCAGTTGTGGAACATTGGAAAAGCGGCTTTCACCGTCTGCAAGTAGTGCAGCAAATAGAATAGGAAGCGCCGCATTTTTGGCGCCAGATATAGTGACCTCACCCGCTAAAGTGGTGCCCCCTTGGATAACAAACTGATCCATCGTGACTCCGTTATTGCGGTAGAATAAATTTGCGTTCTCTTTGCCACTCCGTTGGCGTAAATGCTTTGATGCTTACGGCATGAATCGTGCCGTCAGAGATTGTTCCCATCAACGGACCATATACTAGCTGTTGCTTTTTAACGCGGCTTAACCCGTCAAAACACTCTCCAACTGCTATCACCTCATAGTGATTTCCATTGGCTTTAACGATCACTTCTTGCAGTGACAATGCGTCTCTTAATAAAGTTTCGACTTGGTTTGTTTCCATTAGACTCACTCAAATAAGTTCGATACCTGACCCAACGCCATTAAATTATGGAGTTGTTCAGGCACATTTTTAAGCTCAAGGCGTTTGCCTTGGCTCTGTAATTTACCTAGGGAGTGAATTAACCAAGCTAAGCCCGCCGTGTCAACCCTAGAGACCTCAGAAAGGTCAAAATAACGTACCGACTGAACGTTTTCTATCTGCTGGTTAAGAAGGCGTTCATTCACTAAGCTGTTCCTAGTTAATTCACCACAAATACGGACAAGTTCGTCGTCAAGCTTCACAAACTCTACTTTATTTGTTGCCATCATCCCCCCTAAACTGGACAGGTAAACGGCTTTTCTTATCGAGTAGGTCAATTACATGTGCAATGCCTTGTTGGCGTAAAATACCATGTAGTTCTGTTTGTTTGGCATCCAATAAACTAATACCTTCTGCCATCATATCATACGCACGCCATTCATTATTTGAGTCTCTACGCACTTTAAAGTCGATTTTAATATCAGGTTTACCTTCCTCAACGATTGTGGTCTTCACGATAGCAACCTGGTCGTCTGTAAACTCTTTCGCGGCGCCAAACTCAACATTTTGATTGGTGTACTGAGTGAATACACCTGCGTAAGTGGCTACCAAATAGTTCTTAAAGACTTCAATAAATTGCTTAACATGTTCAACGGCCTGAGCTTTTTCTTCCTTATCAGTGATATTTCTGACCTTTTGGATATAGCTACCCAATACTCTGTAGGCGGCATATTTATAATCGATATATGGCAATAGCTCTTCTTCGACGATGATGCGAAGATGTTCTTTGTTCTGCTGTATAATCGCTTGGTCCTTTGTAATACGCTTGAATGTATTGTCAGCCACTTGCTGGACCATTTTATACGGGTCCTGCATATTCACCGTATCATTTGCGTATGTCGTGCTGCTGCAAATCAATAGTGCAGCAACGAAAAGAAATCCTACTATCGCACGCATTATTCGCTACCTTGATTAAATAAAAACTGTCCAATCAACTCTTCTAATACTAGTGCTGATTTAGTGTCAGTGATCAAATCACCATTTTTAAGTGCCTTACTCTCAACACCAAAAAGCGCTTCAAGTTCCGTATCACTGTCTCCTGTCACTTCATTACCTAAGCAGGTTTGCTTTGCAGAGTCTGAAGCAATAACAGGAGAAATGCCAAGATACTGCTCACCCAATATTCCTGAAGTAAGGATAGATACTGAAGTTGTATCAGAGAACTGACACTCATAACTTGCATCGATACTCATAGATACCACTGGAACAAACTCTTGTGGGTGAATACTTATCCCTTCCACGCGGCCAATCACGACCCCACCTACTTTGATTGGCGCTCGAGTTTTTAATGACCCTATATTTTCAAACTTAGCGTTCAATGTGTAAGTTTCACCATTACCACTAATACCTGTGTTTGCAACTTTTAGTGCCAGTACTGCAAATGCTGCAACACCCAATGCGACAAACAAGCCAACCAATATTTCTATATTCCGTGTATTCATTTGTTTTTAAAACCTTTTAACCTGAAAACATCACAGCAGTCAGTAAGAAATCAAACCCTAATACTGCCAATGAAGAATGGACTACCGTTTCAGTCGTTGCCTTACTGATCCCTTCCGACGTCGGGATACAATCGTAACCTTTATACAGCGCTATCCAAGTCACGATCAGTGCAAATACAAAGCTTTTGATCATGCCATTTAATATGTCTTTTTCGAACGAGACTTGAGATTGCATAATTGACCAAAAACTGCCTGCATCAACACCCAACCAATCAACGCCCACTAAATGCGCACCGAGAATTGCCACTGCAGAAAAAATCAATGCAAGTATCGGCATACTTATGAAACCAGCCCAAAATCGCGGTGAGATCACACGACGCAGCGGATCGATAGCCATCATTTCTAAACTGGAGAGTTGCTCTGTCGCTTTCATAAGACCGATTTCGGCAGTTAGCGCACTTCCAGCCCGCCCTGCAAATAATAGCGCCGTTACTACGGGACCTAGTTCACGTAATAAGCTTAACGCCACAAGAGGCCCTAAACTATCTTCCGCGCCATAACCGACCAATACGGTATATCCTTGCAGCGCTAATACCATGCCAATAAATAGCCCGGAAACCATGATAATCAAAAGCGACTGATGACCTACCATATACAGTTGGCGCACCAACAATGCAGGCCCTTTACGAAAATTAGGCAATCTGAGCAAAGCGCCGAATAACATTTGTGTTGCCCGGCCCAGCGAAGCAAATCGACTTAATGTCTTATGTCCAATTGCTTGAAACAAATCGATCACTGCAGACCCCCAGTTAGAAGCTCTTCTTCATAGCGTTGTGCCTTGTAATGAAATGGTACTGGGCCATCTGAAAGACCTTGTAAAAACTGCTGTACCAGCGGGGATTCATGCTCTTGCATTTGTGCAGGCGTACCACTGCCAATTACACCTTGCTCTGCGATAATCACCACATGATCAGCAATGCTCAATACTTCATTGACATCATGTGTCACAATCAATGAAGACAGTCCCAATACTTCATTGAGTGATTTGATTAGTTTGACTAATACACCCATAGAGATTGGATCTTGGCCAGCAAAAGGTTCATCATACATGATAAGCTCAGGGTCAAGTGCGATTGCGCGAGCCAAAGCAGCGCGCCTTGCCATGCCGCCTGATAATTCTGATGGCATTAAGTCTTTTGCTCCTCGTAAGCCAACCGCCTGTAGCTTCATTAGTACGACTAGCCTAATAAGGTCTTCACTCAACTGCGTATGCTCGCGCAGCGGAAAAGCAACATTATCGAACACCGACATGTCCGTAAACAGTGCACCGCTTTGAAACAACATACTCATTTTCGTTCGAGTATCGTACAAAGCTTTACGCGACATGCTAGGAATGCTGTGTCCTTCGAATAAAATATCTCCGTTATCTGGCTTTAGTTGACCACCAATCAGGCGTAACATAGTTGTTTTCCCGATCCCACTTGGGCCCATAATCGCGGTTATTTTTCCTTTTGGTACGGAGAAACTCATGTTTTTATAGATGATCCTATCACCCCGTGTGAAAGTCACATCCTTGATTTCTACAATTGCTTGCGACAAGCCGCTCTCCACATCTACTTTTGCTAATGGTGCCATAATACGATTTTTTGCTCTGTGAAGGAAAAAAGTTTTCGTAATTTTTTGTAATATAAAATGTCTGACCTGAACCTGAATACGCAGCAAACAGGCAATCAAATCGCCTCTTTTACTTATACTTTTGCGAGGGCATTTGTTACTATTTGCGCCATTGTAACTTAATCAATCGGCTTCACTTTTTATGGTTTTATCATTTGGTATTCTGATTCTCGGGTTTGTCGCATTAGTATGGAGCGCCGATCGCTTCGTTTTCGGTGCTGCGGCGCTTGCGCGTAATTTCGGTGTTCCTACACTGATTGTTGGTCTCACCATCGTAGCGATGGGTTCATCGGCCCCTGAGATGATGGTTGCAGCTCAGGCAGCATTTGCTGATAAAACCGATACAGCCGTTGGTAACGCGGTCGGGTCAAATATCGCGAATATTTTATTGGTACTGGGTATCACCGCATTACTTCGTCCCTTATCGGTCAGCTCCGGAATATTGAAACGAGAAATGCCTTTGTTGGTTTTAGTATCGCTGGCAGCATGGCTTATTGTTAGCGATGATCACTTTAGCTTTTTTGAAGGCGCCGCATTATTAGTAGGATTTATCGTATTTCTACTCACCTTGATCATTATCACAAAAAAAAGTGGCAACAGTAATGACCCACTGATCAATGAAGCCTGTGAAGAGGTGCCTAATGACGTACCGACAAGCAAAGCCTTACTATGGCTAATCGTCGGCATGGTATTGCTCCCTGTCAGCTCTGGATATTTAGTTGATGCTGCGGTTGATATTGCAAAATATTTTGGCATGAGTGACCTGCTGATCGGTCTCACAATTATCGCCATAGGCACAAGTTTACCTGAGCTCGCAGCCTGCGTAGCTGGTGTTTTAAAGCAAGAAGATGACCTTGCACTTGGTAATATTATTGGCTCTAATATATTCAATATATTGGCCGTGCTGTCTATTGCTGGCATTATTAATCCCGCGAACATTGATAGCAATATCGCCAACCGCGATATTTACATCATGTTAGGTGCAACTTTAGCATTGGTTTTCATGAGTCTGAGTTTTACTGGAACGCGTCGCATTAACCGCTTTGAAGGTGGCCTTTTACTCGCAGCGTTTATTGGCTATATGTACTACATAATTACCTAGGATCCACTTTCATGTTATCGAAGCAGTTTATTGATACCGCTCAGCGAGTTATTGAGATAGAACAGCAAGCCATCACCGAAATTGGCCAGTATATTGACACGCACTTTGCAAGCGCCTGTCAGGCTATTTTTGATTGTCAGGGCCGCACTATTGTTATCGGTATGGGAAAGTCGGGACACATTGGTAACAAAATCGCTGCAACATTTGCAAGTACAGGCACGCCGGCATTTTTTGTTCACCCAGGAGAAGCAAGCCACGGCGACTTGGGTATGATCACCAAACAGGATGTTGTATTGTTGATCTCAAACTCAGGTGAAACAAGTGAAGTTTTGAATATTATTCCCGTGATAAAACGTATTGGTGCAAAAATAATTACGATGACGGGTAACCCTCTTTCTTCAATGGCAAAACTATCTGACATTCACCTCAATATTGCCATTTCAAAAGAAGCTTGCCCACTTGGTCTAGCACCAACAGCCAGCACCACTGCAACGCTTGTTATGGGTGATGCACTGGCCGTTGCGTTACTCGAAGCGAAGGGCTTTACCGCCGATGATTTTGCACTGTCACATCCAGGTGGCTCTTTGGGCAAACGTTTATTGCTGACGTTAAATGAAATCATGCACAAAGATGAACAAGTCCCGATTGTTTCATATACAAGTACGATTAAAGATGCGCTTTTTGAAATGTCAGCAAAAGGGCTCGGTATGACCACCGTTGTAAATGAGCACAATGAACTAATTGGTATTTTCACTGATGGAGATTTGCGACGTATTATCGAGCAACGGGTTGATTTACACCACACACCGATTCACAAAGCAATGACGGTGAACTGCACAACAGCAAAAGCTGATATGCTAGCCGCAGAGGCTTTAAATATCATGGAAACTAAACGAATCAATGGCTTGGTTGTCATAGATGACTATAACCGCCCTATTGGCGCACTCAACACTCAAGATTTGCTTCGCGCAGGGGTGCTTTAACATGGAGATATCTGTGACAACAGAGTGTCATTCATTATTTATTCATCAAACGCATTTTAGTTTGAGGTACAGCGTAACGCTGCGACCACGTTTTGGAAACTTGTAATGAGTAGCAGTCGAGCCATTTTGCTTATTATTTTTGTCATATCAATGACTTGGCTTTGGTACCCCTATCTAACACAGGAAACCCCAAAAACGAGTAAACAGAGTGACATAATTGCGAAACCAGATTATATCGCAACTGAGTTACAACAAACCTCATATAATGAGGCTGGCGTCAGAACTTACACGGTCACGGCTGTTAAAATGGAGCTATATCAAGAACTTGGATTTAGCCACTTTACTGCGCCGGTATTTAACTTGTATAACGGCTCACAAAGCTGGCTGATTTCTTCCCAAGAGGCCACTTTGTATGAAAATAATACGCTGATGTTAGAAGGAAATGTAGAAGCTCAAAATCTTACGACGGGTGCGATGATCTCGTTGATTAAAGCAGACAATATACGCGTTGAAATAAATGAGCGACTAATGCAGTCGGAACGACCAGTTGAAATTACTGGACCGAGTTTAAAGATTACAGGCAAAGGTCTCTATGCCGATTTAAACACCGATATAATTGAATTAATAAACCATACTCGAACTATTTATTATGACCAATAAATTATTATTTACTGTAACCTTGCTTGGGTTGCTCCTATGCCACAGCGTTAACGCGCAGCAAAATAAGACGACCAGTGAGGTTTCCATCAAAGCGGGTAAGCAACAAGCCATGCTAAAAACCAATATTGGCATATTTGAACAGAATGTCGAAATCATTCATGGCAACCGTAAAATCAATGCCGACAGATTAGAAGTTCATCGCCGAGAAGAATTAGGCGATAATAAACAACTCCTCGTAGCAACGGGCAACCCTGCTCGCTTTATTGAAAAGCAGCTAGATGGAACTGAACTTACCGCCAGCGCGCTGGAAATCCGTTATGATGTTGCTAATCGTACTTTGGTCATCAAAGGCAATGCCTCTATCAACCAGTCTGGACAGATTATTCAAGCTCAGTCAATCACCTACGACATGGACAAACAACTGATCAGTGCTGAGCGAGGTGAACAGGATAACGCTCGAGTACACACCATTCTTGTACCTGAGAAGAAATCAAAAAAACCAGACCAAGGTAAGTAATTATGAGCGTATTGACCGCAACGGCTCTGGCAAAGAGCTACAAGGGCAGACAAGTTGTCAAAAACGTTAGCCTAAGCGTAGAAGCGGGTAGCATAGTCGGTTTACTCGGTCCAAATGGTGCTGGAAAAACAACGAGCTTTTACATGATTGTTGGCCTTGTTCCAAGTGACCATGGCACGGTTTGTATTAACGATCATGATATTACGCTATTGCCTATGCATAACCGAGCCCGCCTTGGTATAGGTTATTTACCGCAGGAATCATCTATTTTTAGAAAGCTAACAGTGTACCAAAACTTGATGGCAATTCTAGAAACGAGGAACTCACTAAACAAAGAAGCCCGAGAGCAGGTTTTAAACGAGTTATTGGATGAGTTCAACATCCAGCATATTCGTGACAGTTTAGGTATGGCTTTATCTGGAGGTGAGCGCCGTCGTGTTGAAATTGCTCGCGCTTTAGCCGCAAATCCAAAATTTATCCTCCTAGATGAGCCTTTTGCTGGTGTTGATCCCATTTCAGTGTTAGATATAAAGAAAATAATCGAACATTTAAAAAATAGAGGTATCGGTGTACTTATTACCGATCACAATGTTCGAGAAACCCTTGATGTATGTGAAAAAGCCTACATAGTATCACATGGTGAACTGATCGCATCTGGGACGCCTGAACATGTTTTGGCGGATCAAACAGTAAGAGATGTCTACCTTGGTGAACAATTCAGGCTATAGTTAATATACGCTTGGTCACAACAATAAAATAGAGAATAAGAAGGATTGTTAAAGGTACATGAGGCAATCGTTACAGCTGCGCATGGGGCAGCAACTTACCATGACACCGCAATTACAGCAGGCCATTCGTTTGCTGCAATTGAGTACGCTGGATCTACAACAAGAAATTCAAGAAGCGCTGGATAGCAACCCCCTTCTTGAAATAGAAGAGTCTGATTCCGATTCTGAGCTTGATAGTGATGCTCAAGAAAAAAATGGTAAAGATAATAGCCAGGACGATGCAAGCCAAGATCAGGACACCTATGAAGCAGAGGCCGTTAGCGACTATGAAATGGACTCTGATGCGGCGCTGAGCAAAGATACCGTCAGCGATGAATTGGCCATGGATGTTACTTGGGATGAGTACATGAGTGCCGCCCCTGCAGCCAGCAGCGGCCCTATGCCTGAAGACGAAACCGTTTATCAAGGCGAAACCACTGAAACCCTTCATGAATACTTAATGTGGCAACTTGAGCTCACTCCTTTTAGTCCAACGGATCATGGCATCGCTGTCGCAATCGTAGAGGCAATTGATGATAACGGTACTCTGACACTGAGCACCGAAGATATTCTAGAGAGCCTTAATGACGGCAATACTGAAGAGCTTATTGAACTTGATGAAGTAGAAGCAGTACTAAAGCGTATTCAATTGTTCGACCCAGTCGGTATTGGTGCACGCAGTTTGCAAGAGTGTCTCTGCATTCAGTTAAACCAATTTGACCCAAAAACAACACCTTGGCTCCAAGAAACCAAAATGATACTCAACGAGCACATTGATCTTTTAGCGAGCCGAGATTATCGCACCTTGATGAAAAAGACCAAGCTCAAGGAAACTGAGCTCAAAGAAATTATGACGTTGATTCATTCGCTCAATCCAAAACCCGCAGCGAGTATTATTCGGGAAGAGTCAGAATATGTAATCCCAGATGTATCAGTTAAAAAAGTCAAAGGTCGCTGGGTTGTTGAGTTAAATCCCGATTGTATGCCAAAAATCAGAGTGAATGATCACTACGCGGCAATGTCACGCTCAGTGAAATCCAGCACAGACAGTCAGTTTATACGCTCACATCTTCAAGAAGCTAAATGGTTCATTAAAAGCTTAGAAAGCAGAAATGAAACTTTAATGAAAGTTACTAATTGCATTGTGCAACAACAACAGGCATTCTTTGAACATGGCCCTGAAGCAATGCGGCCTATGGTGTTAAATGATGTAGCTGAAATGGTAGAGATGCACGAGTCAACCATCTCTCGAGTTACGACTCAAAAGTATATGCATACACCTAGGGGCATTTTTGAGTTGAAATACTTCTTCTCAAGCCATGTGAGTACAGAAAACGGAGGAGAGTGTTCATCCACTGCGATTCGAGCACTTATCAAAAAGCTAGTAGCTGCAGAAAATACCGCGAAACCATTAAGCGATAGTAAAATAGCAGATATCCTAGCAGAGCAAGGAATAAAGGTGGCCCGACGCACCATAGCCAAATATCGGGAGTCGTTAGCCATTCCACCGTCCAATCAGCGTAAGAGCTTGATTTAGACGTAATACCAAAGAAGGAAAATGCTTATGCAACTAAATTTAACTGGTCGTCATGTAGAAATCACTGATTCATTAAGAGACTATGTAACCAACAAGTTTGCGAAGCTGGAAAGGCATTTTGATCACATCAACAATGTACATGTGATCTTAGATGTTGAAAAGCTGGTCCAAAAGGCCGAAGCCACTTTACACGTCAATGGTGGAGAGTTATTTGCATCAACGGAACATCAAGATATGTATGCTGCGATCGATGGCCTTATCGATAAGTTAGATCGCCAAGTAATTAAACACAAAGAGAAGCTTACTCGACACTAATCATGAAATTAAGCTCACTTATCAATAAGGACTGCAGTAAAGCTGCGGTCCTTTTTAATAGCAAAAAACGGGTTCTCGAATACATCAGTGAGTTAGCGCATGAACAACTCCCAGAGCTAAGCCAACATGACATACTAAATGCATTGATGAGCCGAGAAAAATTGGGGAGTACTGGTATTGGTAAGGGCATCGCAATCCCTCATGGCCGAATCGAGGGTATCGACGAAGTTACCGCTATGTTACTCGTAAATCAGCAAGGAATCCCTTTCGATGCCATTGATAACCGTCCCGTCGATATATTTCTCGCACTGATAGTCCCAGATGGTGATAATCAACAGCACTTGAAAACCCTTGCAGCCATTGCCGAAAAGCTAAATAATAAAGAATTCTGTAAACAACTGCGCAATGCTGGCAATGATGAGGAACTTTATGCCATTATTGCTTCAGCAGACTAGGTTACCAAAGGGAGCATAATGGAACTAATCATCATTAGCGGTCGTTCCGGTTCTGGAAAATCCGTTGCCTTACGTGTACTCGAAGATTTGGGGTATTACTGTGTTGATAACATTCCTGTTAATCTACTGCCCTCACTAGTGCGCAGCGTATCTGACAATTACGATAAAATAGCCGTCAGTATTGATGTACGCAACCTGCCAAAAGAGCAACAAGACTTTAATGATATACTTGAGTACTTACCGGGTTTTGCAAACCCAATGTTGTTTTACCTTGATAGTGACGACAATACACTCATCAGACGCTTTTCCGAAACTCGCCGCCTGCATCCGCTATCAATACATGATCTGCCCTTAGATTTAGCAATAAAAGCAGAAAAAAAACTACTTGATGTACTCACCACTCGTGCAGATGTCCTGATAGACACCACAGATTTGAGTGTTCACCAACTCGCAGAAACCATTCGAGAGCGAATTTTAGGTAAGAAAGATAAACAACTTATCGTTACATTTCAATCATTTGGGTTTAAGCATGGCATACCTAAAGAGGCTGACTTTGTTTTTGACGCACGCTTTTTGCCAAACCCTCATTGGGAACCCGAGCTCAAGCCATTGACCGGTTTAGATCAACCCGTAAAAGACTACTTGGCAAGTCACAGCATTGTGCAAAAATTTACATGGCAAATTCAAACTTTCGTGCAAACTTGGCTACCCCACCTTGAGCGCAACAACCGTAGTTATTTAACCATCGCTATCGGTTGTACAGGTGGACAACATCGCTCTGTCTATCTAGCACAAACCATTGGTGAGAGCTTTGCACGTACGCACCCAAACATTAAAATCCGCCATAGAGAACAAGATACCTGATATTATGCGTTGTGAAGATACTTTCTTAATTCAGAATAAATGTGGATTACATGCCAGAGCCGCGTCAGTACTCGCACAGTTAGCAGTGAAGTTCGATGCACAAATTACTCTATACCAAGATGATAAATCTGCCGATGGCAACAGTGTGCTTGCATTGCTACTACTAGAAAGTAGCCAAGGCAAAGAGGTTAAAGTCGTTTGTGACGGACCAGATGCGCAGGGAGCACTTCAAGCGATTGGTGAGCTAATTGCCCAAAAGTTTCATGAGCAAGAATAAGTTAGCAGGCTTATACTCTATATAAAAACCACTTAGATACTTGGTAAGCAGGCAGAATTTACGTTAAACTCTTAGGCAATGAGTTGTGCCTGACTTTCTCTGTCATACCTTAGCTGGCTCTTCAGCTTCTCCTTAAGGCACTGCGTTAAAATAACAACAGTATTTGAAGGAAGCCTATGCCTGAAGCCCTTGAACAAGACTATACACTGCAACAACTGCAACAAGTAACGCAGGCTTTAAATAGTGGACAGTTTGTTCAAGTCAGACGCATTTTGGCTGAAACTGCACCGTGTGATACTGCACTACTGCTAGAGTCCTCTCCACACAAGGTTCGTCGCCAACTTTGGCAACTGGTCGACCCAGATATTCAAGGTGATGTACTAGAAGAGCTATCGGAAGATGTTCGTCTTAGTATCATCGTCCAGATGGAACCTGAGCTCATCGCCGCCGCCACCGAAGATATGGATGACGATGACCTTGGGGAAGTACTGAGAAGCTTGCCTGAAACCGTCTACCAAGATGTGGTCGGTGCGATGGATGCCCAAGATAGAGAGCGTGCAACTCAAGCTCTATCTTATCAGGAGCGCTCAGCCGGTGCCTTGATGAACACCGATACCGTTACCATTCGTCCAGACGTCTCGTTAGATGTGGTGCTAAGATACCTAAGGCTCAGAGGCGAACTGCCAGATGGTACCGACGATCTCTATGTGGTTGATAAAGACAACTGCTTTATTGGTGCTTTATCACTTAACAGCTTGCTGACAAACTCACCAGATCAGCTGGTCCGTGATTTGATGGACACTGATAAAGAATCTATTCCTATCACCATGGAAGAAAAAGAAGTGGCACAACTATTTGAACGCCACAATTGGATTTCTGCTGCTGTAGTTGACGATAATGCGCATTTGTTAGGTCGTATCACCATTGACGATATCGTTGATGTTATTCGTGAAGATGCCGAGCACAGCCTGATGAGCATGGCTGGTCTTGATGATGAAGAAGATACCTTCGCACCGGTGTTCAAAAGTTCGAAACGTCGTTCTATCTGGTTGGGGATCAACTTACTTACGGCTCTTTTAGCGGCTTTTGTTGCCAGCTTCTTTGAAAGTACCCTCGATATTCTGCCATTTTTGGCAGTACTCAATGGAATAGTTCCTAGTATGGGTGGCGTCGCTGGGAGTCAAACATTAACTTTGGTTATTCGCGGTATTGCCTTAGGCCATATTAACCAAACTAACCAACGATTTATTCTCGGTAAAGAGCTGGCCATCGGCGCGCTCAATGGTGTGTTATGGTCTATTCTCATTGCTGGCGTCGTTGCCTTGTGGCAGTGGGATTTTGTGTTGGGTGCTGTAATTGCTTTCGCTATGTTTATGAATTTACTCGCGGCTGGTATTGCAGGTGCGAGTATTCCTATTATTTTAAAACGCATGAACATTGACCCAGCATTAGCAGGGAGTGTGGTATTGACTACCGTCACAGATATTGTGGGCATTTTCGCCTTCTTAGGTACAGCGACCTGGTTCTTAATTTAGTCAGATATGGGGGCATCTACCCCCTTATCTACCTTTTAGGCTCCCGCCACTTGCATCGAGTCAATTAAAATCGACCCCGTTTGGACGCTGCCTCGATATTCAATGTCTCCACCGATTGCTTGAATGCCTTTGAACATGTCTGCCAAATTACCCGCTATGGTGATCTCACTGACAGGGTATTGGATTTGGCCATTCTCAACCCAGAACCCAGAAGCACCTCGGGAGTAATCGCCTGTGACGGTGCTTACTCCTTGCCCCATCAGCTCAGTGACCAACAACCCAGTTCCCATGGTTTTTAACAAGGCGTTGAGATCATCATGAGTTTGTTGTACCAACCAGTTGTGTATGCCTCCAGCATGTCCTGTCGCCGTCATTCCCAATCGGCGAGCAGCATAACTGGATAATAAATACGTTTGAAGTTCACCACCTTGAATAATTTCTCTATCCAATGTCTTCACCCCCTCGCTATCAAATGGACTAGAAGCTAAGCCTTTAGGTAGATGTGGTCTCTCAAATATGCTGACGCAAGGGTTAAATATCTGCTGACCTAACTTATCTAGCAAAAAGCTAGACTTACGATACAATGCGCCGCCACCAATCGCAGATACAAGATGACCAAACAAGCTGTTTGCTATATCTGCTCTAAAAATCACTGGCGTTCTCATCGTGTTTAGTTTTTGGCTGTTTAATTTGGCTAAGGTTGATTGCGCTGCTTCTAAACCTATTTCAGTGGCCGACTTCAGCCCTTGACGCTCACGAGAAACCGAAAATGCCGAGTCACGCTGCATTTGGCCACCATCTTTACCAATCACCATCGTGCTCAGGGTATGACGACTGCGTGGAAACCCCGCCAAAAAGCCGTGACTGTTACCATACACACGTAATCCTTGGTGACTGGCGAAACTTGCTCCATCCGAATTGACGATACGCTCATCTGCATTCAGCGCTGCTTTTTCTGCTTCTATACATAGTTCAATACCATGCTCGGGCGTCACCTCCCACGGATGAAACAAGTCCAAATCTGGTGGAGACATTTCTAGCAGCGCTTTGTCAGCGACACCATTACAAGGGTCGTCCGAGGTAAACTTGGCAATGTCTATGGCTTTTTCAACCACTGTTCTTATTGCCTTTGGACTTAAATCGGCGGTGGATGCGTTACCTTTGTGATTGCCCACATACACACATACACCTAAGCCACCATCTTGATTGAACTCAATGGTTTCAACTTCGCCCATACGAGTACAGATAGACAGACCTGAAGTGCTAGACATTGATGCTTCAGCACTCGTTGCCCCAAGCTTTTTCGCGTGGCTTAACGCCTCTGACACAGCTTGTTTTACTTCATCTATTTGTGTATAAATCGGGTGTTGCTGAGAATGTGCCATGCTCATTATCTCTTCAAAATAATCTTTATAATCTAATGCTAACACACATCTAAACTATCACCCCATTGAGAAAAAGCTTTTGTGTCACAAAATTGGTATACTTAGTACAAATCCGTTAAACCTGTGAATATCATGGCGAAGCAAAACAAACCGACCCCTGACGAAGAAATCATTTACGTATCGAAAAGCGAGCTCAAGCGCGATGCACAGCAATACCAACAGTTAGCGCAAGATCTCGCCAGTATGCCTAAAAAGCAGCGAGACAAACTCCCATTGAGTGATGATCTACTAGAAGCGATGGTAGTCGCTGACAAGATCCGCCAGAAGAGTGAGGCGTATAGACGCCATATCAACTACATTACTAAAACCTTACGTTTAACCGAAAATGTCGCTGACATTGAAGCTGCCATAGGTCTAATGCTGAATAAAAATAAGCAAGCTGATGTTATGCTTAATAAAATTGAATTAGTAAGAGATGATTTAATCCAACAAGGTGATAGTAAAATCAACGAACTGATAGATGAGTATCCTATGTTAGAACGCCAAAAAATGCGTCAGCTAGTGAGACAAGCCAGTAAAGAAGTGCAGGCAGAAAAGCCCGCTAAAAGTTATAAAGAGCTGTTCCAGTATCTCAAAGAAGCCATGATGCCTTGAGCGCATTAAAAAACCAGCAATATGCTGGTTTTTTAATGTCTTATTCTATCTTTGATAATGAATCAAGCCGTACCGCCTACGGTGATCTCGTCAATTTTAAGGCTAGGTTGTCCAACCCCAACAGGTACACTCTGACCGTCTTTACCACATACACCAACGCCACGGTCTAATTCCAAATCATTACCCACCATTGAAATTTTATTCATCACATCCGGACCATTCCCTATTAATGTAGCCCCCTTGATAGGCTGAGTAATTTTTCCATTTTCGATTAAATAAGCTTCAGAAGCCGAAAATACAAACTTGCCAGAGGTGATATCTACCTGTCCACCACCAAAGTTAGGAGCGTAAATACCTTTTTTCACACTACTGATAATATCGGCCTTCGTGTTGGCACCAGGCAACATATAGGTATTTGTCATGCGTGGCATAGGTAAATGTGCATATGATTCGCGACGACCATTGCCTGTTGGTGCAACCCCCATCAATCGCGCATTGAGTTTGTCTTGCATATAGCCTTTTAAAATACCGTTTTCTATCAACACATTATAACCTGCAGGTGTGCCTTCATCGTCCACATTTAACGATCCGCGACGGTTTGCCATGGTACCATCATCGATCACTGTACATAGGCTAGAGGCGACCTTTTCACCGACTTTGCCACTAAAAGCAGACGCGCCTTTACGGTTAAAGTCCCCTTCTAGGCCATGTCCAACGGCTTCGTGTAATAGTACACCAGGCCAACCCGCTCCTAGCACTACTGGCATGGTTCCAGCTGGTGCGTCCACAGCTTCTAAGTTAACTTTAGCTTGGCGAACCGCCTCTTGAGCATAACCCAGCCAACGAGGCTTCCCTTCAACCAACTCTTTAAAATAACCATAATCTAAACGGGCACCGCCCCCAGCACTGCCTCGCTCACGGCGACCGTTTTTTTCTAGTAGCACTGAACAACTCAGCCTGATTAGAGGGCGAATATCCGTTGCAAAAGTACCATCACTTGCTGCAATAAGCACTTCTTCATAAACAGCTGAAATTGAGCTGACCACTTGTTGTGCGTCGGGTGCCAGCTCTCGAATTGCATTTTCAACTTCCCTCAATAAATCTATTTTTGCTGCATCACTCATACTGGAAATGGGTTGGACAGGGGCAAACTGTTGGCGTACCACCTGTTCACTAAACACCTGAACCTTTTTATCTTCTCCCGCTTGCGCGATACTGCGTGCCGCCATAGCGGCTTTATCAAGCGCTTCGATATTAATGGCATCAGAATACGAGAAACCCGTTTTTTCACCTGCTACAGCTCTGACACCAACACCACGTTCAATGTTATAACTGCCCTCTTTCACCGAGCCATCTTCTAACACCCATGTCTCGTGGTGACTGGATTGAAAGTATAAATCGGCATAGTCTACTTTGTGCTGATGTATATAACTTAAAGTTTGCTCTAATTGCGCTCTATCTAACTGACTCTCGGCCAGCAAATGCTGTTCGACACTATTCATAAAACTCACTCTTAAATCTGTTGTGAACCTGTACCGGCATATCAGTGCGAAGCTTATGTAGCTGCGTTAAGTCCAGCTCTGCGCTAATCACCCCTAATTGTTGCTTTGCATCTGCCAAAACGTCACCCCATGGTGATAATATTAGGCTATGTCCGTAGGTTTTGCGGCCATTTTCATGTGTACCATATTGCGCCGGTGCTACCACAAAACATTGATTTTCTATCGCTCTGGCTTGGAGTAAAGGTAACCAATGTGCAGCCCCAGTCACCGTTGTAAATGCACTTGGCACCAGCAGTATTTCCGCCCCTAAATCGCGCATTGTTTGGTAAAGACCAGCAAAGCGTAGATCATAACATATACTCAAGCCTATTTTGCCGAACGGACTATCAACAACCACAACCTCATTACCTGCGATTGTAAAGCGAGACTCACGATAACCACCACTTCCATCTGCAACGTCAGCATCAAACAGGTGAATTTTGTTATAGCGCCCGACAACCTCTCCAGCTTCATTAAGTAAAAAACTCGCGGCATAATAGCCGTCTTCACTGCCCTTGGTCGCAATGGTGCCCGCACTGAGCCAAATGCGATAACGTCGACACAGCTCACCCAATCGTTCCAACCAATACTGATAGTGTTCAGCAAGTTGTAGCGACTGCTTGGCATCTTGCATAAACGCCAACCAACACTCCGGTAAACACACTAATGTCGGCTCGTTGAGATGGCTCTGCTCAAGCCACTGCTCTAACTGTCTAAAGTTTTGTTCAGGCTCCATTCCTGAACACATTTGTACCGCTATAACACGTGCATTAAATGGCATAATACCCACTCCAAAATATATGATGATGCAGCACAGTTTATAAACTGCTAGCCCGTCACAGGTTTAGGCTCAGGACGGTTCGTGGATTTGGGCTGCTCTGTTATGGCGGGTTTCTCGTCATCCACAGGTGGTTGATTTCTCGCAGCCTGAGGAATTTCAACCTCTCTACTTTTACGATCTATTTCTTTGACAACGGGTTCTTGCATTGTACCCGTCACTTTAAATTTTATCTCGGAAATCACTCGAGCTGAGTGAATGACTTTATCCAATGCTAGGGCAGCTAACCCCGAGACTGGATTTACCATCCATGCCACGATAACGGGAATACTCGACGTCACTTGTGGTGCAACAGCCAGATCATAGTTGATCTCTTGGGTGTTTAGATTAGCATAACCTTGTATGCTTAAATCCGCAGGAACACCATCCAACTTCGTGTCCTTGGTATACGCAATTCCCTTTTCCAATTGCACGCTACCTTTCATTTGATTGTAGAAAAAACCCTTTGAGAACACGTCCCTAAAGTCCAGCTTCAGCTTTCTTATCAGTGAATCTAAACTTAGTAAAGAAAACACGCGGGCGCCTTGGTCGCTTACCTCAGCTAAATGGCCTTCGCCAAGCTCCCAAGTAATTTCACCACCAAGTGTTTCAATATCAAAGTCGTAGGGTGCCCCCTGCCAAGTGAGTTGATAGCTAACATTGGCTCTAGAATCTTTAATCGTAGAAGTAAGATCAAATTCATCAAACAGCTCACCAATATCTTTGCTGTTCATAACTCCTTCAAACTTGCTTACACCGTCAAGCCAGTGCCCAGAACCTCGTAATACATGTTCTTTTTTATCCACCACGATTTCAGATACCGTCAACTGCTTACCATCACCAAACATTGAGGCACTCACTTTATCTAATTGATAACTGTCTAACTTACAATCACTACAATTAAACTCAATGGCAGGGACTCGGGTAAGCCAGTCAAGCTGCTCATTTGGTGATTCGGGACCATCGTGAGACTCTAATAAGTTAATTCTTAAATAATCACTGTCTATGCGTATGGGCCTACTAGAGCCTGATGTTGGTAACAGCGCGGTTATCCTTGCCTCCTTGGCGTTCACACGCATAGTCATACCATCGTTGTTTGGAAACATCCTTACTTCCAAGTCAGTAAATGGAATATTCGCTACCCGAGCAGATGCCGATTGCACTGTTAGCTGCTGTAAAGGTGGTAACACAGGCCTCTCATCTGCGCTGCGTGATGGCAACGAAATGATGCGGTCAATAAACTCAAGCCATGGGTCCAATTCAAGCTGCTGTTGGGTAATTGCAACATGTAGACCTTCACCTACCAGCCCTTTATTATCTTTGCCAACGCTCAGTTGCGCTTGACTCAACTGCGCAGACTCATTATCCAAAATACCGTTAAAAAATAACTTATCCGCTAGGTTAACCGTTATTAAGTTCGAGATGTCATCACCTAACACTTCACCTTGGAGTAACCAAGTTTCATCTTTGCCCTTTTGATAAGGAGTGGGAAACGCGCTTGATACTCCCTCCAAATTTGCATTAAATTTAGCTTTATAGTTGAAACCTTGCTCCGAAAAATTCAATTTCACATTGGTATTTAACGCATTTTCCCCTTGAATAAAACCATCTAATAGCCCCTGTGTATAAGGCACAAGGTGTTGTGATTGTGCGAGCAAAGTGGCATCCACATTCACTGTATAGTTGCTACGATCCCCATCGGCCATAACCTGAATGGAAATAGGCATATCTAACCAGCTTGCATTGCTGTGCATTAACTCAATCTTATCATCCACAAAGTGCAAGATACCTGTCACTCCTGACAACTGCATTCCCGGTTGCTTCAGTAAGATATCAGCCCCATTTAAGTCCACGCTACCGGCAGCACTCACAGCCAAAGTGCGTAAATCGATATCCAGTCTAATCTCAGTGCTCATCTCTCCTTTGCCTTGTACAACATTGAGAATATTAACCAAAGGATCGCTTAAAGGTGTTTTTGCAAAGAAGGGGAGCAATGTTTGTGCATCGGTCGTGTGACTGATATCTACATACAGGTTATCTGCTTGATTAAGGTTAGGGAGCGTAACCACAACCGGCGCGCTCAACTGCTGGTTTATCAAACTCCCAGAGTTGGCATAAATGTCCATGCGCTCATTGGCAAAATGTAACGTCACATCACCATTTTTTAATGCTGGCCAATCCGGAGCAAACAAAAATTCAGCCTGTGTGATATGCGACAGAACTTCAAACTGACCATTTCTATCTTCAAATGGAAACGCAGATAGTGGGCCCGACAGTAATACCTGAGTGTTGAGGAGCTGACCACCTATGATACCGCGATTTAAATAATCAATTAGACTCTGTTGCATAACTGTTTGCGGAAAATAATCACCAGCAGTTTGTGCAGTGCCACCTAGTAATTCTGCATACAAATCTAACTGTGCTACCTCAGCCAGCGTTAAGTGCATTTCAGCCGCTAAGGTAATATCTTGATTATTAAACCATAATGAGTCACTCGTTAAGTGCCATTCATTGTTCAATTGATATAGCTGCAATTCGCCATGAAGTTGCTCATAGGCCAGCGGTTTGGTAAACATATCCGCTGTTTCAAGTTGAGATTGCTCACTAAACAGATTGATGACCGCGGCATTGTTTTGCCATAACATTTCAGCCCGTAAGTTGTTCACTCCTGGGATCCCATTGTGATTCGACCAACCTAATTGCTTGGCATTTAACCATACGTCAAATTGACGCTCAGCATTCCAGCTAATACGCCCTTGTAGTGTGCCATGAACATCCAGCTCAGCAAGGCTATCTACCCAATCCGCCTGTGCCAACAGCGTAAACTGCTTTACTAATTCCAGACTGATGTCATCAAACCATATGCGTCGCAGGTTATCGCTGAACACCCCTTGCAATTTAGCTGGTATAAACTGTTTATCATCCAATGAAAACTCTAATTCTGAACTCGTCAAGTGCCATTGCTTCTCTCGTGGCATAAGTTTCAATTGCCCACGTGTGAGGGCTAGCGAGTGGCGTGCATCTCCCTCCTGCCACTGCATTTGACTTGGTAAAGTGTTAATCGTGACCCCTTGTACCTTACCGTGCTCAAGTCCAAGCCAAAGTTCACCATTCAACTCTGTAGCTATATGTTTTTTCTGTGTTGAGATCTGCTCTGTCAGCCATTCTGCTACATCGACATTTTGTGCTTGCAAGTACACTTGCCCAGCCAAGTCCCGCAAAGTTGAGCCTGTTAGAGATAACCGTGCGGTAAATCGTCCTTGCTGAAGGCCCGGAATAGCCACTTCACCTTCACCTTTGTGGCTATTTGGGCTGTTTTGCCAGATCAAATCATTAAGCAGTAGCGTATGTTGCAAACCACTTTTCATTGTTAAGTTAAGTTGGCTGGACTGAATTGAAAAATGCCCTGTTTCGCCCAAAAATAGGCTTTCGATCAATGATTGCTGCTCAAAATCAGCGCTGTCAGAGTCATTAACTTCAGCTAATTTAGCGACATCAACCTGAGCAGAAAACCCTTCTAAAACAAAGTAGTTCGAGCGAATCTGTAGGTTTCTGAGCGATTCCAGTACATTTAATTGCAGACTGGTTTTTGCAATAGATAGCGCAATCGGGGAGCTTTGATTATCAACGAATGTGAGATTTTCTAGCACCAGCGCGGGGCCTTCACTTTCCCAACTCGCACTGATAGCGCCTATACTGATGTTTACATCCAGTTGCTCGTAGAGTAGCTGTTCAATATCCGAACGATACTCATTGGCGTAGGGCAAGCTATATTTTACAACCGATACCAGTACCGCAAGCGTAACAAGTGTAATAGCAAACACCTGCCATATCTTGCGGATACAAAAAAAACAAAAGGTTTTAACTTGCATGAGACGTTACGTCACCTTACATCATTACGACGTCAAACTGTTCTTGGCTATATAAGCTCTCTGTTTGAATACTGACTTGTTTTCCGATAAAGAGTTCCAATTCAGCCAAATTATGATACTCATCATTAATCAATGCTTCACTCACAGCGGGTGAGGCATAAACCATGAACTTATCAGCATCGTAGGCACGGTTAACACGAACAATCTCTCTTAATATTTCATAACAGACTGTTTCTACGGTTTTTAGCGATCCTCTACCTGAACATGCTGGGCACACATCACATAATATATGCTCCAAACTTTCTCTGGTTCGCTTGCGTGTCATTTCTACCAAACCTAACGCTGATAGCCCATTTATGTTGGCTTTGGCACGATCTTTTGCCAATGCTGTCTCTAATGAGTGTAGCACGCGACGCTTGTGTTCATCTGAAACCATATCAATAAAATCAATTATAATAATACCGCCAAGATTGCGTAATCTAAGCTGTCTTGCAATTGCTGAGGTCGCCTCAACATTGGTATTAAATATGGTTTCTTCGAGATTGCGGTGGCCAACAAATGCCCCTGTATTAACATCCACAGTGGTCATGGCTTCCGTTTGATCTATGATGAGGTAGCCACCCGACTTTAACTCTACTTTACGGTGTAAAGCTTTTTGTATCTCCGTCTCCACATCGAATAAGTCAAAGATAGGCCGCTCGCCAGGATAATATTCAAGCGCTTTACCAAGCAAAGGGACAAACTCTTCTGTGAAGGTTTTTAGCTCTCTGTACGTCAGTTTAGAGTCAACACGAATACGCTCCATGTCTTCCCCAACATAATCCCTAAGCGTACGGAACGCTAAGGTTAAATCTTCATGTAGAATCGCTGCTTTACTGGTCTTTTTGCGACGACTGACAATTTTTCGCCATAGCTTCTTTAAAAATTCAGCATCGTGCTGGAGCTCAGCTTCGCTTGCTCCCTCTGCGGCTGTTCGAACGATAAAGCCACCATTCTCGTCATTGTATGCTGAAACAATCTCTTTTAAACGAGTGCGTTCTTCTTCCGTTTCAATGCGCTGACTTACACCAACATGGGTAGCATCTGGCATAAATACCAAATATCGAGAAGGGATGGTGATATCGGTGGTCAAACGCGCGCCTTTGGTGCCCAGCGGATCTTTAACCACTTGAACCATAATGTATTGACCCTGTTTAACAAGCTCTCGAATATCTTGAACCTTTTTCACCGGCTGCTCGTCAACTCCCTCTTCAAACGAGGCGCTATTAACAATATCCGAAGCGTGTAAAAATGCGGCTTTATCCAGTCCAATATCAACGAATGCAGCCTGCATTCCCGGCAAGACTCGGCTGACTTTTCCCAAATAAATATTGCCAACAATCCCGAGGTTGCCAATACGTTCCACCTGTACTTCTTGCAGCACACCATTTTCAATTAATGCGACTCGACTCTCGCTTGGTGTAACATTGATCAGTAATTCACTACTCATAACTGCCTTCGGTAAATTCTTTAATTAGTTCATCAGTTTCATATAACGGTAGGCCCATGACCGCAAAATAGCTACCTGACAGTCGCGTGACAAATTTACCACCTAACCCTTGGATACCATAGCCTCCAGCTTTATCTAGTGGCTCACCACTATGCCAGTAGTCCTCAAGTTCTTGCTCACTAAGAGACTTAAAGGTGACATCAGTGCACACAACTTTACTAACAATACGCGTGCTGTTTGCTAATGCAATGGCGGTATACACCTGATGTGTTCTCCCAGACAAACGGGCCATTGTTGCCATAAAATCTTGTTTATCTCTGGGTTTTCCTAGGGCTGTGTTGTCTATAACAACCACTGTATCACTGCCTAATACAGGCCTGTCAGTGTAACCTTTAGCGACCGCCATTTGTGCTTTTAAACACGCCAAACGCTCTACATGCGCCAAAGGTGTCTCATCGTTTAGCTGGCTCTCATCGGCATCAACCGAAAATTGAATAAAATCATACCCTAGTTGAGAGAGTAGCTGTTTACGTCTTGGAGAGGCTGATGCCAAATATAGACTTAGGGCCATTAACGTATCCTAAATTGGCGACGGTATTTTCTTAGCAATAAAAAGATCCACGGCCAACATAACATACCGGTAAGCGCTGGCCATAAATAGTGAGGGCTGAAATACACATCAAGTAAAAAGTGATTTAACCAAAACAGCAATAAATGGTACAAGGTTAGGAACAGCCCAACCAACATTGCCTGCTGCCAAATCGAAAAGTTACGTATCTTTTGAAAGTTACTCACCGTTATGTAGATACATATTGAGTAAGTCAAAGAGTTAACACCTAAAGGCGCACCGATTGCCAAGTCCATCAGCAATCCTGCAACCCAAGCCCAGCCAATGTTAACGCGATGGGGAACAGCTAGCGACCAATACATTAACACCAATAGCACCCAATCAGGACGAAATGGTTCAGCTGATATGGGTAATGGCATTAATGCCATTACCAACGCAAGAAATACGGTAAATGCGATAAGAAAGTAATAGCGCTTAATCATGATCTAGACTCTCTTGTGACGTACGTCCCAAAATCAACAATAAGCGGATGCGATCTAGCTGAGCAATCGGCTCAGCGTACACTTGCGCAAAAGGTAAACCTTCGTCTCGATTGAGCTCTGTGACGACGGCTACGGGATATCCTTCAGGGAACGTGCCACCCAGCCCAGATGTAACCAGTACATCACCAATACGCACATCTAAACTATGGGGAACATGAGACAGTTTCAGTTTATTGATCTTCCCTATGCCTTCAACCACGGTACGTACGTCATTACGCAATATGCGCACGGGAGTAGCATGAGTGATATCCGTCATAAGCAACACACGCGAGGTAGTCGTCCCAACCTGTGTGAGTTGGCCGACTAAACCCATTTCATCAATAACAGGTTGGCTTTCGGTAACACCATCAATGGTGCCCCGATTGACCACTACTTGATGGCTATAGGGATTAGAATGTACCGATAGGATTTGCGCCACTAAGCGCGTGCTTTTTTCTCTGGCTGAAGCACCGAGTAATGCTCGCAGTTTTTGGTTTTCCTTTTGTAGGAATTCAAACTGCTGGAGCTTTTCACTTTGCAGCAACTGCTTGCGTCTAAGGGCACTATTTTCTTCACTGAGCTGTTCACGTGTTTGCAAGCTTTTAGCACCACTGTTAAAAGCTTCGTAGGGCATACTTGCCAAATACAACAAAGGACTAACCAAGGTATGTAGGCTAGTCCTAATGAGCGTGCCGCCTTGTGTAAAGCGATCTCCAACGATGAGTATAATACTTAGCATCACTGCGACTGTCAGTCGCAGCTGTAAAGATACCGTTCGGCCAAATAACAGATTCATCAGTCGTAGCTAAATACGTCGCCGCCATGCATATCAATCATTTCTAATGCCTTGCCACCGCCACGCGCTACACAAGTTAAAGGATCATCCGCTACCACAACAGGGATCCCTGTTTCTTCCATAAGCAACCGATCTAAATCTTTAAGCAATGCACCACCGCCCGTTAACACCATACCATGAGCAGAAATATCAGATGCCAGCTCAGGCGGTGACTGCTCTAATGCAACCATCACGGCGCTTACGATACCCATCAGTGGTTCCTGTAAGGCTTCTAGGATCTCGTGCGAGTTCAATGTAAATGAACGTGGTACACCTTCAGCCAAATTACGGCCTCGTACTTCGATAGATACCGGCTCATCACTCTTAAACGCAGAGCCTATTTCATGTTTGATATGCTCAGCAGTGGCCTCACCAATCAAGCTACCAAAGTTGCGGCGTACATAGTTGATAATTGCTTCATCAAACTTATCGCCACCGATTCGCACAGACGATGAATATACAACACCATTTAGCGAGATAATCGCAACTTCTGTCGTACCACCACCAATATCAACCACCATAGAGCCCGTTGCTTCAGATACTGGTAAGCCCGCGCCAATCGCAGCGGCCATAGGCTCTTCAATCAAGTAAACTTCTCGCGCACCAGCTCCCATTGCAGATTCACGAATAGCGCGTTTTTCTACTTGTGTAGCGCCACACGGAACACAAATAAGTACGCGTGGGCTAGGACGCATAAAGTTGTTGTTATGTACTTGTTTGATGAAGTGTTGCAACATTTTCTCAGTAACATAAAAGTCAGCAATAACGCCATCTTTCATTGGCCGAATTGCTTTAATGTTGCCAGGCGTACGACCCAGCATTTGCTTAGCAGCTGTACCCACAGAAGCTACACTTTTTGGTCCACCTGCGCGTTCTTGTCGAATCGCAACAACCGAAGGCTCATTCAAGACAATACCTTCTTCTTTTACATAAATGAGAGTGTTAGCTGTACCTAAGTCAATTGATAGGTCGTTCGAAAATAATCCGCGTAATTTTTTAAACATGAGGCTGGGTAACCTTAAAGAAATACTTTAAATCAAGTGGTGCTTAGCACCACTCATCGTTATATTGTTTTATCGCTCTCGAACCAGTCGAAAGCCTATGTAATTTGCTCTAAAATCCGTTGCTAACTCCAAGCGAGTCGAAACACGGGCCAGACTTGGTGCAAAGTTCCAAGCTCCACCACGTACCGTTACACCACTTTGTGACGCACGCTTTTGTGTCCACTCCCAAACGTTACCAACAGTATCATATAAACCGTAATGATTAGGCGCAAACTCGCCTACAGGTGCAGCGCTTTTATTTGACCACTCACTTCCACACCAACCACAGTTGGCTAGGCTTTTTCCTATTTCATTTCCCCATGGATATTCTGAAGTTGTGCCAGCTCTTGCGGCATACTCCCACTCTACCTCATTAGGTAATCGATATTGCTGTCCATGTTCACCCGACAACCAATTGGCATAAGCCTTTGCATCATCGTAGGACACACACACAACAGGAAAATTCTCAGCTTGCTGATAACCCGGAGTCTGCCAATTGTAGTCTAACTCCCAAATGGGCTCGCCATCTTTGTAGTATGCACAGCCACGGCCTTTTTCAGCGGCAGTCTGGTAGCCTGTACTTTCCACAAAGGCACGAAACTCACCAATCGTGACTTCTTTACTTTGCATTCCGTAAGAGCTACTGAGTACTTTCTCAATCACAGGCCGTTCATTTGCTAAACCATTGCCAACAAGATCGCCCATTTGAAACGACCCTGCAGGTACAATAACGACTTTATTCACAGGTGTGTGCGAGATCACATTTGCCGATTTTTGACTACTTTCTTGCTCGCTTTTTGGTGTCGGTACAGCAATCGACTCAGGCTTTTTTACCAATTTAGCGTTAATCGTTCTTGCTTTGCGAATCGTTACTTTCTTCTTGAATGGTTTGTAGCCCAATTTGCGGATCTCGATATCATACGTACCCGCTGGAAGCTTCACTGAAAGCTTGGTTGAACCATAACTCACACCATTGATGAACACTTCATCATCATACACATTAGAGCGTAGCGTTAACGGCACCATAAGATCTTGCTTGGGCTTTGCTTGAACGGTGTTTGGTGAGCTTGTGACTTCAATTACTGGTGCAGTATTTAAACGCGCTACTTGAATGTTACTCGTTCTAGTTTGAGGGTCTGCAAAATTCAACTGGCTATCTGTGTAAACCGGTGGATAATTTGCCTGATAACTTCCTACCGCTCCCGCCAAAGGCGTGCCGTATTCTGCACAGAAACGATTATCAAGACTTAATAGACTACACAACCTACTATTATTAACATCACCACGCATCGTCACACTAAGGTTTACACTGTAATTACCTTGGCCGCTGAATGCACTGCTTACCACATGACTGTTAATAACCTGTACTTGCGCCCCCGCTAGGTTACGCTTAGGTTCAACAAGACGGTGCTCCGTTAAATTGGCAAACAATTGATCAACAAAACGCTTCGTCGCTTTTTGCAACGCCATCTGCTGACCGCGCTGCTCACAAGCCGCGAGTGTTTCAGTACGCTTACAATTGATCGTATGATCAACGGTAAGTGTGCCCTCACGGGTAAACTCATTTCTTAGACGCTCAACTCGTGCAGTGCTTAACTGATCTTTTAAATTTTCCAGCGTGTTAACTAAAGTGTGCTTGGTCACTCGGATCTGTTCGATATCTTTACGATGCGAAGCTATGGCCGCTAGCTGCAAGGTAATATCATCTTTGTTCTTTTTGTGTTCCATCACCGAGTTTTTATAGCGCGTTTGTGCTTCGGAAATATCAATGGCAGGGTCATCAATTAAACGACGATATAGATCATTCATCGCGTCTAAGGCTTGATTCTTTTCTTTGTCTAAGTCCGATGAACGTGCTCTTAGCATATCTAATTGAGCTTGTAAGCGTGTTTCTTCACTGAGGTGTTTGTCTAATATCTGCGTGTAATTATCTAACTCAGCTTGTTTCACCGAAAGTTCTGATTCAATGGCATTAACCGTTGCAGTGTCTTGTGCCCAAGCGTTGTGTGTCACACTAGCAGCCATCAACGTGGCAGAGACTAAAAAAGATAAAGAAGCAATTCGCATATATTCCATTCCCAAAAACGCGGCAATTATTTGGTCTTTGTTGTTTTTTTATAGTTAGTTCTTAATGCTATGTACTTACAAAGCAAAACACAAGCTTTGCGCCATTAATATCTGAGTTTACAACTATTAACCATAACCTTGCTAGTAATCTAGGTATATTTTCGCGCTTAGCTGTTAGAATTACCGTAAGATATTTTTGATAAACCATCCATTAGTATGAGTTATACGCAATTTAACTTCCCAGAGTCCCCAATACAGATAATTTGTCATCCAATGCTGGTTGAAAAGCAACTGACACTACAAGTAAAAAGAGATGATTTATTGCATCCTCATATTAGTGGCAATAAATGGCGAAAGTTAAAATACAACTTGATTGCCATGCAGCAGCAAAAAAAATCTGCACTGGTTACATTTTCGGGACCATTTTCCAATCATCTCTATGCTGTGAGTATGGCCTGCAAACTTTTTGGCATTGAAGGTCATGTGATAGTACGCGGACCACAGTTAGATGAAAACAACCCCACCATACGGATGGCCCGCGCGTGTGGCGTGAAAATTCACACCGTTGACAGGGCAACGTACCGACTGCGTAATCAGCCTGATTACTTAACCGATTTACAAAATGCCTACCCTCACTGCTATATAATCCCAGAAGGTGGTAGTAATTTAGCCGCCGTACAAGGCGTTAAAGAGCTTGCGCTGAGTTTACCGCAAAGCGATTATGTGCTGTGTGCAACAGGCAGTGGTGGCACACTAGCAGGGCTTATCGCTGGATGTGAAAAACACACGAATGTCATCGGTATCGCAGTATTAAAGCAAGCACAGTACCTTGAGCAAGACATCATCAAGCTGGTACCACAAGCTCAACAGCACACTAATTGGCAGCTGTTATGCGATTACCATAATGGTGGCTATGGAAAATTTTCTGCTGACTTGTGGCAATTTTGCAAAGCAATGAAAACCGCCCACCAGCTACCTTTAGAACCGATATATACAGGGAAACTATTTTTTGCGTTGTGGCAACTTATTGCTCAAGACTTTTTCCCAAGAGGCAGCCGCATAACCGCGATTCATACCGGTGGACTGCAAGGCCTCGATGGGCTACGTTACAGAAAGTTAATACTTGACTAGTTCAAGCTGCTGTAGCAGCTCTGCAAAGTAATAACCTTGCGCGCCATGTACCCCCAAAGATTTCAAACATTCCAGCTCGGCTTGGGTCTCGACCCCCACCGCATACACTTCAATATTTAGCCGTTTTGCTTGATAAATGATTTGTTTAATAATTTTTTGTTGCTGAGGGTTTTGCTGCACCTGATGCACTAATTCAAAGCCCAACTTCACACCCTCTATTAATTGGTTCTCACGTATTGTATTGACCATGAGAGGCGCTGTCACATGATCGATGATTATCCCCGCATTTACCCCTGTGAAGAATAACTGCTGTGCATTAATTTGTTGATTGAACTTGTAATAATCGGCGGCGGGGATTTCAAATAGCAGCTTGTTGACCTTCGCAGCCTGACGCATTTGTGTCACCAGCCAATTAACAAACTCCACATCAAGCCAATTGGCAATATGAATATTAATACTTACATTAGACTTATGAGGCTCCTTAGTGAGGATAGTAATCGTTTGCTGGATAATAGATTTGTCCAACGTTTCTAAATTTTCTTTCGCGTGTAACTGTGGGATAAATTGTTTCGCGGCGATTAACCCCAATTGTGCATGACGCACCCTAAGCAATACCTCATTTTGTATAATATCCTGCTGCTTAAAGCCAAATAGCGGTTGAAAGAAAAGTACAAACTGTCCATTGCTAATACAGCGAATAAAATCTTCTTCGCTGCTTTGCAACATGGATGCATGGTTTTCTTCAAGTGGCATCATATGAACATGTTGCCAAACATTATTATTGGCAATTTCAAGCGCGGCTCTTGCTAGCTGGTAAACATCGGTTTGTACGACATCACGCTGATAAAAACACCCTCCTACTTTTACTTGTTTACGGGACAAATCAGCACGTAAAGTTCGCAGCACACGAAACATGATCTCATGTAACTTTTTGCCTATCTCCATCACGTCCCCCCAAGCGACTCTATCTAGAGTAACCGCCAAAGCGCCTGAATTTAAGTACTTAACGGAGCACGACAAAGAGCTGGGTAACTTTTTATGGATAGCAATAGAAAAGTGATTTTTAACATCCAATGTTTCATCCAGATTGATAGACCAACGAATTAATAAAAATACACTGAATAAACTTTGATCTGCCACTCTTGGATCAACCGCTGACAACGCGCTATTAGCGGGTATTTCTACATTATCATTTGTTGATAAAAAGCGTTTTGGTCTAACTTGATATACCTGCCACCAACGATAGAAAAAGACCAACAAGCCAATAAACAAAATATTGAAGAAGGTAATAATATAAGCATGTTTCTGGTAGGGCTGTTGGTGGAATAATGTCAGTGATAACCCCGCCGCGGTAAATTCACTTGCCCCAGCAGGAACTGGACTCCCTTGAGGTATATATTCAAGGCCATAGCGATGAGCAATATCGGTAATACTTTGGGTTGTTTGTAGCTCTAAAGGTAATAGCGCTACACGCTCAACGACGGTTTGTGCTCGTTGATGTATTTTTAAGTGCAATAAATGAAGTAATAACGCGTTGAGCACCAACAAAATGATCCCCCCCGCTAAGACTGAGTACCAAAGCTTCCTCTTTCCTTTCAACTTCATTAAAGCCACGCTTTTAGCCTTCACCACCCTTTTCACATAGCTTAAGTGTTGTATACAAGGTGCCAAAACTCAAGTATCCGCAGCTGTCATTACGCACTTTTCATTCCGCTTTATCAGAGCCAACTTAGAATTGCGATAAGCTGTTTAATATTACAAAGAAATGGCCAAGTTCAAAAAGCACACTGACATTGAAAAAGGCGAGCTGAGTAAACTAAACAGCTCGCCTTAACAACTTTTATTCGCAGCGCAGTGCCTCTGAAGGTTGCATAAAGACAGCCTTTCGCGAAGGTATAATCACTGCAACCAAGACGACTAGCACTAAACTCCCTAGTACCGCGACAAAAATACTTGCATACGCAAATGTGGTTAATGCCAACACACTTGATACTGCAATTAACATTAAACTAGACAACCCACCACCAATGAGTAACCCAGCTAGCAGTAGCTTACTGCTTTGCTTAATGAACAGCATAATAATATCCTTGTCTGTTGCGCCCAAGGCTCTTCTAACGCCAACTTCCTGAGCTCGTTTTTCCACCGAAAACGCGGTCAATCCATAGATCCCCGTCATTGCCAGTATCAAGGCAAATAGGCCGCTCATAATCACCGTATCTCTAAATGTGGCTACCATTTTCGCTGTTGCTGATGTTTCCATCTCCCAATCTTCAATAGCAACAATATTTAGCTGGCTATCGTTACCATTTAAGATACGGAAAAACCGATCTTCAGCAACTGCTGCATCCACGGCGCGTTTGAAAAAGATAGTTCCGCGTGCTTTTGGAAATTGATAACCCGCCAAGTACAGTTCATCGTACAGTGCCGGCTTTTCAAGTGGGTTATTGGTGATATCACTCACTACGCCAACGACAGTGACCGTGGCAAACTCATCATCCAATGTCACCTGTAACTGCTTGCCAAGCGGCGAGTCATTCCCCCACAAACGATTGGCCATTGACTGGCTAACCATCGCGGTCTTAGCACCGTCTTTCCTATCTCGCGTATCAAGACGACGCCCAGCCAGTAACTTAGGCCCCATAAACTCAGTGCTACCAATCACGGTATAGATAGTCGCTTTCGGTTTATCCGCATCGGTTTTGTAATCAACACCAGAGAGCGCGACAGGTTGGCGCTTATAACTAAATCGTATACCAGCATCAGAGAAAGCCGCGTCTTCACTCAACTGACGCTGCATGCGTTCGAAGAATAATGCTCGCTTTTCATCGGTTGGGTAGTTGTGTAGTGGCAACTCGGCTATTGCAAAATATAACTTGTCATAGTCGTAACCAAGTTCTAGGTCAGTCGCTTTATTCACTTTAAAAGAGATCGCCGTCCCCAGCACCATGATCAAGGTGATGGTGGCAATTTGCGTCACCAGTAAAAAGCGCGACAAGCGACCAATACTAATACTCTGCGCCCCACGCGTACCATCTCTTAGCACCATATTAAAGTCTTGCCTTGCCGCCTTATACGCGGGTAAAAAGCTCGCCACAAAGATAGTAAATAGGGCAAACACCACAGCAGCAACAAACACCGTGATATCAAGCTCCCAACGATACCAAAACGGCAGTTCATTCCCCATAAGCGTATGAAAATAGCTATCAATGAAGTTTAATAACCAGGCCACTAACACCACCGCTAACGCCGTACCTGCTAGCGTGATCAACACCCCTTCCCACATAAGTTGTGACACTAAACGCCAGTGAGGTGCGCCAATTGCGGTACGAATAGCTGACTCTTTGCTGCGCTGAATCGCTCTTGCAAACAATAAATTACCAATATTAATGGCCGCCAGAAGTAAGATAAAAAATGCCACAACATTGAGCACTAATACGGTTAAACGCATAGCGTTATCAATATCAAAGCGTTGATATAAATCCATATCAGCACGGATCAGCTCAATTCCTTTGGGTAGCTTCTCTTTTCGAGCGTTAAATGCTTGTGACGTAATGCTAAAGAACTGTGTTTGTGCTTGCTCAACACTTACGCCAGGCTTTAGACGTGCGAAAAATTCAACTTTTTCCCTATCCAAAATGACTGGATTGAGTATTTGCGCAGGCATCGGTAACCACAGTTGATGCGATATCGGAAAACGATAGCCCTGAGGCATGACACCAACTACTTCCGTTGTCTGCCCACTGACATAAAACGTTTTGCCAATAACCTCTGGATCACCACCAAACTGTCCTTGCCAAATGGCGTAGCTTATCACCGCAACAGGTGTGCTGCCGCGCAGGCTGTCAGACGCCTCTAATGTACGCCCAAGCAGCGGCTGCGTGCGTGATACCTTGAAGATATCAGGCGTTGTTGAGGCCGCTTCAACAATCAGTTGGTTGTTACCAAGCGATACCGATACGGTTTTGTTTTGCCATACTCCATGTTCGGAAAATACCGTAGCATGCTCCCGTAGGCGAGCTGCTTCGTACGCTTCAAGATATCGACTCTCACCAAATTTTTCACTGTGCCACAATAGGGAAGCGCGGTACAACGTCCCTTGATCTTCTATCGGCAGAGGCTTTGAAGTGAACGTGTATAAGAATGCAAACGTAAATAAGCTAACCGCTAAGCCGCCACACAATACAATGATCGTCAACGCGGTAAATTTAGGGGTTTTCTTCAATAGACGCAGCGCATATAGGAGATCCCTAATCACATACATACCGCCGCTCCTTCTGATTGTTTCTTATCAGTACTTGGCTCATTAGGTGCATTTGCAGGTAGTCGAATGCGGCCATCTAAAATTTCTACATTACGGCTGACATTGTCCAATGAACGGGGATCGTGGGTGACCATACAGATAGTGCTCCCCTCTTGGTGCAACTGGTGTAAAATCTCCATCACTGCTGTGGCATTAGTTGAGTCCAAGTTACCTGTTGGTTCATCGGCCAAAATTAATGACGGCTTGTTCACCAAGGCACGCGCTATCGCCACTCTTTGCTGCTGTCCACCTGATAACTGTGATGGAAAGTGGTGGAGCCGATGTTCCATATTGACCTTTTTAAGCACCTCTGCGGCCATGCGCTTGGCCTGCCCTTGAGGCACATCTTTTTGATAGCTCAGTGGCAACATCACGTTCTCTTCCACGGTTAAGTCACTGATCAGGTTAAACGACTGAAAGATAAAACCAATCTGCTGATTTCTCACGCCTGCTCGCTGATCTCTATCCAAATGGGTTACATCAATCCCACAAATTTTAAATGTCCCCGCAGACACCTCATCAAGTAGACCCAAGATTGACAACAATGTTGACTTACCACTGCCTGAAGGGCCGGTGAATGAAACAAACTCACCTTCGTTGATGGTCAAACTGATGTCTGTCAAAGCATGGGTTTCTACATCATCAGTACGAAATGACTTATAAATATTGTTTAGCTCGATCACTGCCTTTGTCATAACAACTCCTAATATTCTTTAAAAATGCAAAATGAATTAATTGAGATACACCGTCTGGTGCTCTGCATAGCTGGAGGTGTCTGACACAATGATTTCATCCCCCTCATTTAGGCCCTCAAGTACCTGTATAAACTTGACCGATGACTGCCCCACTTCAACCTGAATGCGCTGCGCTTGCTTACTGTCTTGGCTGATTTTATAGATTCCCACTACCGCATTAGGCTGCACATGCGCTGGGCGCTGCACAAATGTGGCTCTATCAAACGACAGTGTTGTGATTGACCCTTCAATGCTCAACGCTATGCGTGCCTCAGGTGGCAGTTCATCTAGTAATTTGACATCGACCTGCACCATGCCATTGGTTACCGATGGGTGAATACGCGTCACTTCACCTCTAATTTGATTCTGGCGGGTATCTATCATGACTGGCTGACCCTGTCTCACACTTTGTACCTGTAACTCCTGAACTTGTAGCTCAGCTATCAATTGTGAGTCATCTGCGACGCGTGCCACCAAAGTGCCAATACCAAGCTCCTGCCCAGGTTCCAAATCCATCCCTTGTACAACGCCTTTCGTTCGTGCTCTAACTTGTAATCTCTCTACCTGTTGTTTGGCGTGATCTAAAGCATTTTTAAGGTTCGAAATTCGGGCAGAATCAGCATCGCGTCTCGCGTTCATAATTTCTTCCATTTTCGCAATACGCTTTTTAAACACGCCCATGATTTGCTTTTGTTCATCCACGGAGAAAATCGTTCGTTGATGATCAATTTGCGACACAATACCTGGATGGTTCGCTATCAAGTCTCGCTCCGCATCCAGCTTGAGCATATTGCTTTGATAGGCCAGCTCTGCGAGCAAGGCTTCAGATTGCAATGCTAAGAATTCAGACTCTTGTGATTTCTGACTCGCGAACGCCTCGGATTTAGCCTGTTGATATTCCAGTTCAGCCTGTTCCATCTCTCGCATGAGCAGCGGGTTGCTCAATTGCACTAGCACCTGTCCAGCCTGTACGGTATCACCCGCATCGACCATAACACGGTCAACCACACCGCTTACTTGAGCAGAGATACGTTGAAACTCTTTTGGTCTCAACTCACCGTTACTGCGCACTAATACCTCAAATTTATCCTGTTTAACGGTTGCGGTACGTAATGTTTTGGTATCTACCACATAGGACGCATCACCGAACAAAGGCTTGAGCACGAAATACAAGGCCAAACCAATGACAGGAATAAACCACTGCGCTTTTATTTTGCGCTTTTTCTTCTGTTCTAATTTAATATCCATTTATTTCTCTCTGAAAATAACTTGATAATGAGCACTAGCTGTCAATGTGCGATACGTCACATCTGTGTACAGCCGCTATTGAATTTTTACTGTTCTTGTTGTTTATACATTCCACAAAGTAAGCGGTATGAGCCCCCAAAAACCCATCACCACCATCCATTGCACAAACGCGACGAGTGCCAACAAACTCAAAGTGCTGGCTTGTTTTTGTCGAATGTGCACAACGCACGCAATGACACAAACAACAGGCGCAAACACCGAGGCAAATGCCAATAACACACTGGCAGCGTTGATATCACCGATATGAATGAAGGATTGATTGATAAAAAATGGCACGCAGAGCAAATAGGCCAAATACATGGTAAATGCGATAGCTAAAGGTTCCTTGGTAAGCTTTGAAAAGCGCGCCACAAACACATAACCACCATATAATAAGATGTAGAGTGCGCCTGATAGCCCTAATGCCAAGCTGAGACCTAGACCAATAACACCGAGCTTATCCACCATTTTGTAGGTATTAAAACCGTTGCTTATCATCGGCGTACCATCTGCACTACGCATCAATATGTGTGACGGAGAAACACGCTGCTGCTGTGCATAAAGCCCGTTGCCTAAGGAGCTGAGCACATAATCAGCCGATTGTGCGCTACCAAAAACGAGCTGTTCGCCCCGAGGTTTGAGCACGTAGGTGCTGAATATTTTGTCCAGATAAGTAAATTTTCCATAACGGTAAATAGTGGGCGCGTACCAGCCATACCAATCGGAAGCATCATAAGCTTGCACTGTTATTGGCTCTGGGCTTGCTACCTGTAACTCCTCTACCATTAGTTTGTTGAGCAGCTCATAATTTGCCGTTTCACTATCTGTGTTTGCCATCACAAAGAAGGCCTTATCTTGCTCTGGATACAAACACAACATGCCTTTGAAGCCAGCGGTATTGCCGCCATGACATAAGCCTAATGTTTGGTTTCTGTCACGTCGCCATAAACCTTTACTGCCCCCCATGTGTAAACCAGCTTGATAAGCAGCAACCTCGGCTGGTTGCCCCATCTGGGCAAGCAGTTCAGCATCCACGACAACCTTGCCATCTTGCACCCCATTACCCAGTAAGAAACGAATAAATTTCTCCATATCTGCAACTGTGGTAGTGAATTGACCTGCAGCACGCAAATAGCTCGGCACTGCCGCAAATAACTGACCATGATCTAAATGACCATAAGTGAGTCTCTCATCTTTAAATGGTCCAGCTTGGCTGGTAAATGCCATGGTACTGTCAGACATTTTTAAAGGTTTTAATAAGTAGTGTTGGAGCGCGTCTTCATATCGTTGAGCGGTTACAGCCTCAATCACCATCGCCAGTAAATTGTAACCAAGGTTCGAGTAAGCAAACTGCGAACCGGGCCGGACTTTCACCTCCAGTAGATCAGTATCTTTGAGAAAAACCGTTGCCAATGGCGAGTCAACTTGCGCCTGAGTATTTACCAAGTGCCAAAACCTAGCATCTTGAATACCCGCTGTGTGGTCCAGCAAATGCGCGACGGTAACTGGGTCGGTTTCCCGCCAAGGGTTAACCAACTCAAGCATAGGCAGTATGTCACTCACTTTACTTTCTAACTGCAATTTACCAGCAGATACCAAGGCCAAAACCCCCGTGGCCATCACCGTTTTGGTAATCGACCCAACGTGTGTCTTATGCTGCGTTGTAAGCTTTGTTTGTTCTCGCTGGTTGCTCAACCCGCTTGCACCCAAGGTACTTTTATCACCGTCAACTAATGCCCAGCTGACTCCGACTAACCCCTCCTGTGTCAGTACTTGATTAACTTTCGTCTCAAGTGTTGCTGTTTGCGCATAAGAGTTTTTGGCAAACAGTAGGTATATGAGTGTCAATAAAATTAGCAACCAACGATTCATCATTATCTACCTGCCAATAGCTTTGTACGGTAAATGCATTGCGCAAACAAAGTGATCAAGCCGTAGAATGGTACAACCAGCATCGGCAATCCTGGCTTTTTAAACGCATCCTTATATAAATCTCGAATCGCTGGGTATCTTAGATTTGAGATCTTATGATATGGAGAGCGCCAGCAGTACGGAATAGTCATACCGACTTCATGGTCTACCGGTTGCACTCCATGCCACCAATTTGGTGGGATATACAAGGTGTCTCCCGCCTCTACATCAACCACATATGGTTCAATTTTGTCCGCAAGGTGCGCCATGCAGTTTTCGTCTTTAAGTAAAGCATCTGAATAAAAAATCTCTTTGAGCTCTTTATAATTACCATCATCTGATGGGAATAACGCAACCCGCTTGTTGCCGTGAATTTGGCACATCAGCGTTTCATCCAACACATGTAAATGCCAGTTTGACCCTGCACCTTTGTACACAAACATGCGAGCATCTGGGTAAGCCAGAGGCCTTGGTTTCTTTGCAATAAACGGAAAACCTGTCATGTCTTTTTGTAGCTTTTTAAAACCTTCGGCCTTGAAGCTGACCGGTGCGAATAATACTTCATCTAAACCAGAGCGCATTTCCGTGAGTGCTTGGGCAAAATTATGCTTTTTGGCACTGGCTTTCATTGAGCTGTCGCTGGAAAAGTTCATGTGACGATAGTAGTTCACCTCACTGTCTTTACCCACTTCTTCCAAATAGCCTGGCTGAGGCCACTTTTCATAGGCAGGCCAGTGCTTTAAGCCTCCTTTGATCAGTACTGGTGTATTGGTATTTACAAACTTTTTGGCAAATGTTTTTGCATCCATGTCTTTCGCATCAATGCACGTAACCGTCTTGCCTGTGTCCAATCCCGGAATATTTTTTAATATTCGTTCGTCTATCATGTAATAACTCCTTAATTCTCAATTATTCGTAATTGCTTTTTGTTATTTGTTTTCAAAATGTTGGCTCATTTGCGACTGCAACCTTCTAAAGGCGCCCATCGCACTTAAGATCGCAATAATGGAGAACATGGCTAATCCACATAACACAAAGACCAGACCCATTCCTCGCCCAGGTCCCGTGCCAATCACCCCACCTAATAAATTGGCGAGCATCCCCCCAGGCATCATGCTCGGCTCTAAAAACAGCTCAGCGCCTACGGGGGCTAAAGTGACGGCAAACAACATGGCCACCGTAGCAAAGAAGGCTCGCGCGGCAAATACTCGTCCCTGTACCTCTGGTGCGGTGATGGTTTGCAAAATGGTTTGCGCAACTACCGTACCAATAGGTGCAAACAAAGAGTAAATAAACACTAAAATAGCGATACCCCATGCGTTGGTGAGTGCGCCGCACAACACCATAGTGATACCGGAGGTAAGCGTGGCCACAAACAGCACTTGAATGCGATTCTCACGCGCTGCAAGCTTTCCAGCTATTAGCGCCCCCATTAAACCTGCAAATCCGGCTAAGGTGACTATCCAACCCAGAGCTATGGATGACATAGTGGTTAAAATCATCGGTCTGAACAGCACCATTACTACACCATTTAAAAATGAAATTAGTGATAAAAATGTTATGAGGATCAAGACGTTCTTATCCTTAAACAGTACGCCTAATACTTCCGAACGTAGGTTAAAGATGGCCGCTTTTTCTGATGTGGATGCTTGTGTACTTTCTCCTCGATAAGGTAAGCGTGAAAATACCAAGGTCAGCGTTGAGAACAGGTAAGTTGCGATGCTTGCCAAAATTATCAGCGCAATACCTATCGTTTCTAACAGCCCTACCGCTATCAAAGGAATAATGACGGCGCTAAAGTGAATACTCGACTGTACATATCCGTTTGCTTTGCCGTACAAGTTTTTCGGCACTAGCTGAGAAATAGAGGCGGTGTAAGCAATCTGATGTACCGAGCCAAATGATGAAATGATCGGCGACATCATCATGATAGCCGTCACATTTAATTCATCCCTAAACGCCAGCACACAAAGCACTGCTGAGGCGAGTGTCAGTGCAAATTGACACCCCATCATAATGTTACGTCGCGAAAAGCGGTCACATAGCACGCCTGCTACGGGGGCTAAAAAAAGCGTGGGTAAAAGCTGTGCCACGATAATGCCGCCAAATTGCAGTAGTGATTGAGTTTGTTGATACACCCAAATACTAAAAGCAAAAGCCACCATCTGACTACCAAAGACGGAAATCGCTTGGCCTTTCCAGATCCGTAAAAAATCAGGACACTGTTTTAGCTCATCTACGGATTCGTTCGTGGGTTGCGCATCTAGCAACTCCGCTTGGGTTGCTGTTTGTTTTATTTCCATTTTATTGTGCCTTCTTAACTGGCTTGTTATTTATTTGCGCTACATCAGTAGCGATTTGTGCCACAAGTGGTGTTAATTGGGGCGTTTGCATGATGCTGAAATGATCACCATCAACGCTGTAGTCACGTATATTTTGCTCACTGAGCGCCGTAAATACCGCGTTATTATCTGGGAATGTCGCTTTGGTTTGTGTAGCGCCGTAGTAATGCAGCTGTGTCACCGCTTGACTTGCTAACTCACATTGCGATGAAGCCAAGTTACGCAGCACCACTTCACGCACGCGCTCAACAGAGCACTCGCTATCCGTTGAGAACTGTTTAGCAAGCCACTGCACCTGATATGCTTTATCAAATCGATCACATAGCGCGGGCTGTGCTTGCAAATATTGTAAATATTGACTGGGCGTATGTTCGCTATACCCTGCGCTTTGATAGGCGTGCAAGAAATCCTGCCACCGTGCTTCGTTATGCTTCACCACCGAATCAATCAAGCCGACATAACTGACCTGCTCTGCCTGTGATTCAAGCTGCTGTGCCATCGTCAGTGCAACAAGTCCGCCAAATGACCAGCCCAACAAGTAATAAGGGCCTGTATCTTGTACTTGCTTGATTTGTGCTAGATAGCTCTGTGCGAGTGCCTGTAATGACTCAAATTGGTCGTCAATCTGACCCACATAGCCCGGATGCTGCACTGCGTAGATGTCAAAATCTAATGCTAAGTGCTGTACAAATTGTCCATAACAAGCCACATCTCCACCAATTGGGTGAACGATAAATATTTTTCCTTGTGCACCCTCTTTGAGTTTGACCAGTTGCTCATTGGTATAAAGCTGTTTTGCTCGGGTGAGGTAATCTGCTTGCTTGGCAATCGTTGGGTACTGATAGAGTTGATGAACACTCAGTACATTACCGAATAGCTTACGCACTTCGCTAAATAACTTAATCACAAGCAAAGAATGGCCGCCGCTACTGAAGAAATTAGCATCTATGCTGAGTATGCTTGGCGACTTGTTGAGCACTTTTGCCCACAAGGTCTGTAGTTGCTGCTGTACTTCAGTATGTGGAGCAATGACTTCTCGTGGCGCAAGCTGTACTTGTGCCAACAACGCTTTTTGATTGATCTTGCCATTTGCTGACAACGGCACCTCAGTTAAATTGATGAAGTGCTCCGGTATCATATAGCTTGGTAGCGTTGCACTTAGCTGTTCTCGAATACGAGCAACTAAGACTTCATCAAGCTCAGCATCGGTAGGTTTGATAAAGGCAATAAGCTGTTTATCCATCTCCTCAGCATGCGCCACCACGACCGCTTTGGCCACGCCAGGTATGCGCGCAATGTGCTTTTCGATTTCACCCAACTCGATACGATAACCTCGCAACTTAATTTGATTATCGGCACGGCCAACAAACCAAAGGTTGCCTTGTTGATCATATTTAACGAGATCACCCGTACGATAAAAACGATTATATTTCGCACCTGGGATATTCAGCTCTACAAACTTTTCAGCGGTCAGCGCTGGATTATTGAGGTAGCCTTTAGCAACCCCTTCACCGCCAATATACAACTCACCCACAACGCCTGCTGGGGTCATCGCTTGGTTGCTATCAAGTACATACAGCTCGGTATTACTCATTGCTTTACCAATGGGTAAGGCATTGTTTAATTTCGCTAAATTGGCAGAAACATCATACATGGCACATCCCACCACGGTTTCAGTGGGGCCATAATGGTTGTAGATTTTCGCACTTGGAAAAACGCGTGCCAAACGCCGTGCCAATGAGATTGGGAAGGCTTCTCCCCCGATAACAAAGCAATGTGATGCCGTACAAACAAAATCATCTGGTAATAAGCTCAGTAGCGCTTCGCCATGCATTGGTGTCATGCGGATCAAGGCATTTGACTGACGCTGCACCATCATTTTGGCAAATTCCTCCAAAGCATCCTGCTCGGGACAAAAATCAACACAATGACCATTGAGTAGCGGTAAATACAATGCAGGTACCGTGATATCGAACGCCAATGATGTGATCACCATCGCACCACTGAGATTGGCCGCTTCACTGTAATAGCTGTGCATCGCATTTTGGCAGTAATCCACCACACCTCGATGACTGACTTCTACCCCTTTTGGCTTGCCGGTTGACCCTGAGGTGTAGCAAACATAGGCTATGTCTTTGCTCTCACTCGAGACACTTTGATAGTCCGTGAAGGTTGCAAGCCAAGTTTCGTGCATACAGTCATCCAGCAACAGCAAAAGGTTGTGTGCTTGCGGACAATTCCCACTTAAAGCGTCCATGGTCAAAATACATTTCAGCTGCGCATCATCATAGATAGTCGCAATTCGTTCAGCTGTGCTGCTGATCTCTATGGGCACATAAGCCGCTCCGGCTTTAAGCGCCCCAAGTAAACCAACGATAAAAAATGGATGCCTTGGCGTATAAACCCCAACATGATCCCCTCGGCCAATACCTTGATGCTGGAGATAACATGCAATGCGATCTGTTATCTGATCGAGTTGCTGATAGCTTAGTTGCAATGCACCTTGTTGCAGGGCGATGGCATTGGGTACCCGTTTTGCTGTGCGAGCAACCATGCTGTTGAGTGTCATATCTAGGGCATAGTCTTGCGTCGTATTGTTCCACTCGACGAGTTGTTGCTGTGCCTGCTGACCCAAAATATTCAATTGATTTACAGGCTTGTGTGGCGCTACAAGGACATCTGTTAATAATGCTGTAAAGCTTTGCGCCAAGCGCTCAACGCTCTGGCGGTTAAATAAGTCCGTTGCGTAACTCCAGTTCAATCTCAGCCCGTGATCGGTTTCCATCACCGATAAGCTCAAATCGTGCTTAATGGTCTGTGCTTGACCTGCGATGGGCCGTGCCGTTAAACCTTCAAGCTGCCAATTTACTTGACGATTGTTTTGCATCAAAAACATTAATTGGCATAGCGGCGCATGGCTGATACTCCGCTCTGGTTGTAATTGTTCAACCAACATTTCAAATGGTACATCTTGATGTGCAAAAGCATTTAATGTGGTCGAACGGGCTTGTTGTAGCACGTCACTAAAACGGCTCTGACCATCAATTTTATGCTTAAACATCAAAGTGTTAACAAAGAATCCCAGCAAGTCTTCCACTTCATGATGATGGCGTCCGGCAATCGGGCTACCAATTACAATATCTGCCTCGTTGCTCCAACGACTGACCACCAGAGCATACACGCTTTGTAACAGCATGAATAACGTCACGTTGTGTTGCTGTGCTAACTCACCGATTGCAGAACTAAGCTCTAGGTCGTATTCAATACTCACACTGTCACCGCAATAGCTAGGCTTAACGGGCCTTGGCTTATCAAGGGGTAAGCTGTGTACTTGTGGAATATCGGCCAACTGTTCTTGCCAGTAATCCAGCTGCGCAGCAATGACGCCTTCGGACATGTGCTGGCGCTGCCAAGCGGCATAATCTGCATATTGCAAAGCAAGCGGTGTCACTGCACAGTGACCTTGTTGTCGCCATTGTTGGTAGAAAGTGGAAATTTCATCTGCAACTAACCCCAATGACCAACCATCGGATGCAATGTGATGCATCACCACTAACAATACATGGTGCTGTTCGCTCAGCTGGATCAAATCAACACGGATCATCAAAGACTGGGCTAAATCAAAATCTAATGCGATTTGCTTGTGCAACACAGCAAATACCGCATCATGCTGTTCTGACTCTGGAGTGCTCGATAAATCATGCTGCGCAATCGCCACCGCTTGTGGCTCATTAATGCACTGAACAGCTTCTCCATCGTGCATCTCAAAGGTCGTTCTGAGCACTTCATGGCGGGCAACCAATGCAGTAAAGCTCTGCTGTAGAGCGGTGATATCCAACTCACCTTTTAGCTCCAAGGCAAGCGGCAAATTGTATTGCGTACTGCTGCCGTTCAGCTGATCGACAAACCAAAGACGCTGCTGTGAAAATGACAGTGGCAAGGATTGATCACGATCTACTGGCTTAATCATGGTTAGGCTGCTATGTGTATCCAGTTCATCAATATACTTGGCGATGGCCTTAATAGTTTCATGGACAAACAACACACGTACTGGCACTTCAACATCCAGCTCCCTGCGGATTGCGTTACTCAAACGCATGGCCAACAAGGAATGTCCACCGAGATCGAAAAAGCTCACTGCGCAACTGACTTGCTGTTCACTTAAGTCAAGTAGTTCACACCATAAGCGTTGGATAAGTTGCTCGCTAGGCGTATTCGCAGCCACATACTCAAGTGCAATAACATCACCTAAACTCGGCGCAGGCAATGCTCGCTTATCCACTTTGCCATTAGCAGTGAGTGCAAACTTATCCATCACCTGAATGTGAGACGGCACTAAATACTCTGGCAAGCAGGCCTTAAGCTTAGCTTTGATCATAGCCGCATCGGTAGTCGCATCCAACACGGTGACATACGCCACTATATGTAACTCGTTTGCCAATTCAACGGTTGTCACCACCGCCGCTTTTAACAAATTAGTTTGTAATAATTGCTGTTCAATTTCCTGAGGCTCGACACGAAATCCCCTGATTTTGACCTGCTCGTCGGCACGACCTAAGTACGCGATATTGCCATTATCTACATACCGTACCAAATCCCCCGTGCGATACATCCTTTGCTGTGAATCTTCAGGATGAGCAATGAACCGCTCAGTGGTCAGCTCGTCACGATTGATATATTTGTCGGCTAAACATGGACCGCTGATATACAATTCACCAATACAGCCAATCGGTACTTCAGACAAATTACTATCCATGATGTAAGCGTTGGCATTGTGGATCGGCTTACCGATTGATGGATACAACGGCCAAGCCTTAGCGTCACCTTTGAGTTGATAATCCGTCACCACATGTGTTTCCGATGGGCCATATAGATTGAGTAGCTGACAGTGGCGGTGTTGACCAAAGAAAGCTCTGATTTGAGGATAAATTTTGAGTGCTTCACCCGCCACTTGCAGTACCTTCAAAGATGGAAGATGAAGTGCCTGATCCGTCACATATTCACAAAAGCTGACCAACATCGCGGTTGGTAAATATAGGCAACCTATCTGCTGGCGCACAATCACCTCTAGCAGCTCCGGTAACGACTGGCGCGTTGGTTCATCAACAATCACCAGTTTGCTGCCGCTACAAAGTGCGGTCATGATCTCGTAAATCGCCATGTCAAAATTCAGCGTGGAGTATTGTAGGGTTGGCAGTTTTTGTGCGACGTTTTCGTAACGAGCAAACTGTGAACGCATCAAGTTTTCAAGCACTTGATGCGACAGTACGGTGCCTTTGGGCTGCCCTGTCGAACCTGAGGTATAAATCACATACGCGGCGCTTTGACCATTAATATCAACATCTGGCTGGGTGTACGGATAGCCTTGATAGTCTTCATTATTCACATCCAATACAGTGACTTGTGTTGATAACGCTTGCCAACGTGGCAAATCGTCGCAAATGAGTAATTTGATGCCACTGTCTTTACTGATGTAATTTAAACGTTCTTGAGGATAGTTCGGATCCAGAGCCACGTAGGCACCACCCGCTTTGAGCACCGCCAGTACGCTGATTATCATCGCTGCCGAGCGCTTTTGTGAGATCCCCACATAGTCACCCGGTTGCAACCCTTGTGCTAGCAACGCGTGGGCAAATTGATTTGCGTAGCTGTCTAACTGAGCATAGCTAAGTTCAATGACTTCATCAGTAAGTGCAATGTCATCAGCACTTTGCTGAACATGCTGAGCAATTAAATGATGTACACCTTGGGTAAATTCGCTGTACGGCACTTGGTTGTGTGCTCGCCACTGCTGCAACGTGGTTTTATCTGCTGATGAAGTAATAGGCAGTTCAAAGATAGGTGTGTGTGGCGCTGCAACGATGCCTTCTAACAGCACCGTAAAACTTTGTGCCAATGCTTGAATGGTTTTTAACTCGAAGATGCTGGTGGCGAAGTTCCATTGCATCACAAACTGCTCACCTAACTCCCCAGCGAACAACTCCAAATCAAAGCGAGTGTGCTTAACCTCACCTGCAATGCCGCTGACCTCAATGCCCGGTAACGTCAGTTCTCCATAGTCATTGTTTTGCAATGCAAACATCACCTGAAAGATTGGGGAGTGACTCATGCTACGTTTAGGCTGCAGCTGCTCGACCAACATATCAAAAGGCGTCTCTTGGTGAGTAAACGCCTCTAGCGCAGTATTTTTACTTTGCGCCAATAGCTGGGCAAATGTCACATTCTCATCAAGGTCTGTTTTAAACACTAAGGTGTTGACGAAAAAACCAATTAACGGTTCAATTTCCCGCTGTGTGCGCCCTGCAATCGGGCACCCCATCACCACTTTAGAATCAGAGCTCCAGCGGCCAAGTAGCAATGCAAAGCTACTTTGTAACAGCATAAACAAAGTGACATCGAACTGCTGACACACCTTTAATAACTTTTGATACAAAGGCTGGTCAATGAACTGTGTATAACCTTGCCCTGCAAACTCTTGTTGAGCAGGGCGCGGCTTATCCAACGGCAAACCGTGTGTGGTTGGTATATCGCTAAGCTGCTGCAGCCAATAATCTAATTGGGTTTGCAAACGTTGCTGCTGAACTTGCGAACGCTGCCAATGGGTATAATCGCTGTATTGCACTGGTAACGGCAATAATGGAGAGGGTTGATCGTTCACATACGCATGATAAAGCTCTACAAACTCACGTGTTAGAATGCCCATAGACCAACCATCTGATGCTATGTGGTGCACGTTAAATAACAGTGCACAGTAGTCATTGGCCAACTGTACTAACGTCAATCGCAGCATTACATCGGATGATAAATCAAACGGCTTTGAGAACTCATGTTCCATCACTTGCTGTAACTGACTTGCTTGTGCTGCATCATCCAATGCACTTAAATCTACATTGATGATGCTCAAGGGCTGAACTGGCGTTACTCGTTGACGTGGTTCACCGCCATCATCAAAATAGACCGTGCGCAGCACCTCGTGACGCGAAACCACCTCATTTAAAGCGTCCTGCAAAGCTTGACGATTAAGTGTACCGCGCAGGTAAATCGCGCGCGTCATATTATATTGACTGCTGGTTTGCTCTAATTGATCGATAAACCATAATCGCTGTTGAGAGTAAGACAGACGCGTTTCTTGACCTGGCTCCAACTTGACGATGGTATTCGTACTAGCTGTCGCATTGGCATGTCGAGTATCAGATAGAAAAGAGATCAAGTCATCCTTGTGATGCTTGATCTTGGCGATTAAATCTTGAGATATTTGCGTACTTTTTGATTTTGTCTTTAGTTTTCCATGCTCAACATATGGAAAAATACCATGTTGATTGAGCTCTTTAACTAGATGTACAACTTGCATTTTATCACCCTGAATACCCTACTATTTCCTGTTGCGCTGTTATTGTTATGATGAATCGATTGATACAACCTTTTAGTGTGCAATCTACCTTGCTCTGCTGTTGCTTATGCTCCTTTGGTAACAGCGACATACGCTTTACCTAGTACGGAATATAAGTTCATGTAGTGTCTCCATATTTAGGAAAACTGTCACCTGCCATATCTACTAGGTATGTGGTTTTAGACCCGCTTGGTTTGACCAAAAAACAGTTATTTAAAAGGCTCAAAAGCGCAGCCTAAATCACAGTTAACTAACTGATTAATAAATTTAAATAAAAATTAGAAGCGAATTTATAGAGGCTTGCAAAAAAGGTGTTGATCACCTTGAGAAGGTGGCTGGATTTACCAGATAAAAGGAACAAGTCGTCAAGCACAAGCACGTAACATGACACCCTGTTCCTTTGGATTGAATACCGGCTTCCCTGCCGGTTATGACATTAACTCAGTTTGATTATTTAGATTTAGTTCGTGAACCTCTCGTTACCACTGCATTTCAACTAGCTCTGACTGTTCGTCAAGGCCAACCACGTTGTGACTCAGTGTTACAATTTCATCGATGATTTGCGCTAGGTGCATCACATCAGGGTGATTAAATACTTCCACTAATGGTAACTCTATAGCGAATACTTCTCGCACCATACCCACAAAGCGTGTTGCATTAAGTGAGTGTCCACCGAGTGCAAAGAAGTCATCGTGACGACCGACCTGCTCTACGTTCAAGATATCAGCAAATATTGATGCAACCGCATGCTCTGTTTCAGAAGCCGGCTCAACATAGTTTTGCACGCCCATAACATCGGGTTTAGGTAATGCTTTTCTATCTACCTTACCGTTAATACTTAATGGCATGTTATCTAAGTGAACAATCGCACTCGGTACCATGTAGTTTGGCAATGACTGTCCTAAACGCGCCTTAAGCTCCACTAACCAGTCATTATGTACCATGGCCTCGCGGTAAGTGGTTACATAAGCCACCAGCTGCGCTTCACCTTTGCCATCTTTTAACATCATGACCAACGCGCTGTTTATTTCTGACTGCTTCATCAGCACTTGCTCAATTTCAGCTGGCTCAACACGATAGCCGCGTACTTTAATCTGCTGGTCAGTTCGGCCCATATAGTACAGTTGTCCCAATTCATCGTAGCGCACTAAGTCACCCGTTCTGTACAATCGCTCCGTCACACCATTTGCAAAACTCTTCTCAACAAAGCGCTCGGCTGTTAGGTCTGGACGGTTCAGATATCCCTTCGCGACACCATTGCCTGCGATATACAGCTCACCCACGCAACCAACCGGCACCACCTCTTGCTCTGGCGACAATACATATAGGCGGGTATTTGGCATTGCACGACCAATTGGCAGTACCTCAATATCATCATTGAGTAATTCACTCACATTGGCGATGGTGCAGCCCACCACGCTTTCCGACGGACCGTAGTGATTGTAAATCTCACTTTGTGGGAAGAAACTTTGTAGTTTTCTCGCATCACTTGGTGCAAAACTTTCTCCACCAATGACAAACACATGGCGCGCTTTGCTGACAAAAGATGGCTCCATCAGCGCCAACATGGCATTGACGTGCATTGGTGTCATTCGCATTAAGTACTGTTGCTCATCACCACAGGTCAAGGCACGGTGCAACCCAGAGATCTCCTCATCCATTGCACTAAGATGGACGGTGCCACCTGCCAACAATGGCAGATACAAACTCGGCACAGTGAGGTCAAAGGCGTGTGAAGTGACCACCAATGACCCCGTCAAGTCGCTGTTGTAGTACAAATCTAGACCGGTTTGGCAGTAATCCATCAGGCCTTGGTGGTGGATCTCAACCCCTTTTGGCTCACCCGTTGAACCTGAGGTATAAATCACATACACGCTGTCTTGAGCGCTTGCGGTACCCGCTAATTGCTCCATTGGCACAACATGCGCCAACCAATCAGCACTGAGTGCGTCATCAACGAGCATCACATCTACACCGCAAGTTGCCGTTTGTTCAGTAAAATCGCTAACCGATACCATCAGTTTTAACTCGGAACTGGCGACGATTTTCTCTACCCGTTGCTGTGTATTTTTCAAATCAATTGGTACATATACCAGTCCTGAGTTCATAGCAGCTAACAAGGTAACCATTAACTGTGGACAACGTGGCATATATAAACCAATGCGGTCGCCTTTAGTTAAACCTTGCGACTCAAAGTACGCGCTCATGCGGGTCGCTTTGTCTACCAATTGTTGATAGCTCAATTTTTCCTCACCCGCTTGCACCGCAATCGCATCTGGTGTTTTGCTAGCCTGTGCGAAGATACCTTGGTGCACAGTGGCGTTTTGATCGTCCTGACGTGCGGTGTCATTCCAGTGGGCCAACTGCTGTGCCATCTCATCTTGGCTCATCAGTGCTGCAAATGAAATCGCGTTACTTGGCGTTTGCACAATGCTGTCAATGATGCGCTGACTGTATTGCAACATACGTTCAGCCATGGCTTCACCAAAGGTATCCTGATCGATATCCAGCGTTAGATTAAAGGTATCTTGGGCAATCTGTTTTACTTTTGAGTAAGTCACGCTTATCAAATAGTTTTGCTCAAGTGACCCCTGTGCGCCCATAACCTCAATATCATCCGCTAGATTTTCATACACATGGAAATCTACATAGTTAAATAGTGATGATGAGAAATCCAAACCAGCATCTTTTTGCATCACGCTCAGCGGCAAAGTACGTTTTGACGCATCTTGCGACACTTGCGCATCCACTTGTTTGATCAGAGCCTGCCAACTGTGATCTTCTAGGCTTGTTACAAATGGCAGTGAATTTAAGAACAAGCCCAGGGTTTTGTCCGCACCTTCATATTCTGGTCGACAGTTAGCGACAACCGACGTCACCACGTCTTTATTACCATTGACTAGTGCCAGCAATACCACATGTGTGGTCAGTAGAATACTTCTCTCCTGCACACCCAGTTGTTTTGCTAAGTCACGAATTTTTTGGCTCGACTCAGGGCTCACATCTAGCACCTGACGCGATTTACCCGTCAATGTTTTACCTGCCCACCAAGGCAACTGCGCATCTTCGAGTTTGCTGCGCCAATAATCTCTCACCTCTTGTGATTGCATGGCAGCTTGTTCTTGGTGTACCAAATATTTGTAAGGCAGCACGACCTCTTCGCTCGCTTGATAAGTGCCCTCTCTGCGCGCAATGTACTCATTGAACAACTGAGTATTCAGTGTCGCGATACTCCAACCATCAAATAATGCGTGATGGAAGCTAATCGTATACTGGAAGCACTCGGCATCTAACTGGTGAATATAGATACGCCACAATGGCTTAGTAAAATCGAACGGCGAGTTTTTCTCTTCTTCGATCCATTGTGTTAAATGCGCATTTTGCTGCTGCTCAGTCAACGCCATCAGCGACATAACCACCGGCTCTACGTCGAGTTGTTTGTACACCAACTGGGTCGGCGCATGAGAGTCCATCACAAACAATGTACGTAGAATTTGATGGCGCTGTGCTAATGAAGTCACTGCCTGCGCAAATGTTTGAGCATCAAATGCCGACTTAATCTTAAAGCTCATAACATCATGGTAAATACCCTGACCGCCCGCTAACAGGTTATGAAATACCATACCTTGTTGTAACTGAGTCATCGGATAAGCATCTTCAATACGCTCAAAGTCAGCTTGCTCACGTAACTTGGCATATTCCTGCTCCTCTAACATTGAGAATGCAGGCACTTCTGGCAGCGATGTTACCTCTTCAAGCGCAACCACGGACGCCAATTGCTTGATGGTTGGGTTCTCAAATAGCGCGCCAATTGAGACCGAGTAACCCGACTCTTTCATCTTAGCAACCAGACTAATCGCACGGATTGAGTCACCGCCGAGCGCAAAGAAGTTATCGCTAATTCCCACCCGTGCTACTTTTAGTACCTGTTGCCAAATATCAGCTAATGCCGCTTCCACCGCTGTTTCCGGCGCTTGATAATCTTCAACTGATGCTGAGAAATCGGCCTCTGGCAGTGCTTTTCTATTCACTTTGCCATTGATAGTCAGTGGGATCTTATCAATCACCACGAACGCTGCTGGCACCATATGCGGCGCTAAGTTTTGCGAGATGCTTGCTTTTAGCTCAGCAACCGCTTGCAGCTCATCTTGACCCTCTGTTAACACTAAATAAGCCACTAGGCGTTTATCATGCGATTCACCCTGCGTTAGCACCAATACTTCATTCACGCTGTGGTGGTCGCGGATTTGATGCTCAATCTCACCCAGCTCAATCCTAAAGCCACGGATCTTCACCTGATCGTCAATACGTCCTAGATAAACCAGCTCGCCCGTATCAATGCGTTTAACTAAATCCCCAGTGCGATATAAACGCTCACTAGGCTTAAATGGATTGTCGATGAAGGCACGTTCAGTTAAGTCATCGCGATTCAAATAACCACGTGTAACACCATCACCGCCCACATATAGTTCTCCCGGTACACCAATGGCCACAAACTGCTGATCTTGGTCAAGTACGTATGACGATAAGTCCAGTAACGGGAAGCCAATCATGCTGCCTTGTTCACTCATCACATGCTCTTTGGTTACACGCTTGTAAGTCACGTGAACAGTTGTCTCGGTAATACCGTACATGTTGATAAGCTGAGGTGCGTCGTCACCATGACGTGCTATCCAAGGCTTTAAGCTGGCAAAGTTTAATGCCGCACCGCCGAATACCACATAACGTAACGAATCATGTGATTCTAGTTGATCCTGCTGACTAAACAGCTCAAAAGCCGCGGGGGTTTGGCTTAATACAGTCACCTGTTGCTCGTTGACTAACGCACTGAAACGCTCCGTTTCTTTAGCAACCTCTTTTGGTACAACGACCAACTTCGCGCCATAAAATAATGCGCCCCAAATCTCCCACACCGAGAAGTCGAATGAAATTGAGTGGAATAAACTCCATACATCCGTTTGTTTAAAGTCAAAATGTTCATCTGATGAGCTAAATAAACGTAATACGTTACGGTGCTCAACCAGTACCCCTTTGGGTTTCCCCGTTGAACCCGAGGTATAAATCACATAGGCCAGATCTCCAACCGACACATTCGCCTCTTCGGCGCTGATGTTGTCCTTGCGGAAGCCTTCATAGCGCTCAGGTTCATCCACCAATACCAGCAACTGCTGATCCGTCGGAATAGTTTCTTGCAAATGCGATTGAGTCAGCACAATGCGAATGTCACTGTCTTCAAGCATGTATTCAATACGCGAATCTGGATAATCTGGGTCAAGTGGCACATAAGCCGCGCCTGATTTAAGAATTGCCAAGATGCCCACAATCATTTCTAGCGAGCGCTCTGCGTATAAGCCCACTAGTTCATCCGCTTCAACGCCTTGTGTCATCAAGTAATGCGCAATCTGGTTAGCACGCTCATTCAACTGGCTGTATGTCAATTGTTGGTCATCACACACTACCGCCACTGCGTCAGGGTATTGCGCCACCTGAGCCTCAAATTGCTCGTGAATACAACGTGTTACTTCGTAGCTGCTGTGCTGCTCACCCATGCTTAATAACTGTGTTTGCTCTTGCTCTGTTAACAATTCAACCTGAGTTAACTGCTCACACTGTGGCAACTGCAATAGGATTTGAATGTAATGTTCAAGTACACGCTCTACCGTGCTTTGAGCAAACTGCTCTTTATAGTAACTACAACGCACAATCAAGGTCTCGCTCAGACCAGCGTTGATGGTAAGCTTGTATTCGTTTTCCTCGAAAGCATCCACCGACTCAACAGCAATACTTGCTTCTTTCTCAGCGCTAACCGCTGCATCCAACGGGTAGTTTTCGAATGAGAAGATACTGTCAAATAGTTGATAGCCACCTTCTACTTCGCTGTAAGACTGAATTTCATTCAGTGGCACGTAACAATGTTCATTTGCCTCTTGGAAGTTGGCGTGCATTGCTTGCAATTGCGCTTTGATTGACTGCTTATTATCAAGGTTTAGCACCACTGGAATGTTATTGATAAACAAGCCAACCATTTGTTCTACATCCAGTAATTCTCCAGGGCGACCCGATACGATAGAGCCAAACACAACTTGATCTTCATTGCTGTAGCGATGTAACAAGTAACCCCAAGCAAACTGTAGTAAAGTGTTAACAGTCACTTGTGCACTGGCTGCAAAGTCTTTTAAACGTTCCGTTTGTTCTTTTGACAATAACTGACGTTGCACATGATGGCCGGTTTCTCCATCGGTTGGTAATTTATCAATGTTCAGTGGGGTTGGGTTATCAATATGCCCCAACTGACTACGCCAATATTGCTGCGCATCGCTTTGTGAACGCTCACCTAACCAAGCGATGTATGACTCATAATCACCACTTGGTGTAGTCACTAATGCTTTGCCTTCCATCAGGCACTCATAGCTTTCAACCACAGCGCCGTAAACAATCGGCAAGCTCCAGCCATCCAATAAAATGTGGTGGTGAGTCCAAAGTAAACGATACTTGTCATCCGCTAACTGGAATATCACAACTCGCATCATAGGCGCGCTGTTGGCTAAATCGACCCCTTGCTGACGGTCTTGTCTTCTATATTCATCAAAGCGCTGTAATTGCTGCTGCTCATTTAGCGCACGTAGGTCCTCAACATGCCACGGTAATGTCGCCTGTTTCACCACCAACTGATGCAATGATTCGCCAGAGCCGACAAAAACAGTTCTGAACACGTCAAAACGGTCAATCACTGACTGCCAAGCCTGTTGGAAGTAGGCAAGATTTATCTCACCTGTAAACACAAAGTCACTCTGCGTTAGATAAGCATCATTTTTTACCAAGCTTTGGAACATCATGCCTTTTTGCATTGAGGTTGCAGGATACAACTTTGCAATATCATGCTGCTGTTGTAGTACATCCAGCTCTTTTTGCGTCATGGATGCCAATGGGAAATCTGATGGCGTATATTGTTGTTTAACAACCTTACAATGTGCCACCAATTCTATTAATGCTTGCTCTAACAAGTTACCTAGCGACTGAATGTTGTCAGCTTTGAAGCGATTTTCACTGTAATCCAGAGCCACAGACAAGCGACCTTCACTGACAAGCGAGTTAATACCCAATAGATATTCTCGCTGATGTTTGTCACTGACGGCTTTGCCAAGGTTGCCCTCGGCAAATGCAAAGCCGCTGTCATTATCCACCGCTTGATCGAACTGACCTAGGTAGTTGAACAGGATCTGAGGGTTATACTGGCTCGCTAACTCAGGGTTGCGCTGTGCCCAATAGCCAAAACCTATGCCATTGTTTGGTACTGCACGATAACGCTCTTTAATGTCTTTGATAGTTGCGCCTATTTCTACGTCGGCACAGTTTAGTACCAGCGGATAGATGCTGGTAAACCAACCTACCGTTTGGCTGGTATCAATGTCATCAAATAACGGTTCGCGACCATGACTTTCTAACATCACTGAAACATTATCGACCGCTTGCCACTGATGTAGCGCCTGTGCCAATGCCGACAATAGTAATTCATTGATGGTGGTGTTATAGCTGCTAGGACACTCTTTTAGTAACGCTTGCGTGTCTTTTTCATTCAGCTCAAAGTGCCACATTTGTGTTGAGGCCTGCGTATTGTCACCTAGCTGTTCAAAATCGCTCTCAATGCTATCAGTTGGCTGTGACAGTGCCCAGATGTCTTGTGCTGCGTCTTGATAGTTCGCCAGTGCCTCAGTCCACTGTTGGTAGCTTGAAGTTTTCGCACCCAAAGTAATGTCATGGCCTTGACTCAATTGGCCATAAGCTTGCATTAAGTCTTGTAGCAGTACACGCCAAGACATACCATCAATGATCAGGTGGTGCGCAACAAATAACACGTATTGTGTGTCTTTTGAGTGCAACAATACCGCACGAACCAACGGGTCGCCCATCAAAGCAAAGTTACTTTGGTATTGTTCACCTACTTGTTCAATAAATTTTGCATGTTGTTCAACATCTTCTGGTAAATCCAGCGCCATACAACAAGCATCAATTTGTTGCTCTGTGAATGTTTGATACTGAGCATGCCACTGCCCTTGCTCATCTTGTTTAAAGCCTAAACGCATCGCATCGTGTCGAGTGACCATGGCATTGACGATACGAGTCAGCATCGCGTGATTCAGACCGCTCGGTACAGACAGCAATACAGCTTGGTTGAAGTAATGATGATCAACCTGAGTGTTATCTAAGTACGCTTGTTGAATTGGCAGCAATGGCGCATTGCCTGTTAAAGCCTCTTGTGTAGCTTTTACTTCTTGCGGCGCTTGCTCTGCCAAGTCAGCGGTAAGCTTTTCTATCGTTTGTAGCTTTAGTAACCCTTTGGTAGTGATGTTGATACCTTTTTGGTTTGCTCTGGCGACCGCTTGAATAGACAGAATTGAGTCACCGCCTAGCTCAAAGAAGCTATCGGTAATGCCTACTTTTTCAACCATCAATAGCTGCTGCCATTGCTCACACAATAAGGTTTGTAGCTCGTCTGTTGGTGCAACGTAAGCATTACCAGCACTTAAATCAGCAACAGGTAACTTTGCAGCATCTACTTTTCCGTTAGCTGTCAGTGGATAGCTGTCTACCGTCACAACAGTTGCTGGCACCATATAATCTGGGAGCTGATCTTTTGCACCACTTAGCACCGCGCTACTATCAAGTGTCTCACCTTCTTTGATCACGTAAGCGACTAAACGCTTTAATTGTGAATGTGGGTCAAGGATCACTAGCGCTGACTTCACGCCTTCTTGCGCTTGGATCACCTGCTCAATTTCACCAAGCTCGATTCGAAAGCCGTTAAATTGAATTTGGTTATCAATCCGGCCTAAAAACTCCAACTTACCGTTTTCTAATAGACGTACATAGTCACCGGTGCGATACAAGCGCTGCACTTTGCCCATGCCTAAGTCGCTTTCAATAAAACTGCGCGCTGTCAGCTTTTCGTTGTGTAAATAACCTTTTGCCAGCGATGCACCAGCAATCAATAGCTCGCCTGCCGCGCCACGAGGCACAAGCTGCTGCGTGTTGGGCGCAACCACGTACAGGCTTAGGTTTGCCAATGCACTGCCTATGGTCACGACTTCGTTAGCAACAATACGATCAACCGAGGCACATACGGTGCTCTCAGATGGGCCGTAACCATTGTAAAGTGGGAATTTTTCAGCCCAGCGCCAGGCAAGCGCGGTTTCAATCGCTTCACCTGCCACAATCAGTGCATCAAACTGGTAATCACGCTCAATGTCCATGTGCGTTAGCAGTGATGGTGGCAAGGTAGCATGGGTAACCCCGTTATCAACAAGGTAGTCAGCCAATTCCTGCGTTGAGGTACGCGCACTTTCTGGGCAGATATATAAGCTAGAACCCGCCAACAGCGCCATCATCCATTCCCAAGTTGCGGCATCAAAACTGATAGAAGCAAATTGCAACACCCGACTTTGCTCGCTCATTTTGAAGCAATCTAATTGGTTAAAAAATAGGTTCAACGCACCACGGTGCGACAAAGCAACCCCTTTTGGTAGCCCCGTTGAGCCAGAGGTGTAGATCACATAGGCTAAATCATCCGCCTGATTTTGCGGTAATGCACACGCTTGAGTTTCTGTAAGCGTATCAATGCTCATAATCGTGCCAGAAAATTCTGCACCCATTACATTATCAGAGAGGTTCAATAACATGCGCGCTTGACTGTCATTGAGCATGTGCTGCACACGATCGGCAGGATAACTTGGGTCAATCGGCAAGTAAGCCGCACCTGATTTTAATACCCCTAGAATAGCTACCATGAAGTCAACCGAGCGAGCCATGCTCACCGCCACGACATCACCCACTTGTACACCAGCATCCAGCAAGTGATAAGCCACTTGATTCGCTTTGCTATCTAGCTGTGCATAGCTTAACGATTGCGCCTGATCAGTCACGGCTATCGCCGATGGTGTAGATTCAACCCAACGATTAAAGCGCTCTAACACGCAGTGATATTGTGAGTGCCTTGTATCCTCTACCCCCTGTGCTAAGTATTGTAATTCGTCATACTCAAAGTCAGATAGCAGCGCTAAATCATTCAGCGGTTGTGTTTGTGCATTTAACACACAAGCGATAAGTGCTTGGAAGTTAGCCACAAAACGCTTAACAAACGTGTCTGATACACACTGTGTGTTGTAATGAAGTACCACCTCCAAAGAAGATGAATCTGCCATAAACGAAACGCTCAGATCACAACCCTCATCATAGTTGTGTTCGATGCTCGCTTGTTCATAGTAACCACTAAATATGCGAGGCTGACCCACAACACTTGAGCGTTCGTCCTTTTGTAGTGCTTCTGCCAATAGCCCTGTGGTTAAACTGGCGTTGTTCAACGCGGCGATGCGCTGTTGCTCGTAACAGCTTAAATAATCTTCAAATGATGCGTCGTCCGTCATTTTCATGCGCAGCGCCACACGGTTATCGAAATCATCAGCGCAGTAACCTAAACCACCTTGCAGGTGTTGTGCTACCACGCAATCGTTTACGCCCGAGTACTGATTTAATTGGGCACATAGTGCACTGTGTAACACCGCAAAACGGTCTGTTTGCTTAGCGATTGCAAATGCATCTAATTGCGCCAGTAACCCAGCATCAAGCGTTACACTATGCTGAGCATATTCCGCCCCTTTGCTATTGGCTGCGCGCTTGCTAAGCGGTACTTGCCACGCTTGTTCACTAGAGTCTGCAAGCTGTTCCAACCAGTATGTTTGCTGCTGCTCAATCATCTCGTCATTAAGATTCAATAGGTTGAATCGAGACATCAGCGCAACCAGTCCTTCTTTATGCTCTACGATGCTTTTTTTCAACTCATCCGTCATCGCGCCTTTTGCGGCACGCGCTTTGAGTTTGTTGTTTTCTAAGTAAAGTAATACGCCTTGTGCTTGTGCTTGTTTTAATACTGTTAATGTCATTTTTCTAATTCCTAATTCTTTATTATTCTTGTCTTGTTAAAACTCTAAAACTTCAATCGACGTATCTTCTGATTGCTGTGTTAACGCCTTTGTCTGCTCGAGTTGCTTGTGTACCTCGGCATAGGCTGCAGTTGGCAGTAGCGATACATCGCTGAGTCGTTGCGCACTGTTGTCCATGAGTGCTGCTAAAATTGCTTGATAGTTTTCAGACATAGTCTTGATAGCCTCAGCATCGAAATGTGGCGTGTGGTAATACACCACCCATTCAAGCTGCTGCTCAGGTATTAACATCAGTGACAGTGGGAACTCAGATTTGTCGAGACTGTCTACCCATTCAACCCAAAGGCTGCTGTCAGGCTGCTTGGTCGGTGCTGTCAGCGGAAAGTTCTCGTATACAAATAAGCTGTTGATCACATCGTTCACTGAGCTTACGCCACCTTGTTTGAGCACTTCGCTCAGTGGCAAGAAGTCGCTTTCAGCAATACCCAGCTGTAACTGCTGACATTGTTGTAATAACGCGATGATGCTCTGCTGCTTATCAAGTTTGATGCGCACCGGCACGGTGTTGATAAACGCACCGACGATTTCTTCAACCCCTTCAAGTGCCGCAGGACGCCCTGATAAGGTGGTCGCAAATACCACATCATCGCTATCGCTATAAATCGATAGTGTCAGTGCCCATGCAAGCTGCGCGATGGTATTTACGGTGATACGATGTTGTTTCGCGAATGTTTGCACTTGGGTTGATAACTCACAGCTAAAGTGACAAGAGAATCTGTCAATGCTCTCTACCTGTGTGGCCTCATTTTGACCGGCTAGTGGCTTACTCATTGGCGCATTGCTTAAACTTTGCTGCCAGAATTGTTTTGCCGCTTGCATGTCTTGGCTGTTTAGCCAGCCAACATAGTCAGCAAATGGATGAGCCTCGGGCAGTGTTAGGTCGCTGCCATCAACATAAGCAAGATAGAACTGGGCGAGCTCTCTGAGTACCACACCACGTGACCAACCATCTGAAATACCATGGTGCTCGCTAAGCAACATGCGATAGCAATCATCAGAAAGTTTGACAAGATTGATACGCATCAGTGGTGCTTTTGCAATGTCGAAGTTGGTTTGTGCATCTTCTGCTACCAAGGCACTAAACTTCGCTTCTTGTTGCTCTGCGTCCAAGTGTGTCCAATCGTGAGAATGCCAAGGCACCTGTACATACTCTTTCACCGCTTGCACAAATATCCCTTCATCGTTTACATGAAACGCAGTGCGATAGATGCTGTGTCTTTGTACAATGGCTTGCCACGCTGCTTTGAAAGCAACTTCGTCAAGCTCGCCTCGTAGCTGGTTAACCAACTGTGATACGTACATGCCTTTGGTGTCACTTACCAAGCTCTCATACATCAAACCCACCTGTGTAGAAGTGGCCGGCATTGCGGTATGAATATCATCGTCCGTAAGCGAAGCTAACAAGCGCTCCGTGCTAGCGTGATGCGCCTCATTGGTAAAGTACTGCAACTGAGTTTTAACCTCAGAATTGAAGCGCGGTAGACTCTCTAGCTGTTCACCAACCAACGCCATTTTGCTTTGCCACAGCTCAACCAATGCTTGAATTTTATCCCGTGCGATACGCGTGTGATTAAAGATGATGGAGAAGTTAATTTGTTTATCTAACATTGCTCCAAGAAAATCTATTTCATACAAACGCTGCTGTCTTGGAGACGTCTGTACCCCTGAAGACTCGCTGGCAAAGCTAATGTCACGCTCATCAGCAACATCAAATGTGCCTAGATAGTTAAAGCTCATATGTGGCACTGGCATGTCGCGCAATGCATTGTCAGCCGTGTGGTAGCGTAGCCAGTTGAAGCTCACCCCTTGATTTGGAATAGCCGCCATATGACGCTTAACCTGCCTGAAAGTATCGCTTAGTTCACCCGAGGCTGCGCCACTTAAACGCACGGGGTAAAGCGAGGTAAACCATCCCACGGTACGGCTTACATCAGGCGTGTTGGCTGGTAAGTTTTCACGACCATGGCCTTCCATCATCAAATACATGCTAGATTGGTCAGCCCACTGTTCATATGCCAACAGCAAAGTGGTTAACAACACTTCATTGATAGACAAGTTACACTTAGCTGGTAGCTGTCGAACGAGCTTTTCTGATAACGCTTTATCGAGTTTAAACTCAATGGATTGTTCTTCTTGGCGGGTGTTTTCAAAACGCGTATCCACAAACGCCAATTCATCGTTGCCATTGCCCTGTTGGTGCTGCTCTAAATACCAACGCACTTCTTCATGACAATCATGGCTATCCAGGTACTCTTCCCATGAGTGGATCCAAGTGTTGTAACTTGCTGTTTTAAGAGCTTTCTCTTCTGGTGCTTGATAGTAGAACATCAAATCTTCAACTAAGATGCGCCAAGACACACCATCAATCAGCAGGTGGTGTACAACCAGCAGCAAGCGGTCATTCCCCGTACTCGGATCTGCTAAATAGATGGCTCTAACTAATGGGCCCTCATCCATGTTGAGTGAACTTTGTAACCCGGTCGCTACGCGCTCTAAACGCTCTGCAAATGGGGTGCTGTCGTCTTGCTCAAGCGTGATACGCTCCAGTGCAATGTCGTACTGTTCATCGATTTCACACTGCAGCTCAACTTGGTGTACATCAAAACGTGCACGCAATAAGTCGTGATGCTTGAGCATCGCTTGTAACGCTTTTTCTAAGCGCGCCAAGTCTGGCTTTTGCTTGAACTTTAACATCGTAGATAAGTTCATATGATGTGGATCGCTCAGCGCCAAACTGTGGAACCAACGTCCAATGGCCGACGTTTTAATTTCTCCGGTGATGAACTCATCAATATCAACGGTTACTTCATCGATGCCCGCTTTCGCGCTCAGCTCTGTTAAAGATTGCGTTTCAAACAACTGACGTGGCTCAATCGCTATTCCCACGCCTTTGGCACGCGCCACCACTTGAATGGCAATAATTGAGTCACCACCAATGGCAAAGAAGTTATCGTCATAACGCACACGAGATAACGACAACAAGTCGCAGAAAATCTGCGCCAAATGTGTGATCACATCTTTAGGCTCATCACGACCTGCAACGTAACATGCGTCTGCACTATCGTCTTCGTTAGCATCCGTGATGCGCGTTTCAATGCGCTGTCCAAAATCATCGGTTTTCGGTAGTAGACTTAAGGTGTCAGCCGTTGATGCAATCACCTGTGTTGCCCGGGCGGCTTGCGCAACATACTGACTGATAAACAAGTTGCTTTGGTCGATACCGATAAGCAAAGTGCTATGTTCTGTACTTAATGCCAAGCGCAGTGCAGCAACGCCTTGCTCTGGTGTCAGCACGTAATAACCTTTAGCGCGAGTTTGTTCGCTGTTTACGTGCTCAGCACTCATGCCCAACTGCTGCCACATACTCCAGTGTAAACACTGTGCTGGATAACCTTGCGCTTTGAGTGAATGACAAATTGCTTCAAGCAGACTGTTTGCCGCCGCGTATGCTGCGTACTGTGAACCACCAAAATAGCCATTCACTGAGCCAAAGTGGATTTGTCTGACATCCATGCGCCCTGTCAGCGCTTCGCCGATAGCAATCGCACCTTGCACTTTTGCCTGCATCGATGCGTTAAGTGCATTGCTGTCTTCATCCGCAATCATGGCTGTACGTAACTGGCCTGCAAGATGTAGTACGCTGCCAATTGGCTTACCCCAACGCTGCTCATAGTCACTGATCACCTGCTTAAGCGCTGCGCTATCTGTGATATCCAAACGCTGGTAGGCAACCCTTGCACCGGTATTTGATAAGTTAGCCAGCTGCAACTGCTGTGCCTCATCCAGTTCACGGCGGCCAACAAGTAACACATCCACCGAGCTATTTTGCGCCATTGCTTGGGTGATCACTTGACCGATGCCACCCATACCACCTGTGATCAAGGTGAAGGTGTCTGTGTTAAATGGCTCCGGCAACTGTGTTTGATTGAACTCATCGACCTTGGCCAACTTGTATTCGTAACGTGTGTTATCACGCAAAGCGACCGTCGAATTTGCACTCGTCGCGCGCAGCTCGTTGATTAACTGCGTCGACGTTTCTGATACATCAATATGCGTGCATTTCAGTGCAGGGTACTCTTGACGTAGCGTCGCCAAGAATCCGTGCAGGCCACCAAGCTGGGTATTCACAGCTTCACCTGCCACACTAAATGCCTGATGCGTGATCACGTCCAGCCTCGCCAATTTGTGCTGCGCGTGCTGTACAATGTGCAACAGCTCAGCTAATGCCTGTGCATTGTGCGCATGGTAAATTACGCGCCATGTTTTGGCTGTGCTCAAAGCCTGCTCTAGCTGTGATAACTCGTTGATAGCAAGTACATTTGCTACCCCCAAGGCATCTGCATTCAGTTGCTCAGCCAGCGCGCCGTCAGCACAAATTAATAGCGTATCCAGCTTGCAGCGATACTCAGCACCGCGTTGTACGCGTTGCCAGTGTGGACGATAGAACCAAGCGGGTAGATATTGCTCATCCTGCGCCATATCAAATTCAATGATGCGTTGATCAAACTCGCCCGCAGCAAAAGCGCTCGACAGTTTATTGCGCTGAATTTTACCAATTGATGTACGCGGGAACTCATCCGCTTCAAGTGGAATAAAGTACTGACAAGCCACTTGTAGTTTACGTAAACACGCCTGCTGAATCCGCGCTTTAAGCTCGCTAAGATCAGCCTCTTCGACCTTGTCAGTGGTAAAGAAAATTGCCACTTTGTCGGTATCGTCCGAAGACTTTCTCACCGCACAAGCCGCGGTATGTGCAACCAATACGCCTTCAACCGACTCTACAACTTGTTCAATTTCCTGACCTTGGTAATTATTACCGTTGATAATAATGAGGTCTTTGGCACGACCGGTTATCGCCAATTGGCCTTGATTGATAACCGCAAGGTCGCCGGTAATAAACCAGCCATCCTCGGTGAAAGAATCAGCGTTGGCTTCTTCATTGTTCAGATATCCCATGGTCACGGGCGCGCCTTTGATTTGTAGCTGGCCAACTTGAGATTCTTTTAATACCGTATCATCGCCATCAACCACGCGCATTTGCACGCCAGGCACCGCCCCGCCGACTGTGACATAAGGCGTATTGCTTGGTGTGTTTAGTGGATCAAAATCCGTATTTACCGCAACACCAGAGCAGGTTTCAGACATCCCCCATGCAGGGTGCATCGCGTTTGAACGCAGCTGGTAAGGCGCAAGATTTTCTAAGAAGCGTTTAGCTGTTTTTTCAACCACAGCTTCACCACCGTTTAGCACAAAGTGCAAGGCACTCAAGTCCCAACCATAATCAACGTCTGGGTCGATATGCTCGTTCAACAGCGCATAGGCAAAGTTTGGTGCCCACGTGTTGTTAACCTTAAACTGGCTCAGACAATCAACCCACAGCAGTGGCTTTTTCAAAATCACATCAGTGGCACAGTGATATTGGTTAGAACCTAGATAAACATCAAGCAGGTGGTACATCACAATCCCACCCACGTGATCCAATGGCATCCAGTTAAAGCTTGTGGTGTTTTGGTCAAACTGCCCCACTTTGGCCATCGCAGCCGAACGGCTGATCAAGGCATGATGAGTTTGTTGTACCGCCTTAGGTTTACCCGTACTGCCTGAGGTAAGCAGCAATAAGGTCACCGCGTCTGAGTCGGCTTCATGTACTTCACCAGGGGGGTTAGTCAATAACTCGTCTAACGCTAAAGCATGCTTTAGCGTGGTTTGCTCAGCCAACACACCATGATTGCTTTGTTCGCAAATAGCCGCTTTAATATCCAAATCGCTGACACTGCTAATGATTTTTTCAAAATCTTTATCTTCACTGTCGTAGCTGTCAGGACAAGCCACAGGCATGGGCACCATACCCGCAACTAAGCATCCCCAAAACGCACGTACGATATCGGCGTTAGTGGCAAGCTGCAGCACCACACGATCTCCAGCTTGCAGTCCCGCACGATGTAAACCATTTGCCACGCGTTTGGCCTGCTCTAGTAGCTCGCCATAGCCGATATGCTGCGTTTCACCTTGCTCATTGAGTACAAAGGTTACACCATGGTCAGTTTGTGCAGCGTTACATAGAAGCTGCGCTAAGTTGCTAGGGTGTGTGTCAAAATCAAGCGCCTCTCCTTTGCTTGTCGCAGGTGTATCATTGCTGTGCTGTGTCTCACTGTCTTGTTGCTGACGAGCCAGTTGTTGCAGTGAGATTGGCTCTGGTGTGCGTAAGTTATTCTCAAGGTAGCCATCTATCCCCATCAATTGTTCGCGGTCAAATAAGGCGATTTCTTCTAACTTAGTGAAGTTAATTGCGCCTTGCATGTTACGCGGCAATTGCGATACGAAGGCCAATGCATGAGGAACTTGATGAGTAGGTAGCGCTTGGCTTAGCTCGTTATATAAACGCTCACCCGAGAGCTGACGGTTGGTTACAATGTAAGCCACCAAACGATAGATGCCATTGCTGTCTTTGCGGTTATAAACAAGGGCATCTTGCACGCCTTGTTGCGCCAATAACTGAGCTCTCACGGCAGCACACTCAACCCAGCGACCATTGTGCCATGCTTGCAACTGATCATGGCGATTACCTGCATAACGCAATAAGCTAATCACGCCATTGTCAATGTAGGCGTCGATACCTGTTGCGTATTGCTCCACCTTGAGTGCGCCGATAGCCCCCTCTGGCAGCACTTCGCCTAATCCATTAACAATGCTCACTTCACCGCTGTAGGCAACCCCTTCATCGCTCAAGATCACGCTTGGCAGGCAATGGGGCATCGACCAAGTAAGATAAACAGGCACGCCCAGCGCGCTTAGGTCTAAATCCGGTTGCGCACCATTGACCAGCACAGCACGCAAGGCATGGGTTGTACGCATTTGGCTCAACGCTTTGGCTGTCGCAGGATTTGCAATTAATACGGTCGCTGCGTCGCTTATCTCATCAACGCTCGTTATAAACTGACACCGCGCGCCAACTTGCATGGCCCATAAGCTAACCAGTAGCGATAACTCTGGGCTCAACTGCGCTTCTAATAACACCGTATCCTGTGCCGTGAGCGGCAAATGTTGCTGCATAAAACTCGCACACTGCTGCCAGTTCAATTTTGCATCTAGTGACTGCCACTGCTGTTGTAGTGATGCGTTGTCTGTCAACGAGCTGATGCACTGTTGCACTGTTGCTGCGCTCAACGCCAAGTTCGCAACTGGCGCAACCACTCCAGCAGCTTGATTGAGTGGGGTGAACAACTCCGCCAGCGGTAAGTCTGATACGGCACTTGTTGTGACGTAATCGACGATAGCGTTGAACGTCGCTGTTAACGCTTCAATCATCGATGCTGAAAATAGGTCCTCTTTGTATGAGAATACCACCTGATGATCATTGAAGTTGCTGGTAAAGAACTCAAAAATCATATCGAATTCAATGGTCTTACGAGCAAGATGAACTGGTTCAACTTGAATATCATCTAGGTTGAGCTCTTCTTTATCAGAGGCATGCAATGCAAATAACACTTGGAAAAGCGGTGAGTGGTGTGCACTACGCTCTAACTGCAAGCTATCCACCACTTCTTCAAAGGGTACGTTTTGGTTGGCAAATGCCTGCAATGACATTGCTTTTACTTGATTTAAATACTCTACGAAGGTGCTGGTACGTTTTGGCTGACTGCGCAGCGCTACGGTATTTGACATCATGCCGATAACACCATCAAACTGCGCGCGTTTACGGTTGGCAACAGGCGTACCCACGGTGAGATCTTCCACACCACTGAAGTAACTCAACGCCAGTTTGAAAGTAGCAACCAATACCATGAAGAAACTCGCTTGATGGTCGTTCGCCAACTGTTTTAAGCCCTCTATTTGTTGGTCACTCAATTGGAACAGGTGTGATTGAGCGTTCAACGTTAGCTGTGAGCTGCGTGGCACAATGGTCGGCATTGGCAAATGTTCTGGTGCGCCGTGTAACTGTTTTTTCCAGTAAAGGCGCTGTTGGTCGGCACTGCTGCTCTGTAACCAATCTTTTTCCCACGCCACAAAATCTCTGAACTGGCACGCATTGGCTTGAACATCTTCACGTTGACCACCTAAATATGCAAAGTAGTTTTCGTTTAATTGCTCCTCAATCAACCCAAGTGACCAACCATCCGCTAGGATGTGGTGGATCACAAACATAATGATGTGAGAACCATCAGCCAAAGGCACACAATCCACGCTAAATAGCGGTAGTTTATCTAGCGCAAAAGCCACGTCACTTTGCTTGGCAACAAAAGCTTCAACCTGTTCTCGGTCTTTAACGAAATCCAGCGCCAGCGGTGCCAACATATTCACTTCTACCTGATAGTGTGGCTCTACCACCTGTAGTGGGGTGTCTCCCCCTTTGTAATACGTTCTAAACATCTCATTGCGATTAACCAACTGCTGGATAGACCAACGAAATGCGTCTGGGTTAAAGTCGCCCACAAAGCGCAATGCTGACACAATATTGTAGGCATTATCGCCGTGGTTTAACTGCTCAAATAACCACATTCTTTGTTGCGCATTGGATAAATCAAACTCACGTGTAACCGGTGCAACTGTTTCTTTTTTAGTCGTTTTCTGGCTGTTTTGAAGCTTTTTAAGCAAAAGCTCCCGCTGCTCGGGTGATAGCTTCGCCAACCGAGCTTTTAAATTTGCTGTTGTCATGGGGTTTACTCTTCTAGTTCAAGTAACAAGCGTTCTAGTTCATCGCTGTCTGTTGAGCTGAGCTGTTGCTCAACGATTACTGAGGCCAATGCCTCTACGGTTGGTGATTCAAATACGGCGCTCACATCCACCTCTAGGCCTGTCTCTTCATAGATACAACTGATCACACGAGAGGCCAGTAGCGACTGTCCACCTAAGTCGAAAAAGTTATCTGTGATAGCGATAGACTCCACACCCAGAAGCTGCTGCCAGATTTTTACAATCATGGCTTCAGTTGTATTGCGTGGCGCACCTTGTTCATCGCTGCTTTGAGGCGTTGTTGCTACGACTTCATGCTCAGGTGTTGGTTGCTGTGCAGCCACAGGCGTCGCTTGGGTATGAATTGGGTCAATCCAACAACGACGTTTTTGGTATGGATAACCAGGTAACGAGGTACGGTAGCAATCACGATCGGCGTAGAAGTCATGCCAATCAATGTTGCCGCCTAAGCTCCAGTACTTACCAATGGCTTCAAGTAGCACCAAATCTGCCGCTGTTTTTTGTTTGACGTTTGGCGCGCAATGGATAATCGCACAAGTACTGGTCACGTTATCGCGTACCAGCATGGCTGCGGTATTTGAAGGCCCGAGGTCAAAGACACAATCCACCCCCTCGCCGATTAACGTATTCACTGCATTACCAAACTGCACCGTTTGGCGTAGATGCTGCACCCAGTACTGTGGCTCACATACCATCTGCTCATTGACCCGTTGGCCATTTAAGCTCGATACATAGTCCATTGTTGGTGCACAAAAGGTAATACCACGAACCGCCGCTTCAAATTCACCCAGCACAGGCTCGAGCATGTGGCTGTGAAATGCGTGTGATGTCACCAGCTTACGGTTGTCAATTTGCTTGTCTTGTAACAGGCTCGATAGCGCATCAATCGCGTCATGTGTACCGCCTACCACAATGGACTTGCCACTGTTGATGGCGCAAATATCTATCTGCTGAGTTTCTGCCTGAGCCAACACACTTTGAACCACATCCAATGACGCACTAATTGATAACATCGCGCCGCGTTCAACCTTGTTCATCAGTTGTGCACGAGTCAGTACTAGCTTGATGGCATCTTCAAGACTCATTACACCCGCTAAGCAGGCCACCACATACTCACCTAAGCTGTGACCCAACATAAGCTCAGGCTCAATTCCCATCGCTTGTAGTTGTTTTGCCATCGCATAGGCATGCACAAAAATCGCAGGCTGAGCGTAATCAGTTTGTGTGATCTGCGCTTGCATCTGTTGCTCTGGTGTTTCTGCCAGCAGCAGCGCACGGATATCTTGACCGCCTTGGCGTACAATAAGCTCGCAACACTGTTCAAATGTGTTTCTGAACACCTCAAAACGTTGGTGCAAGTCGAGAGACATCCCCACATATTGAGTGCCTTGGCCCGGTACGACCCAAGCCACTTTACTGACCGATTTTGTCAGTTCATTGGCTGGTGCAAACGTGACCGAGCCTTTGTCATTGACCGCAGCATAGCTACGATGCGCATAAGCCTTACGCCCTACTGCCAAGGTATACGCCGCATCTTGTAACGATGGTACATCTGGTAGTGCAGCGCTCAGATTCTGTTGTGACTGCTTCAGTGCATTAGCACATTTTGCCGAAAGCAATAACAGCTCACTGCCAGGCTCCGTTGGGTACTCACGTGCAGGTGGCTCTTCCAAAATTACATGCGCATTGGTGCCGCCAATACCAAATGAACTCACACAGGCGCGTCTAGGACTCTCGGTGCGCGCCCAAGGCGTGTTCTGAGCCACCACTTTGAACGGTGTTTGCTCAATATTGATAGCAGGGTTAGGCGTTTGGTAATTGAGTGTCGCTGGTAATGTGTCATTTTTCATCGACAGCAAAGTTTTAATTACCCCAGTCACACCCGCCGCAGTTTCTAGGTGGCCCACATTGGTTTTTACCGAACCGATATAACAGCTTTGCGCTGGGCAATCGGCAAAGGCTTCATTAAGCGCACCAATTTCAACCGGATCTCCTAAGCGTGTACCTGTACCATGGGCTTCAATGTAAGAGATAGATTGTGCTGGCACCTCTGAGAATTCCAATGCCTGTTCTATAACGTCACGCTGCTTACCAACACTTGGCGCGGTAAAGCCGACTTTGTCGGAGCCATCATTGTTGATAGCGCCACCACGAATAATGCCAATGATGTTGTCTTTGTCTTCAATGGCATCCTCTAGGCGCTTCATCAATAACAGACCCACACCATTACCAAATACGGTGCCCGAAGCCTCAGCATCAAACGCACGACAATGGCCATCTGGTGAGTTCACACTGCCAGGTTCATACAGGTAACCAACCTCAGATGCGTTGACTTTAGCACCACCCGCTAACGCCATGTCGCAGTCGTAACTCAGTAGGCTCTTATATGCCATCACAACAGACACCAAACTGGTTGAGCAAGAGGTGTCGACTAGCAAAGACGCACCGGTCAAATTCAATTTGTAAGAGATGCGCGATACCGCATAGCACTTATCGTTGCCCAGTACCAACTGATACATCCCCATCTCATTAAGAATTTGTGGGTTAGTCATGATGTTGCCAAGCAAGTAGGTGTCAACACCAATCCCCGCGTACACAGATACCGCACCATCATAATGCTCACCCACATATCCTGCATCACTCATTGCGTCATGTGCACACTCAAGCAACACACGGTGTTGTGGGTCAGTGATCTCTGCCTCTTTAGGCGTCATATCAAAAAACTCAGGGTCAAACATGTCTGAATTTTTTAAATAAGCCCCTGCTTTTACATAGGATTTATTATTCAACAACTCATCACTTATGCCACATCGGCGTAAATCGTCATCCGATAAGCGGGCGATAGATTCAACCCCTTTTGAGAGGTTGTCCCAAAACTCGTCAACATTCTCAGCGCCAGGAAACTGCCCCGCCATGCCAATTACTGCTACAGCTACTTCTTCAGGCAATGCCTGTTCATCATTGTTAGTTGTATTTAATTTGTATTGACTCATGAGTTCACTCTCCTTTTTGAGGCACCGCGTTTTCTACCAAGGGCGGCTTTTTGTTTGTTTGCCTTTGCTTTTAGGTCTTCTTTAGAACGTGCTACTGGCGCAAGGGTGTCGATAAATTGGGCTAAGGCGACAATTTTTGGATGCTTAAACATCTCCACTACTGTCAGGCCTGAACCAAACTCTTTCACTAACTGCTGGTGTACCTTCAAGATTGAGACTGAATCCCCACCAATTTCGAAGAAGTTGTCGTCGGTACTGAAATCATCAAAGCCCAGTACGCTTGCCCAGATACCTGCAATACGGCGCTCGGTATCGTTCTTAGCTGCAATCTTCTCGCGGGTATAAGTCACCTTGATCTCCTGACTTACCAGCGCTTTTCTATCTACTTTGCCATTCGCTGTGAGCGGCAGTTTATCCATCGTGACGTACGCATTTGGGATCATGTAACTTGGGATCTTGTCCGCAAGTTGCGATACCAATTGTGCTTCGGCGTTGGCAACACCACCCGAGGCGCTGTCTGTACTTGTTAATAAGTAAGCGATAAGACGCGTATTGGTCTGTGCGCCCGGCTTATTACTGCCTTGTGCTACCACCACAACATCATCAAATAGCCCACAGTCTCGAATCGCGGATTCGATTTCGCCCAGTTCGATGCGGTAGCCATTTACTTTCACTTGATTGTCGTTACGACCTAAGAACTCGATACAGCCATCAGCGAAGTATTTACCGCAGTCGCCAGTACGGTAGAGTCTCTCCCCCGTCGTTGGATGAACGATGAAGTGAGCATTGGTTTTTTCTTCATCTTTGTAATAACCAAGCGCAAGGCCCACACCCGCAATGTAAATATCACCCGTCACACCCACAGGACATTCGTCTAGTTGTTTATTGAGTACGTACAAGCGCTGGTTGGTTAAGCCCACACCATAAGGAATGCTCTTCCACTCGGGTTTTACTTCATCAATCGGATAGAATACCGACCAGATAGAACACTCGGTCGCCCCACCTAAGCTAATGATCTCTAACTTGTCATTGAGCTTTTCTCGGGCATCCGTGGGCAGGTTTAATGGGATCCAGTCACCGCTGAGCATTGCCAGACGTAAAGCTGGGAAGTTCACCCCTTTGTGCTCCTGATATTCAGCTAGAATTTGGAAAAGCGCAGGCACGGTGTTCCACACACTGACATCGTACTGAGTAAGGAGTGCATTCCATCCGCTTGGGTCTTTGATTTGCTCACCCGCTGGGATAACGAGCCCAGCTCCCACAAAATAAGGACCAAAATTGTCGTATACCGACAGGTCAAAACTCAGTGCTGACAAACCAAAGATACGGTCCTTGGCAGTCACATTGAAGCGCTCGTTTATGTCACAAATGGTGTTCATGGCACCACGGTGGTCAATCATTACGCCCTTGGGCTTACCTGTTGAACCTGATGTGAAAATCACATATGCCAGATCTTCAGGTTGCACATCTGCATTCACCAACTGCGCAGGTTTACTGTGTTGCCATTGTGAATCAACACCAATCACCGATACCGGCCACGCACTAAAGTGCTGCTCATACTCAGGCAGCGTGATCAACACCTTGGCATTGGTCGTATCAATCAAATCTTGCTGTCTTTGCGTCGGCCACTCAGGGTCGATTGGTAAGTACGCGCCACCTGCTCGTAAAATTCCGTGTGTTGCTGCAACTTGTTGCCAGCCTTTAGGCATGATCACGGCCACCAACTCTTCTTTTTCCACGCCCAACTCATGAACTCGGCTGGCAATGTGATCCGCAACATTATCTAACTGTGCATAGCTCAACTCATCTCCAGCCGAGGCCACTGCGAATGACTCGCCATGGGTTGCCGCTAAGCGTTGTAAACCGTGGTGTAGAATATGATCTTCAAACTGCTTACACTCCATTGGCGGGGCAATTTCAGACTGACGAATCGGTGTCACGGCATGCCAAATATCATCGCTATCGACCAACTGTTCTAGCAGGGCACAGTAAGTGTCAAACATGCTCTTGATCATCCCTTGTGGGAACAATGATGCAACGCTATCCCAGTTGAATCGCAACATGCCCTGCCACTCTAGCACTTGGTGATCCAGCCATACTTGCGATGACTGACTCAAACCATAACCCTCTTGTGCAAAATCTTCTTGCGTCTGCTCGTGTTCAAGCTCTCGGCCACCCAAGGTACTGGTGAATACCACAGGTAACATCACACGCTCGTTACGACGTTTGCTCATTTCACGCAGCACATGCACTGCACTGACGAGACGGTTATCTAGGTCTTTCCATAGGCGCGTTTGTGTTGCCCCCACTCGGTCAATAAATGGCGTTTCTAGCTGATTGTCTATCTCAAGGATGGTCAATGAGGTAAAATCCCCAGTAATGTCATCAACTTGAGCATGGAATGGATGCCTGTTGTAGTTGGTTAAACATAAGGAGAAATGACTGTTTTCACACCACATCGATAGCACTTCTGAGAATGCACTGATCAACACACTGTTTGGTGTAACGCCGTTGGCTAGCGCTTTTTGTTTCAAACGCTTCCAACGAGTGGCTTCCATATCGTAGTTAAAGCGCTCAAATTTGGCGTCTTTCACTGCGGTAGGTGATGTCACCATGGGCAGCTTAGGTGCATTCGGTAATGAATCTATACGGTCGAACCAGTACTGCTCACTTTGGTAGTATGCTTCTGTTTCTCTTAGAGCGTGCTCTGCTATCACATAATCGCGGAACGAGAAGTCCAATTTTGGCAGCGATGTTTCTGGCTTATGATACAACTGTAACCATTGCTCAATGATCATGTTCATGCTCCACGCATCAACAATCAACACATCAATATTGATACATAGGCGGAATGATTGTTCGCTGTATTGAACGGCTTTGATATCAAAGAGCGGCCACGTGTCACACGGTAACACCTGATGCGACATTTTTTCACGTAGCGCCATGGCCTGCGCCTCGGCAGACGACTCGTCACAGTTAGATACATCAATGATGTCAAACTTATACTCAGGCACAGCCGGTAGAATTTGCTGCTCACCACTGTCTAAGAAAATGGCTCTGAGCATCTCGTGCTGCTCAATCAATCGGTTCCATGAACGTTCAAACTTGGCTATTTCGCCCGCTTTGATTTCGACTTCTAGATAAATCGTGGTGGACACATCACCCAACTCAACTGCGCTGCTACGCCCAACCCAATATGCTTGCTGGATATCAGTTAGTGGGAACGGTTGGTAACGATTTTCAACATCAGGCTCAACGACTGAGATCTTCAGGTTACTTGCTTTACTTGCTTCGTCCTCACCTGCATGCCCTTGTACAATCGCGATGAAATCCGCTAAGTCGGTTGATTCAAATAGTTCACTGAGGGTCACTTGCACATCTAGTTCTTGGCGCACACGAGACAACAACTGAGTTGCCAGCAACGAATCGCCGCCAAGTTGGAAGAAGTTCTCGCTTAAATCCACCTTATCGATACCAAACGCGTCTTGCCAGATACGGGCGACGATGGCATCAATACCTGCATCCAAACTTGGTTGTTGCTCAGTCCCAGCAGCGCTTGACTCAATCACGGCAACTTCTTGTGTTGTTTGCGCGTCGTTACCAACCCAGTAGCTTTGCTTATCAAATTGATAGGTTGGTGCTGCAATACGGCGACGGAAAGAGCCTTGGTGTAATAAGGTCCAATCTACAGAGACGCCCGCTTGCCATAGTGCACCAAACGCGCGTAACCATGTGTCTACATCACAGCGCTGATCTTTTGCATGACGTGCACTGGCGATACTGTTTTTAACTTGGAAGCTGCGTTTTGCCAGAGTTGATAGCACCTGACCTGGGCCCACTTCTAGCAGTACCGCTTTGCTATCTTGTAGAATCGTATTCAAACCATTAGCAAACTGCACGGTGCCACGTAAATGATTAACCCAATAGTTAGCTGATGTCGCCTGAGACACTTCAATCCAATCCCCCGTCACATTTGAAATAAACGGCTGAACTGGCGCGTTAAATACAATGCCATCAAGCACTTGTTTAAACTCACCAAGAATTGGGTCAAGCATATGTGAGTGGAATGCATGTGAGGTGTGTAGAATACGACAATCCACATTTTGTGCTTGTAGCTGCGCCTGTAACGCACTGATTGCGTCACTCTGGCCTGAAACCACCGAGATGGCTTCGCCATTGACGGCTGCAAGGCAAATTTGTTCGTTCAAGTAATCACGAACCTGCGCTTCACCTTGTTGGATCATTAACATTGAACCCGGTGCCACTTTATTCATCAGTGATGCACGCGCCGCAACGAGCTTAATGGCATCTTCAAGGCTAAATACCCCAGCTAAACAAGCTGCAACGTATTCGCCCAAGCTATGACCAATCATTGCTGTCGCCTCAATACCATTGGCTTGCCATAATTTAGCCATCGCATACTCGATGGTGAATAGTGCCGTTTGTGATAATAAGGTTGAAGTCAGATCTGCATCGTTATCCTGTGCAAATAGGTAGCTACGAATATCAAAGCCTAAGTGCTGTTCAAACAAAGTCGCACACTCATCCACGACTGATTTAAACTGCGCTTCTTGTTGGTACAGTGACTTGGCCATGCCGACGTGTTGTGCGCCTTGACCTGGGAACATGAAGTAAACATTGGCATCTTCATTGTCATTGTGCGACGTGATGACTTGACTTGCGCCTTGCGAAATCGCCTCTGCAACTTGATCTGCACTGCTGCCTACAACCACTGCGCGATGTTCGTATTCATTACGACCCACTTGCATGGTGTAAGCAAAGTCAGCCAGATTCACATCGGCTGTATCAGTTAAGTACTGGGCAATTTTGTTGAGCTGCATATCCAGTGATTGAGGGGTTTTCGCAGAGGCAACAATCAACTGTTGTGGACGATTAGCCTCATCACTGACCAACTGAGGAGCCTCACCTAAGATAAGGTGTGCGTTAGAGCCACCAATACCAAATGAACTGACCGCAGCAACAATCTCGGTGTCGCTTTGTAGTGATAGGTTGTCGGTGTTGACAAAGAACGGACTATTATCAAAGTCAATATTAGGGTTCGGTGCCGTAAAGTTGATATTCTTTGGCAAGGTTTTAGTGTGAATCGCCATTGATGACTTAATCACGCCAGCTACACCTGCCGCAATGTCTAGGTGCCCAACATTGGCTTTTACCGAGCCAATGGCACAGAATTGCTTGTTGTCGGTATAGTTGCTGTAAACTTCGCTCAGTGCCTTCACTTCGATTGGGTCACCTAAAATGGTGCCCGTACCGTGTGCTTCCACGAAACGCATACTGCTTGGGTCAATGTCGGCACGCGCTAAGGCTTCGCTTATTACATCCACCTGGCCTTCAACGCTTGATGCGGTATACCCCACCTTGAATGCGCCGTCATTATTTACCGCGGAACCTTTTACGACCGCATAAATGGTATCACCATCTTCGAGTGCATCTTCTAATCGTTTCAGTACCAGCAGCCCCGCACCATTGCCTTTCACTGTGCCCTTGGCATCTTCATCGAATGGCTTACAGCTGCCATCAGGAGAGATAATACTGCCTTCGGTGTAGTGCATACCGATTTTCTGTGGTGTATCCAAACACACGCCGCCGGCCAGTGCCATATCACATTCGTATGACAACAAGCTCTGACACGCTTGGTGAATCGCCACCAGCGAAGTAGAGCAAGCGGTATCAACGTTGATACTTGGGCCTCGGAGATTAAGCTTGTATGACACCATAGTCGCTGCAAAGCTTTTCTCATTACCAATAGACATTCGTAGCGTGCCTACCGAGTCCAGCAAGGTTCTATTTGGGAGTAAATTACGGATGTAGTAAGCCATCGGGCCTACGCCCGCATAGACGCCAACTAAACCATCGTATTTCTCATTACTGTAACCTGCATGTTCAAGCGCTTCGTAACTGCATTCAAGTAGCATACGTTGTTGCGGATCGGTGATCTGTGCATCTCGGGCCGTAAAGCCGAAGAAGTTCGCGTCAAACTTATCTACCGCATCGACGATATAAGACTTCTTCACAAAATTTGGATCCGCGATTAGCTCCTCTGGCACGCCCGAGTTACGTAACTCCTCGTCCGTTAACTCTGTTGATGACTGCTTACCAGCGACTAGGTTCTGCCAATATTCATCTACGCTCGTTGCAGAAGGGAATCGACCTGCCATGCCAACGATCGCGATTTGGTTCAGTGCTATATTGTTGTTATTTTCCACGTTGATTTCTCTGTCTCATGTTATTTCTGAAATGATTAATAGATGAACGGTTTACCTTGCGACCGCTCCGCTTCGTGTGTTGTTGGCTTGAGCCTTTTTCAGCTGAAATTCGCTCTGCCAACGCTGAAATGCTTGGGTACTTAAACAAATCAACAAGTTCTATCGTGACATCAAAGACGGCTTTGATTTGTTGCTGCATTTTGCCCAGCAACAGTGAGTGGCCGCCCAATTCAAAGAAGCTTTCTTTGGTGCTTACCTGCTCAAGGTTAAGTAGCGCTTTCCAGATCTCAGCCATCTTGAATTCGGTGTCATTTGCAACCGGCACCAGCTTCGCTGGCGACGCCTGTATTTGTGTTGGTAAGGCTTTAATATCTACCTTGCCATTTGGGGTATAAGGAAGTTGCTCAAGGACAAACAAGGCCGAAGGCATCATGTAATCAGGTAGACTGGCACCAAGTGCTGTCATTAACGCTTCACGACTAATCGTTTGACCCAGTTGCGGTAGTACATAAGCCAAGATTTTTGCTTCTTGACCTTCGGCGCGATGAACACGTACAAATGCCTGTGCAACATCAGCCTGATCGTTCAGTCGCTTAGTTATCTCATCCAATTCGATGCGATAGCCTCGTACTTTGACCTGATTATCCGCTCGACCAACAAAAGTCAGTGTGCCATTAGGGTTGCGGCGCACCACATCGCCCGTGCGATACAAGTCATGTTTGCCTGAGTCTGAGAATGGATTAAGAATAAACTGCTCTTTGGTAAGCTCTGGACGACACCAGTAGCCCTTAGTTACGCCATCACCGGCAATGTATAAGTCGCCAGCCACGCCAAATGGCACCGGCTTAAGCGCTTTATCCAACACGTACATTTGGGTATTTGCGATAGGTAAGCCGATACTGACATCCTTACCCTGTACTTCACTGACCGCCGACCAGACCGTGGTTTCCGTTGGTCCATACATATTGAACAGCTTACCTGGGATGACTTGCTGGATTTGCTGAGCAAGATCGGCCGTCAACGCCTCCCCACCAACCAAGAAACCCTGAATGTTGGATAAACTGGCACGCGTCGACTCGGATTCAAGTAACAACTGCGCATACGAAGGCGTACACTGGATATGTGTCGCTTCGTCATTTGATAGCGCCACCGAATTATCACTGCTGTTACGAAGCATACTCATCAAGCGTTTGATGTGTGTAAAGCTATCGATAACCTCATCTTCCTTTACACCAAAGTCGATAAGACAACCGATTTCGTTGACCCCGATATTACCCAGTTCGTTGAGCATCTCGATATTGGACTCTGGTGAACCAAATAAAGCGCTGTGTTTGGCATAACGCTGAAATCCTGCCTCTACCACGGCTTCTAAGTCTTCTTTGGTATCCAGTCCAGTTTTTTCCGCCACAGGAAGTAGCAGGTTCAGTGACGTTCTTAGATAGTTCTTAAACGGTGTTTCGATGGCTTTCATAGCCGCATCATGATCGTCAGACAAGAAGGTATGTAACATCAGCGTCACCTTACCTGCTTTAGGGTCAAAACCATGCTCCTCACGTGCTTGACGATAAATGGCGATTTTTTCTGCTAACTCTTCGCGACTTTGCCCCAAAAAGTGGGTCAGCACGTTAGCACCGATTTCTCCGGCATAACGGAAAGTCTCTGGGTTTGCTGCCGCGGTGATCCACATAGGTAATGCCTTACGGATCGGCTTTGGATGAATTTTTATTTGAGATTCAGTGCCTTTACCATTAATTCGGGTGATCTCACCGCCTTGCCAAAGGTGCCTAACCGTTTCAATACCCTCTTTTAGTTTTTGATGGCGCTCGGCAAAATTATCTGGCTGGAGCACAAAGTCATTGAAGTGCCAACCCGATGCCACCGCCATCGCAGCACGGCCATTAGAGAGGTTGTCAACCATAGACCATTCTTCTGCAACACGAATTGGATCGTGTAGAGGTAGCACACAGCTACCAGAGCGGATCTCAATATTGTTGGTGATCATACTGACTGCGGCCGCTGCAACCGAGGGGTTTGCAAACTGCCCACCAAACTCATGGAAGTGACGTTCTGGGATCCAGACCGCGCTCATACCACTGTTGTCAGCGAACTTGGCACCTTCTGTTAACAGACGATACTTGCCTTGCTCTGTGGTTTGATCTGACGCGAAGTAGAACATGCTGAAATCAAGTGCTTTTGCCGCCTGATTGATTTGCGTCGTCTTACGCTTGGCCGTACTTTGCTGAGCTAACGAGGTAAAGTGGTCTTGCTCTATGATAACCTTGAAACCATTGGCTAATGTCCAAAACAGTTCCAGCACCGAAATATCAAACGAAATACTGGTCAAGGCACGAAAAACAGGTTGCCCTTCCACCTTATCAAAAGTCTTAGCAAGTGACTGATCTAAACCACAGAATAGATTAATAGCATTGGCATGGCTCACCATAACGCCTTTTGGTTTACCCGTGGAGCCCGAGGTATAAATCATGTAGGCCAAATCTTCACCGTCGACCTCTGGTCGCATCGCTTCAATGTTGCTCGGTAGTGCCTGCCAATCCACATCGCTCAATGCCAAGGTAGGACAAGACCAATAAACCTCAACTTCATCCTTTTGCGCGGTGATCACACAAGCCGGTTGAGCATCGTCGCAAATTTGCTGTTTACGAGTGGCTGGGAAGTTCACATCAATAGGGATATAAGCCGCGCCACAACGCATTACGGCAAGCATCGCAACCACCATAGAAACACTTCTATCAAGTGCGATACCAACAAACTGTCCTTTTTTAACGCCGTGAGACAACAAGCTTTGAGTCATCACAGATACGCGCTGCATCAGTTCGTTGTAACTTAAACTCTGCTGGTGGTCTTGTAGCGCCTGCGCGTCACCCATTTCTAGCGCTTTAGCGGTGATCACCTGCTCTATCGTGGTGTGGCGGTCAAACTCTAGATCTGGGCCATTAAAATCTGACAGTATGTGTTGCTGGGCATCCTCGCTTAATGGGCTTAAATCGGCATAACGCTGAGCATCGTTGTCTAGCAACTGTGACAATACTTGGCTGTATAGCTGTGCCAAGCGTTCAACCGTATCGTGCTTGAACAATGCCGTAGCATACTCAATACCACCGTATAACTTGTCGCCCTGACGCTTAACCGTTACTGTGAGGTCAAACTTAGAAACCTCTTGTGTTAACGCCTCAGCGTTAATGGTCAAGCCCGCCGTAGACGTGTTATCGCCCGCTTCCTCTTGTTCATAGTTAAACATCACTTGAAACAGCGGATTGGTGCTCAGACTTCTTTCTGGATGTAGCTTCTCTACAATTTTCTCAAATGGAAAGTCCTGGTGTTCAAATGCGTTAAGCACGCTATCGCGCACAGCTAGGGTAAGCTGCGCCAAGCTTTGCTCATTTTCAAGCTGACCTCTAAGCACAATTACGTTTGAGAAAAAGCCGATGACTGACTCCCAATCGGTCTTTTTACGGTTCGCAACAGAGGTGCCAATGCAGATGTCTGTTTGCCCAGTATATTTACCAAGCAGCAAAAACAGCGATGAAAGGAGCGTAATAAACGCCGATGAACCATGGCGCTGATTAAAACGAGCCAACTTATCAGCAGTGTCAGCACTGAGTTCAAACGGCACCACTTTACCGCAATAATCCGGTGTTGCTGGGCGTGCAAAATCCAGTGGTAAGTCCAGCGATGTATTCGCGTCTTGTAGATACTGCAACCAAAATTGCTGCTGTTGCTCAAACTGAGGGCTTTGTAACCAATTCATTTGCCAAGCCACAAAGTCAGCGTAACTTGCTGCAACGGGGCTCTCTGCCAAACTATCGTCACCATGGTATAGCCGCCAGAAATCGCGCCAAAGCACACCGTTCGACCAGCCATCGGTCACAATATGATGCATGTTAAGTAGCAAGATATGACTGGCAGGCCCTGTTTGTATCAAGGTCATAACAGCCAAAGGACCATTTGATAAATCAAACACATGATTTGTCGCCATCTGTTTAACTTGCTCAACTCTTGCTGCATCTTGGGTGCAATCTTCGACGATAAAGTGTACTTGTACGGCATCTAGAACCTGTGCTTTGTACTCACCTTCTTGTTTAACAAAAGCGGTACGTAGGGCTTCATGACGCTGCGTTAATTGCTGCCACGCTTGCTTGAGTCGCGCAACATCAACTTGTCCTTCAAGGCGATAGGCACTTGGTAAGTTATAAGACGCTGAAGCACCTAGCATGTCATTCATGAACAACAATCGCTGCTGCGTGAACGAGAGTGCACTTTTATCAATAACTAACTCGTTGTTGCTCTTTGGTGCTGCCGATTGTGCTTGTCTTGATAACAAGTTCATTAACTCAGGTTTGAACGCGACCAGTTTCTCTTTAAGTGCATCATCAAGACCATCCGAAGGGCCCTTGAATCGCAGCTTGTCACCTTCAACCCACAGCTTGATACCGCGCTGCGTGAGCTCGTTTAATAGCTGATTAATACTCATATACTACCTTCCTGTTGTTCCACCTCGTCGTCTAAACATGCTTGTGAATGAACATCCATAGAGGCTTTGAGGAGTGCGATAAGATCGATTTGTGCTTGTAATGTTGGATGCTGAAAAACATCTTTTATGGTTAGTTGTACGGCAAATAGCTCTTCCACTCGGCTGACCAACTGCGCAGCAAGTAAAGAGTGACCGCCAAGTTCGAAAAAGTGGTCTGATAGATAGACATCATCGCTGCCTATCAACTCGGCCCACAGTGCAGCTAGCTGCACTCCAAACTCCGTGCTTGGACGTTCACCTGAGCTGTTGTTAACAATATCTATTGGTTGCTGGGCAAGCTGTCCGCGAGCAATCTTGCCATTGGGCAACATCGGCAATTCGCTTACGATTGCGATATGTGCAGGCTGCATGTAATCCGGTAAGCAAGCTGCCGTTTGCGCGGCTATCCGCTTACTGACCTGTGCTGCATCCGACGCTTCATCGTGCAGTGTTACAAAGGCAACCAACTGAGGTTGTTGTGCCTGCTGCTGATTCACCACCACTACACACTGTTTCACTGCATCGATGCCGTGGATAACATGCTCAATTTCAGCCAGTTCAATCCTAAAACCGCGCAGTTTCACTTGATGATCAATACGGCCCAAATAATCAAGTTCATAGCTATCTAGTAGGCGAACTTTGTCGCCCGTTTTGTACATCCGTGTCCCCGCTATCTCTAGATACGCAGCTTGTGTTTGTGCTGGGTTATTAAGATACCCTTGCGTTACCCCGTCACCTGCCAGATAAAGCTCGCCCGTTACCCCGATGGGTAAGCGATTGTGATCGCTATCCATCACATAAGCCTGTGTGCCTTTGATTGGGCGACCAATCGTTGGCTTAGCCTTTTGGTTTTTAGGTACTAATACATAGGTGCTGTAAGTAGTGTCTTCTGATGGCCCGTAGAGGTTGTATACACATTCCACGTGCGCACGTTCATAAAGCGCATCTACCAGTTCTCGGGCCAAAGGTTCACCCGCCAAGTTAATGGTGCTCACCGATGTAGGTAGCTTGTTTAAGCTCAATAACGCGGTCATGGCCGAAGGCACGGTATTGATAAGCGTCAGGCCGCTGTAGTCTTGGCCATTAGCTAAAGCCAACGCATCGTCTACGATGTTCACACAACCACCAACACACAGTGGAACAAACATCTCAAACACTGATAAGTCGAAACAAATTGAGGTCGCCGCAAGCACCTGGCTAAGCTGCTGTGCACTGAATTCTTGAGTCGCCCAGTCTATTAGCGCCGCCACATTGTGATGACTAATGGCTATCCCTTTTGGCTTACCCGTTGAACCTGAGGTGTAGATTGCGTATGCCGTGTCCGTCGGCGCTGGTAGTAAAGTACAAGGCGTAAAGTCAGCCACATACATCGCTTCGTCTATGTAGAGCATCTTCGCATCTACATCAGCTAAGCGCTGCGCTAAACCTTGTTGTGTCACTATCAAGGCAGGCTGTGCATCGGCCAAAATATCAGCCACACGCTGCGGCGGATAATTTGGGTCCAGCGGCACATAGAAAGCCCCTGCTTGCTGGATGGCAAGTAACGTGATCAACAGGTCAATGCTTCTAGTTAAGTACACCGCGACTGGGCGATTACCTTCAACCCCAGTGGCTAGGATACGGTTAGCAACCACATTGACCTGCTGCGCTAAGTCCTCATAGGTCAAGTGCTCATCACCACTTTGTACAGCAACCTTATTTGGCGTTTTCTGGCATTGCTGTGCAAATAGCTCTGCGAGTATTGCAGGTGTCGCTGCTTGCTCGCTGACAACGCCATTAAGCTGTGCATATTGACTATCCAATTGTTGTGGATAATCCAATACGATGCTGCCTACGGTATTTTGCTGCGCACACGCCGACTCTAGCTGCTCTAGAATGCACACATAGTGACGCCACATTCTGGCAATAGTGCTGGCGCGATACAGGTCCGTGCTATATTCGATGTAGCCGCTGATAGCACCATTGTTGTGTGACAACATGAACGACAAGTCAAACTTTGACACCTGATGTGCGTACTGCTGCTTATCCGCTCGAAGTCCTGTAAACTCTAGTGCGCTTTGGTCATCGTGCGCCAAACTAAACATCACTTGGAACAATGGGCTGTAGCTTAAGCTTCTTTGTGGCTGTAACTTCTCTACCAAGAATTCAAATGGTAAATCTTGGTGAGCATAGGCTGATAACGTCGTTTTCCGTGTTGCTTCAAGTAACTGAGGCAACGTGTGTGTTGTATTGACTTGATTGCGCAGCACCAAAGTGTTTGCAAAGAAGCCAACCATTGATTCCAGCTCAGCCAGTGGGCGGTTCGCAATGGGGGTGCCTACAGCGATATCCTGCTCACCCGCATATTTAGCCAATAACAACTGGTATGCAGCCAACATCACCATATACATACTGCACCCGTGGCTGTGCGCTACACGCTCTAATGAGGCACTCACCTGCTCAGGTAGTGATACTTCTAAACAGGCACCTTGATAAGATTGTTCAGCTGGACGTGCATAGTCCGCTGGCAACTCGAGCCGTGGTGGCAAGTCAGCGAGTTGCGCTTGCCAATAAGCCAGTTGCTGTTGTGCCTTACCTTGCTCTAAGGTCGCTTGTTGCCATTGACTGTAGTCTAGGTATTGATAGGCCAGCTCGGCTTTATCTTGTTGATATAGCTCTGCTAACTCCTGACCAATCAACGCCATCGAGCTGCCGTCGGTGGCAATGTGATGAATACACAGCGCCAGATAAAGTGTGTCTTCAGACTCTTGTACAATTGCTGCTCTAATCGGCAAGCCATTGCTTAAATCGAACAGCGCACCATTAAACGTATGCATGAATTGCTCAATGCTGTGCTCAAGCTCTTGCGCCTGATATAGCGGGATATCTAGCTGCGCCAAAGCCGCTTCGACGGTCATTACTTCCTGTTTAGGCACCCCTTGCTGGGCGCGGTACGCAGTACGCAGCACCTCATGGCGGGCAACCAATTTATGTACCGCTTGACGTAAACGCGAGACATCCACCTTGTGCGTGTCGGTACTGAGTTTAATCGTCAGCGGTACATTGTATGCACCCGCCGCATTGTCGATGGAAGAGAGGAACCACAAGCGAGATTGCGCATAAGATAAACCGTGCGATTGCTTTCTATCGGCTTTAGTTAGTGGCGTTACACTGTCCAGTGGTTGTAACTTGCCAGCCATGCTTGAAAGTGTCGGATTATCAAAAATCTCGCGCACACTCAGTTGCATGTTCAATTCTTTATTACATTTGGCAACCAGTTTTGCAGCCAGGAGTGAGTGTCCGCCTAAGGCAAAGAAATCACTGCTGCGGCCTATCGCTTGCTCCCCAAGCGGCAATAGCTGCGCCCACAATGCTGCAAGGGCTGATTCTTGTTCACTTACAGGCGCATCATCGCTCATATCCTGAATAAATGTTTTGTAATCAGGCAATGCTCTGCGGTCTAACTTGCCGTTATGCGTCAGCGGCAGGCTATCAAGTGCAATGATAAAGGTTGGCACCATGTAGCTAGGTAGCACCTGCTGTAGCTGCTCACGCAATGCCTCGACACCTTGCTTAGCCACCACATAGCTCACCAGCATATCGTCCACCAGCAGAGTGACACAGTTGTCAACACTCGCCAAAGCGGCCAAAACTGCGTCAATTTCTGCCAACTCAATACGGAAACCACGCAGCTTCACCTGCTCATCGGCACGGCCAATAAACTCAATGTCACCACTTGGTAAACGGCGCACTAAATCCCCCGAGCGATACAAGCGTTGTGGCTGTCCACCCAATGGCGCGCACTCAACAAATTGCGCCTCATTTAGTTGTGGCTGATTGATGTAGCCCGTCGCTAAACCCAAACCACCGATGTACAACTCGCCCGCAACATTGAACGGTACAGGACGCTGGTGCGCATCCAATACATACAGCTGAGTCCCGTTAATCGGCTTACCGATTGCAATGCTGCCGCGTGGACAAGCGATAGACTCGGCGTGAATGCGATGTGTTGCGGCAAAAGTGGTTGACTCGGTAGGGCCATAGCCATTAATGATTTGAATATTTGGATTGCTGGCGTAGGCTTTGGCAACATGCTCTGCTGACACCACATCACCACCGACTAGCAATTGCTTAAGCGATGCCAAACAATGAGGATTTTCATCAACCAATTGATGGAAAAGCGACGCCGTGAGCCATGCAGTATTTACTTCATTCAGCGCTTGTAATGATTGGCAAGACACTACGTCATCATTGTGCACCACTAAGCGTCCGCCATTGAGCAATGCGCCCCAGATCTCAAATGTTGCAGCATCAAAAGACAACGAAGCAGCCTGCAGCATCACCGTATGCTCATTCAGCTCAACGTAGCTGGCATCTTTAACCAAACGAGTGATGCTGCCATGACGGATGGTGATCCCTTTTGGTGCGCCCGTTGACCCCGAGGTAAACATCAAATAGGCAAGGTCATCAGCGCAATTGCTAGATTTAAGTTCAACAGAAACTTGCGTTGAAACCTGATGCACGTTGATAACGTTGCGCTCAGAAAATGCCTGTTCGCTAGCGTCATCCACCAACACATGTGACATTGCGCTTTCGTTGACGATATGGTCCATGCGTTGAGCTGGTAGCTGGCTATCCAACGGCACATAATGTGCGCCCGCTTTTAGCACTGCCAGTAACGCCACAACAGCTTCGCAACTCGGCTTCAGGCTAACCCCTACTGCACCTGTGATATTTTTATCTATCAGTACATTGGCAATCTGATTGGCACGCTCTGCCAGTTGTTGATAGGTCATGCTGGAGTCACCACATGACACGGCGACTTTATTTGGATGACAAGCAACTTGCTGGTCAAATTGTTCGGTCACACTGCTAAATACCGCCGCAGGCCCCTCGCTCATCTGCGCTAAAAGCTCAAGCTCAGGCTGTTGCAGATAGTTCAGCTCTTTCAACGCCACCTTATCAAGGTCATAGCGGGTCGAAATCGCATCCAGCAAAGTAGTAAAGTGCTTAGCAAATTGCGCAATGGTGTGCTTGTCAAATAAGTCTGTATTGAACTCTAAATAACCCGATACACCCGCATTGTGCTGCTCTAGCATCATTGATAGGTCAAATTTAGCAACCTGATGCAATCGAGATACGCGCGCTACTTTTAACTGCTGACCAAATAAAGTCCCTACATCTTGCTGTTGCTCTAGGCTAAACATCACTTGGAATAATGGGCTGTAGCTGGAACTACGTGGTATTTGCAATGCTTCAATAAGCATATCCAGCGGTAAATCCTGATGCTCAAAGGCCGCCAACGTGGTTTCTTTTACTTGTGCCAGCAACTGTGCAAACGTTGCATTACTGTCAATCTCATTACGTAGCACCACGGTGTTAGCAAAGAACCCGAATACATCATCTAGTTGTGTATGACCACGACCCAATACTGGTGTACCAACAGCAATGTCTTGCTCTGTACTGTAGATTGATAGCAACAGTTTGTAAGCGCTCATTAACACCATGTACAAGCTAGCATTGTGCTCGGTGGCAATGCGCTGTAGCTTAGCAACTACTTCGTTATCAAAGTTCAGCGCTACACATTCACCCGCAGTCGTTTGCTGAGCTGGTCTTGGACGGTCCGTTGGTAGTGGCAATAAAGGCTTGAGACCTTGTAACTGCTTGGTCCAAAACGTTAGCTGTTGGGCTGTAAACGCTTCGTCTGATAAGCGCTTCGCTTGCCATTGGCAGTAATCTAAATACTGTAACTGTGGCGCTTCTAAGTCGCACTCTTGCTGCATGTAATATGCACTGATCTGCTGTAATAGTAGCGCTAACGAGACGCCATCGGCAGAAATATGGTGCAAACAAATACAAAGCGTGTAGCAATGGGCTTGCTCTTTGATAAGTGCGACTCTAATCGGTAATTCAGTGGCAAGGTCAAAGGCGCTTTGTGCATGTTGCGCCATAAACTGTGCTCTGGCGTCATCACGCTGCGCATCGTTCAGGCTGCTCCAATCAAGCTGCTCAACCGCAAACTTGATATCTTGTACAACATATTGATAAGGCACATTGTCTTCACTTGCGTAACACGTGCGAAGGATTTCGTGGCGCGCGACCACCTGCTCAATACTACTCAGTAAAGCCTTTTCATCCAGCTGACCTGTTAACTGCAGCACAGTAGGAATATTGTATGCGCCCCCCAAATCTTGGAACTGGTTAAGGAACCAAAGACGTGACTGCGCAGGTGACAGCGCAAAGCGTTCGCTATCTCGCTCAATTTTTGTGATAGGTGCTTGTACGTCAGTCGCCTGAGCGTCTAAGTATTGCGCTTGCTGTGCTAAAACTGGCGCGTCAAATACGTTGCGCATCGTTAGCTTAGCCAGTGTTGCAACCTTTGCAGCGGCTAATGAATGGCCACCTAAGTCAAAAAAGTTATGCGTACGGCTGATAGCGCTCACATCAAGGTTCAGTACTTGCGCCCAGATATTGGCCAGTTGCTGCTCATGTTCAGACTCAGGTGCAACATAGTCGCTTTCATTGAGTGTCAACTGAGGTGCAGGCAAGGCTTTGCGGTCTAATTTGCCATTCGTATTAATTGGCATGGTATCCATGACCGTGATGTAAGTTGGTACCATATACTGTGGCAGTGTTGCACCCAACATGGCTTTGATGTGGTCGCTATCAAGTTCACTATTTAGCACCACATAAGACGCTAGTTGTTTGTCCGAGCCTTCACCCACCACTATCGTGACCGCTTCCAGCACTTGGTCAATCGCCAGCAGATGCGCGTCAATATCGCCTAGCTCGATTCTAAAACCACGCACTTTTACCTGTGAATCTGTACGTCCTACATATTCAATCACGCCGTTTTTCTCGTAACGAACGAGATCGCCAGTGCGATACATTTTGGCATCGGCTTGCGCAACAAAGGGATTATCAATAAAGGTGGTAGCTGTCAGCTCTGGCTGATTCACATAGCCATTGGCTAAGCCAATTCCGCCAATGTAAAGCTCCCCTAAACAACCTGCTGGTACGGGCTGTAACTCAGCGTCCAATATATAAAGCTGGATATTGTCGATAGCGCGACCGATTGGCACGAATGCACTTTGCGAGTGTGGATCACACTGCCAGTATGTCACGTCAATAGCCGCTTCAGTTGGGCCATAAAGATTGTGCAACCGACTGTGAGCAAAGCGAGTAAAGAAGCGGTTTTGCAAATCGACCGACAAGGCTTCACCACTACAAAAGACATCTCTAACACTTGCCAATTGGGTATTTGGATTACCCAGATACACCTCTAACATCGATGGTACAAAGTGTAATAAAGTGACACCTTGCTGTGCGATTAAATCACTCAAGTAATCACTGTCTTTGTGTCCTTGTGGCTTTGCCAATACCAAGGTTGCACCGCTGATCAGAGGTAGCAAGAATTCCCACACCGATACATCAAAGGTATAAGGGGTTTTTTGTAAGATCACATCGTTGTGTGTAACCTGATACTCGTCTTGCATCCACAGTACACGGTTGCGAATTGCGCCATGATTATTCATTACCCCTTTGGGAGTACCCGTGGACCCTGAAGTAAAGATGATATAAGCAAGGTCGCGCTCTGTAATTGCACGTACTGGCACAGCATCGGCATCCAATGAGTCAATCTGGGTAACGTCCAGCGTGATATTTTGCACATCACACGGCAGCTGTGGCTGATTGCTCAGCAGCAGTGCAATTTTTGCGGTATCAATGATTGTTGCTACACGTTCGTCAGGTTGAGTTGGATCGATAGGTACATAGGGACAACCCGCCTTTAAACAGGCCACAATCGCAACTACAAGCTCCAACGAACGCTCGGCATAAATACCCACAGGGTCCTGGTGGTTGGTTTTCTCAATCAGTAACTTAGCTAAGCCATTGGCCTTGGCCTCAAGCTCGCTGTAACGTAAAGACTCATTGCCAAAACGACAGGCTATTGCATCTGGATTTCGCTGTGCTTGCTTGGTGAACAGCTCATGCACATGGCCCTGCTGAGCAAAGTCCTTGGTCGTAAAGCTGGCTTGCAAGCATGCGTGGTCATGGGCTTGCGTTGGTTGTAAGGCAAGCTGCTCTGAGCGCAAGTTAGGCTGTTTGACCAAAGCGCCCATCACATGACTGAAAAACTCAGCAAACTTAGCAATATGTTGCTCGTTGAACAGCTCATTGTGATATTCAAATCTGAACTGTAATTGCTCGCCGTCATCGGCTGCTATCAGTGATAAATCGAACTGCGCCCCTAAAGAAGGCAAAGGAATATGTTGATAAGCTTCACAGCCACTAATAACACGAGGCTCCATAGCTGCATTAAACGGTGCAATGGCATGTGCTTGATGCGGATAGAAGGTAAACAAGGTTTGTAACGATTGCTCATGCTTGCTTTCCTGCGCCAACATGCTTTGTAACGAACTACCCGCATGTTCAACCATAGTAAAGAGCTGTTGTTGCGTCTGCGCAACCAACTCACAGAATGAAGCATTCAGACCAACATTGGCTAAAAATACTTGTGGCTCAACAAAGTACCCCGTGCAATCAAGGAACTCTGGCGCAATACGCCCCGTATTCAAAATACCTACTGCAAATTGGCGTTCGTGGCACAATTTAGTCAAGAACAACTGGTATGCACTAAAAATAAAGCTGTTTTGTGTACACCCCAACTGCTTACATGCTTGGCTCAACTCAGCCGAACTAAAGTCGCTTGCAAACTCAAATGACGTACCTTGTCCTGGCGTCATTTGTGGCTGGCTATTTCGCATTGGCCATTGCAATGCAGGTAAATCAGCGGCGAGCTTTTCTTGCCAGTAACGGGCAGCGTTTTGGCCCTTTTCTGATTCCCCTTGTTCACACTGCCATGCGATGAAGTCTTGGTAACTGGCGCTCGTGTTCAGTGGTGCTACACCCTGACCGCTAAGCTGTGCCAACAGAGCCTTGGTTAATCCCAGCATTGAGGTTAAATCAACCACCATGTGGTGGAAGGTCAACAATAGACACTGGCTACCATCTTCAAGCGGGAACAACTCAAAGCGATAGCAAGGCTCATGTTCTAAATCAAAAGGTTGCTGTGCGGCTTCAGCAATTGTGCTTCGCGCCAGTTCAGCTGATGCTAACACTTCACTGTGCTCAATCAATGTCACTTCTGGCATAGGTAAAATGCGCTGCTGCCACTTGTTTTGCTGAGCATTAAACGAGATATGCGTACGCAAAATAGGGTTTGCTTCAAGCATATTTGTAAGCGCCAGCTCAAGTTGTACCTTGTCAAACTGGCCTTGTAAGCACATAGGCACATTGTACGCCGCACTATGAGGCGCTTTTTGGTGCAATAACCACATCTGCATTTGGTTAACGCTGAGGTCAAATGCATCGTGCTGCGAGTAATTGTGCTGCTTTAGCGCAAGCAACGGTGCGCTTTGACCATCTTGTCTTTGCTCAACGATGTTTTGTGCGATATCCAGTAGCGAACTCGATTGCAACAACTCACCAAGTGATAAGGTCACACCAAATACATTTTTAACCGTTGCCACTAGGCTGTTCAGAGTAATTGAGTCCAAGCCGGTGTGAATAATCGATTGTTCAATATCCAGTTGTGCAACGGGTAGTTTAGCCTTGTGTGCGATCAGTAGCGCTAAACCCAACACCACATCAGCAAGTTCAGAGCTGAGGCCGAATGACTTAATATCAAGCGTATGCGCTGATTCACTGTTTTTAGAAGCCGCTGTGAAGATAGTTTCTGATACCACCTTAAGTTCGCCGCTTGCAAAGTATTGCTTGGCACGAGCACGTTGTATTTTCCCTGAGGATGTTTTTGGTAGGGTCATCGGACGGATCATGACAAACGCGTGTAGCGACAAGCCATACTCACTGGCAATCAGAGCGCGCGCTTGCTGGGCTACGGCTTCTGGGTCTACCTTTTTCAGCCAAGTTCTTTCAACTTCTTGTACAATTACCAGCGCATCTTCACCTTCATGCTCAATCGTAAATGCCGCGCCACCATTGGGTTTTAAGCCATCTATATTGTTTTGTAATGTTTGTTCGATGTTTTGTGGGTAGAAGTTCGCACCACGAATAATGATAAGCTCTTTGATACGACCGCAAATGAATAGATGCTGCTGGTGGATAAAGCCCAAATCACCGGTACGCATGTAATGAACATCGCCTTCGCCGCGGATTGTGGCTCTAAAGGTTTCAATGGTTTTCTCTTCATTCTGCCAATATCCAGATGCCACGTTCTCACCTCGAACCCACACCTCGCCGACTTGACCGTCTGTCAAACGACTGTGATCTTCTGGATCAACAATGACTACATCGTTGTAAGGACTAGGGATACCTGAACTGACTAGTTCTCTGGTTGCGCCGCCGCTTGTCACTGGTTTGACTAAATCTCTGTGCTGATAATTAGAGACTGCAACCTCTAAAAACTGCGGTGCGCTCAGGCGCTGGGCACCCGATACAAACAGCGTCGCCTCAGCTAAACCATAGCCCGGGTACATCGTGTTCGCATGTAATCCACATGGTGCAAACTTATTAGCAAAAGCTTTAACTGTTTCAGGTTTTATGGGTTCGGCACCATTGAGTGCCATGGTCCAAGTCGATAGGTCAAGACGCTGTAGATCTTCCTCTGTGGCCTTGCTCACACACAGGTCATAGGCAAAGTTAGGGGCAAAAGAAGAGGTTGCTCGGTACTTTGAAATGGCATCTAACCAACGCATGGGCTTTTGTAGAAACGCTGCTGGCGTCATGGCAATCACTTTGCCACCAATACAAATCGGCTGTAGCACGGCACCAATCAAGCCCATATCATGAAACATGGGTAACCAAGAGGCGATGATCGTTTGCTCATCATGACCAAAACATGATTGCATCGATGCAATGTTGTTGATCAGATTGCCATGCGTGACCATCACTCCTTTCGGTGCTGACGTTGAGCCTGAGGTGTATTGTAAAAAGGCTAGACTGTCTTGATTCAGAGCAGGTAATACATAACCTGAGGTATCTTCTTCACGCTCATCAACCGCTATTTTTGTTGCCTTGCCAAGCGTTTCAAACGCTTCTAAACGCGACTGGGCATTGTCGAAGTAATCACGGGTCCCCAGCACAAAACGTGCTTGGCAGTCCGTAGCTATCATCTCTAGTCGCTCTAAATACGCTTGGCGATTTTGAGGTGGGTAAACAGGTACGGCGCATATCCCAGCGTATAAACAGCCAAAAAACCCTGTAATAAAGTCAATGCCATTTTGCAAAACAAGTAGAGCTCTATCTCCACACTGAGCTTCACTCAACAATTGCACCGCAATTTCTTTGGCTTTTTGATCTAATTCAAAATAGCTTACAGGGTGACACTCAACTTCACCGTCTTTAAGAAATTGAAACACCTCTCGATCTGGATGACGCTGCAAGTGCCACTGTACAATCTCTACCAGATTGCTAAATGGCACCTGTTCATTGTCCAATCTTAAGCTAAATGCTTCAGGCATATATTGCTTCCCTTATTATTGTTTTATTAGAACTTGTTCACTAACCATGTGTTTAGGTGTCGCTCTAAAGCACCGCTGCATCACATTTAATGCTGGTACCTAAGTCATAAAAGCCGCACACAATTAGCACTCTATTTACCGCCTCATTTTTCAAAAAAATGATGCCAACGAACCAAAGCGCTCCCCTTGCCTTCAGCGTTACTTACTTGCTTTAAAGATAAGGTTTGCAGTCATATTGAAACTCACCCAACACTTATATAAGTAAGTGCTCACACCTTTTTATCCTTATTCAATAAGTAAAGCTGTCTAAGCTGAGCTAGCTTCATAAAAGAAGGTGCAATGTATGGAGTGCATCAATACATGCTTGAACAAATTGTCTACGATGTGGTGATTGAGCAGTACTGGGATAAATACTAGGTAGGTGTTAAGGGTGGGATTTTGACGCCATATGGCCGCCGTATACGCCGTTGACGCACACTAAGAACTATTGCAATTTTTTATGGTAATCATGACGTGTTTAGGAAGTTAAAATAAATCGACTGGCGCTGCTTAATGATCCCGAGAAGCTAGTAATAATGGGCTTTTGGCAATAATTTAATGGCTGTGATTATGCAGCTTTTTGATGCGAGAACAGCGAAGAGTAAGCGCCCTTAAAAAGCGCTTTTTAGGTCCTTGGAAATGCGATATTTTCACCCTGCCTGTAGGAACTGTCAGGTAACAGGAAAAGCCACTGCCTTTGCTCGTCCTGTATGAACTATCAGGTAGCAGGTAGAACTCAACTGTACTAGTCTTGAAGAGCCATCTTATCTCGCTTTGTACTGTTTTTCTGTAATAAGTTATTACATAATTCATATTACTAAAGTGTTATCTCTGTGTTAATGTCATCTCCATATGGTAGAGCATGAACCCTATTCACTACGGCGCTATTCTTACCATTACTACAACAACTCACTATTTATCAATATCGTGCCTATTACATGGAAAGTATATCAACGACTAAATGCTGCGTGGCTGTGATCTGCGCTGGTAGTTAGTGTGGCTGGTAATGGATAAACGTGAATTGAATGATTAACGTTATAAACAAATGTCTGCTATGACTATAAGGAATATTCTAATGATTAGACAAACCGATCACTACTTTGGCTTTATAGGCACTTTACTTGGTGGAGCGCTCATTCTTTTCTTATTTATATTGGTGCAAGACAGTGTTTCTTCGCACTATGTAGATGCCGCAAAATTGGCTGCGGGAAACAAGGCGAGTGATGCCTGGGTTGTATCCGTTGCCACTTTCGCCTCTTTTCTGGTCTGCTCGACCTTGATATTTGCGCTGGTCCGATTCGGAACAAAAGACTTCTTACAATATTTAGCTGTCAAAGCCTCTTCCATGCCCGATTTGGCTAAGTGGCTAGGTGTAACAGCATTATTTCTGCTAGTTAGCCACACAATCATGTATGCCATGGGTAAACCCTTTGCGGATGACTATGCGGTGTCGCTTTATACTTCAGCCGATGCACTATGGTTGCTGTTAATCGCAGTGATAGTGATTGCGCCTCTATTTGAAGAGCTATTCTTTCGTGGTTATTTGTTCCATGGTTTTTCACGCTCATTTTTACGCCCCGCAGGTGCGGTGATCGTTACCTCTTTACTATGGGGTATGGTACATCCTCAGTACGAGTTATACCTGATTGCTATTATATTTTGTCAGGGGATCATGCTGTGTCTGGCAAGAATGCATACCAACTCAATTCTAACCTGTGTGCTCATGCATGCGCTTATCAATATCACAGTGGTAGGCAAAACGATTTATTATGTAGAGTTTGTTGCTGTTTAAAAGCAGCTAATCATCATTCACGAACAACAATAATGCATAATTAGGTATGAATATATTTATACCCTTGCCGCTTAGAATATGATGCAAATGAAAAGGTCTTTCAATGAAGGCCTTTTTATTGTCTAGCTTTAATAAACATTTATAAGCGATCGTTACAGCTTGATACTTGCGAGCATTTCTTCATCGGCTTCATCCATACCAATCTCAACAAACCCAAAACTTGCATAAAAGGCTTTTGCAACGGGGTTGTGTGGCATGTAACAAATTTCAATTTCTTTAAGGTCTTGGTATGTTCTTATCTCTCTTAAGGCAAGCTTTAAAGCCACGCGGCCAATGCCTTTTTGTTGATGATTTTGATCGACCATAAAGCGCCAGATTGAGACTTTATGCAAAGACTCCTTAACCCACATTAAAAAGCCAACCGCTTCATTGTCTGCGTATATCGCTCTTGTAACATAACCATCGTTAAACATGGACTCAACAAGAGACCACATATTGCATGCAACCAACTCTTCCTGTTCTTTTTTAACATCGAGATCACAAACAGCTTCATAGTTATCTTTGGTTATTTCCTGAAGTGATATTTCCACCTTTATCCCTCTTTGTCAGCGCGTTAACTAAAACACAACTGGTGACTATTTTGATAAGAGATATGGGTGCAGGAATGACTTTCAATATTAGGTACAGATTATTTTATTTGGGCATTAAAAAAGCCGCTCAATAGCGGCTTTCAGGAATGTTTTCAACATTTATATTTTTGTCTTTGGTCAGAACGGAATATCATCATCAAAATCAATTGGCGGTTCCATTGGGTTAGACGCGCCACCTGATTGCGCAGGCTTAGGAGCAAAGCCACCTTGTTGCTGTGGTGCACTTTGTTGTGAAGGCTGCTGAGGTGCAAAACCACCTCCTTGATGAGTGTTACTCTGTTGCGAAGGTGCATAACCACTTTGTTGTGTGTGGCCTTGGCTTGGTTGCTGTTGGCTCTGAGCACCTTGTGAGTATTGTTGCTGCTGTGGCGCTTGGCTTGCGTACTGCTGCTGACCATAGTTGCTTTGCTGCTGTTGGCCACCTTGATACGGTGCGCCACCTTGCTGCTCACCACGACCGCCTAACATTTGCATTTGACCGCCCATATCAACAACGATTTCTGTGGTATATTTTTCTTGGCCACTTTGGTCTGTCCATTTACGCGTCTGTAGACGACCTTCAATGTAGACTTGTGAGCCCTTGCGCAAGTATTCACCCGCAACTTCAGCTAGCTTGCCAAATAACACCACTCGGTGCCACTCGGTGCGTTCTTGCAACTGGCCTGTGTTTTTATCTTTCCAGCTGTCTGTAGTGGCAATACTGATATTCGCAACACCATTGCCGTTAGGCATATAGCGTACTTCTGGATCTTGTCCTAGATTACCAACCAAAATAACTTTGTTTACACCGCGTGCCATGGCACCCTCTCCTCACACTATTAATGCAAGCCAAGTACTTGCTTAGCTTGGTTTAAATCAAATTTTTTATCATCTATCTTCAGATAGCTGCGATTTTCTTCGCTCACGACTATCGCCTCGATCACACCTGGTAATGCGACTAGCTTATCGGCCAACACTTCCGCCTGTTGAGGCTCAGATAGGTCGGTCATTAAGCTGATTATTTTACTCTTGGGCGGGATCTGCATTCGCCATGCAATAAGTAGCCATATTACCCCAACACAGGCCACTGCCGCAAACACTCCATTGGCTTCTCCGTGCTGGGCGATGTAACCACCTAAAATTCCGCCTAAAAATGCCCCAAAAAATTGACCCGACGAAAAAATCCCCATCGCGGATCCCTTCTGAGAAGCGGGAGCAATTCGCGATACCAGTGCTGGCATCGTCGCTTCTAAAAAGTTAAATGCTACAAAATACAAAAGCATACAAACAGCAATGCCAATGACCGAATCAGCAACCAAGGTCAGGCTAAATGTGCTCAGTATGATCAATACAATCGCCGCTAAAAATGTTTCACGTTCTTTTTGCTTACGAATGGCGATTATCATCAGCGGTGCCATTAATACAAACGCTAACAGTAAAACCGGAATATATAACTGCCAATGTGCATCTGCGTTAAGGCCATCAGCTATCAACTGCCCTGGCAGTACCACAAACATCGTTGTGAGTGATAAATGCAGTAGCATAACGCCCAAGTCTAGGCGTAACAATTGTGGATGGCGACTCAGTTTGCGAATATCCACCAGTGTTGCCACAGTATCGCCTTTTGGTGCTTTGTTGATAGCACTGGGCACCACAAATAGGATGATGACAATACCACATAATGCCAACACTGCGGTGAGCCAAAACACACCAGAAATACCAAACGCAGCTGCAACCATAGGACCAAGTAACATCGCAAAGGCAAAACTTAAACCAATACACATGCCTATGACCGCCATCACTTTTGGACGCTGTTCGTCACGACTTAAATCGGCGGCCAAAGCAAGTAGTGCGCTGGCAATCGCGCCCATGCCTTGCAAGGCTCGCCCCACGGTCACCCAATAAATCGAGTCAGCCAACGCGGCGATAACCGAGCCTAAAGCAAATATCATCAGACCAAATATAATCACAGGCTTGCGGCCGAACTTATCAGACAACCACCCCATGGGAATTTGCAACAAAGCTTGCGTTAAACCGTATGCACCGATAGCGAGCCCAATCCACATTGGCGATACATGCTCAAGTGATTGACCATAAATAGCCAACACGGGCATCAGCATAAACAGCCCAAGCATGCGAAATGCAAACACACTGGCCAGTGACAGCGCAGCGCGTTTTTCCAGAAGATTTAAAGATTGATTAGACATAGTACTCGTTTAGTTCTGCTCAGTTTAGCGCGCCACAGTCTATCAAAAAAACTCAGTCTAACTTATATTTTTTTAAAATTTGCGCTAACTTTCCAGAACTACGCAATCGCTCAAACGCTGCTTTTAGCTGCTCTATTTGCGCTTTCGTTACGCTCTCTTTACTCACGGCAATATAAACGGGTTCGGAGTTAACCACCAACGGGGCAATTTCAATCTCAATAAAATCAGGATTATGGTCAACCTGATACATGATGTTGTACTTTTCCTCTAAAAAGCCTGAGATGCGTCCATTGCGTAGTAAATGGAGCTTGCGCTGATTATCTGGCACATAGATAAACTTATCTTCTGAATCAGCTTCTTGTGTCATCCTCTTTTCAAATGCTTCGCCATAATAGGCTCCACGCTGGATGGCCACAGGCATGCTTAGTGAAAACAGCTCTTCAAGTGACTGCACATAAAACGGCCTTTTCCCATTGGTAGCAAAGACAATATTTTCCATTCGCTGAGGGCCTATAAAATAGGCAAAGCGCATCCGCTGAGCGGTTTTTGACACACTCAGCATTAAGTCAATCTCGCCGACTTCAAGCATTTTTAACGCGCGACCCCAAGGAACGCTGACAAACCGATGGCTGCAACCCATTTCTTCGAGCAAACTTTTGGCAAAGTCTACATCCAAGCCATGCCAACGTAATTGTGCATCTTGTTGCGATTGCGCAGAGTAGTTTTCAAAACGCACGATGAATTCACAATGCGAAGTGCTGGCATTGAGTACACAAGAAAGTAATAACAGTGAGAGGCCGATACATGGCCCTATCAGACGCACAAAACTAATCGCTCTAATGTTGATCCCTCCCCCCAGTGTAGAACGTTTAGCAAAGATAAGTTAATTTTTGGCAAAGTATGCGATACTGTTGCGCTAACAATCGTTGCCACTCAACTCTGTAATTAGGTCAAAATGGATAAAATAGAAGTCAGAGGCGCTCGAACGCACAATTTAAAAGATATTTCGCTCACCATTCCACGCGATAAACTCATCGTTATCACTGGATTATCGGGCTCGGGGAAATCTTCACTGGCATTTGATACGCTTTATGCTGAAGGCCAAAGACGTTATGTTGAATCGCTTTCGGCTTACGCACGCCAGTTCTTATCACTGATGGAAAAACCCGATGTGGATCACATTGAGGGTCTATCACCTGCAATTTCTATTGAGCAAAAATCGACCTCTCATAACCCACGTTCAACGGTGGGCACCATTACTGAGATCTACGACTATTTACGCCTTCTTTTTGCCAGAGTGGGTGAGCCACGATGCCCAACCCACGATTTACCGTTGGCGGCACAAACCATCAGTCAAATGGTCGACTCTGTATTGGAACAGCCTCTGGGCAGCAAACTGATGCTATTGGCTCCGGTTGTTAAAAACCGCAAAGGTGAACATGTAAAGTTACTTGAGCAACTGGCCAGTCAAGGTTACATCCGAGCACGTATTGATGGTGAAGTATGTGACCTATCAGATCCGCCAACCTTGGAGCTACATAAAAAGCACACGATAGAAGTGGTGGTTGATCGCTTTAAAGTGAAAGATGGTCTGCAGCAACGTTTAGCTGAATCATTTGAGACTGCACTAGAGCTGTCTTCGGGTATTGCGGTGGTTGCCAATATGGACGAGCCAAATGCTGAAGAAATGATTTTTTCAGCCAATTTTGCCTGTCCTACCTGTGGCTATGCCATGACCGAGCTAGAGCCGAGACTGTTTTCATTTAACAACCCCGCTGGTGCTTGCCAAAGCTGTGATGGTTTAGGAGTACGTCAGTATTTCGATCCACAACGTGTGGTACAAAACCCTGAGTTAAGCCTGAGCGGTGGCGCGATTAAAGGTTGGGACAAACGCAGTTTTTATTACTTTCAAATGTTACAAGCGGTGGCTGAGCATTACGGCTTTGACTTAGAAGTGCCCTTTCAAGCTTTACCGAGCGATGCGCAAAAAGTTATTTTAGAAGGCTCAGGTAAAACAAAAATCGCGTTCAACTACCGAAACGATCGTGGCGACTTGATCACCCGCAATCATGAGTTTGAAGGTGTACTCAATAATATGAATCGTCGTTACAGAGAAACGGAATCAAGCTCTGTGCGAGAAGAATTGAGTAAGTATCAAACCAGTCAGGCCTGTCCAAGCTGTCATGGTTCTCGTTTGCGCGAAGAAGCCCGTAATGTGTTCATTGGACAAACCACATTGCCTCAAGTGACCACCATGAGCATTGGCGCGGCGATGGAGTTTTTTGAGTCACTGACCTTACAGGGGCAAAAAGCGCAAATTGCTGAGAAGATCCTCAAAGAAATCCGTGATCGTCTGTCATTTTTAATCAATGTCGGGCTCAATTACCTGTCATTGGAGCGCAGCGCCGACACGCTTTCGGGTGGTGAAGCCCAGCGGATCCGCCTAGCCAGTCAAATTGGAGCTGGTTTAGTTGGGGTCATGTATGTCCTAGATGAGCCTTCAATAGGCCTACACCAAAGAGATAATGACCGCCTACTGAGCACACTAACGCATCTGCGCGATTTAGGTAACACCGTGATTGTGGTAGAGCATGATGAAGATGCGATTCGTGCGGCGGATCATATCATTGATATTGGTCCCGGAGCGGGCGTGCATGGCGGGCATGTGGTGGCACAAGGCTCTCGTGACGATATTATCAACAACCCCAAATCTCTGACAGGTCAATACCTCAGCGGCGCTAAATTGATTGCCGTTCCCGCACAACGTCACCAATGCAATGACAAGTGGCTGGAACTCATTGGTGCAACGGGCAACAATCTAAAAAGCGTCGACTTGCGCATTCCTTTTGGGTTGATGACGTGTATCACAGGTGTATCAGGTTCAGGTAAATCCACGCTTATCAACGACACCCTGTTTAAACTTGCACACAGCGAACTCAATGGCGCAACGACAGCCGAGGCGGCACCATACAAAGCAATTACGGGCCTAGATCACTTCGATAAGGTGATCGACATTGATCAAAGCCCAATTGGTCGTACCCCCCGCTCTAATCCAGCCACTTACACCGGTATTTTCACCGCAATTCGAGAGTTGTTTGCTGGCACACAAGAAGCGCGTTCTCGGGGTTACAAAGTGGGCCGCTTTAGTTTCAACGTAAAAGGCGGGCGCTGTGAGGCATGCCAAGGTGATGGCGTTATCAAAGTAGAGATGCACTTCTTACCGGATGTTTATGTACCTTGTGATATTTGTGCGGGCAAGCGCTACAACCGAGAAACTTTGGAAGTGTTGTACAAAGGCAAGAATATCCATGAAGTACTTGAAATGACTGTAGAAGATGCCCAGCAGTTTTTCGATAAAATTCCTGCGATAAACCGTAAGCTCACCACTTTGATGGATGTGGGCTTGTCATATATTCGTCTTGGTCAGGCTGCAACAACCTTATCCGGTGGTGAAGCCCAGCGCGTAAAACTTGCCAGAGAGCTATCAAAACGAGATACGGGTAAAACCCTGTATATTCTTGATGAGCCAACCACAGGTTTACACTTCCACGACATTCAACAGTTACTGGTGGTACTGCACCGACTGCGCGATCATGGCAACACCGTGGTGGTGATTGAGCACAATCTAGATGTGATCAAAACTGCAGACTGGATTGTTGACTTAGGCCCTGAGGGGGGGGCTGGCGGCGGTCAAATCTTGATTGCTGGCACACCAGAGCAAGTTGCTGAATGTACACAATCTCATACAGGAAAATACCTAAAACCTTTACTTTAATAGCCAAAGGAATGTAGTTTAACTACATTCCTTCACTACCCAACCACTACAATGCAACAGTTACCCTACTTCATGCCTATCAAGGATAGATTGCGACACTATCAAGCACGCCTGTCGGGCTTTTGGACTTCCTTGAACTTAGCTCAGCGCTGTTACTTGCTCGCGATTATCGTCAGTTTTGTCTACCTCTGGGACGATGCACAAAGCCATGGCTTAATGGTAGGGATCACTGCATTGGTGTTAGTGGCCATGTTGAGTGAATTTTGGCCTAAATTTATTCAGATTTGGGATAGTTTACCGGGCAAAGCGGTAATCTTGTTATTTTATGGTTTTGTCGCCAACTATGCGTTGGTGCAAGCGTCCGGTTTAGTCAACGATATCACTGGAGTAAGTGCTGATCACCTGCCCTACACCCATAACTTTGCAGTGTTATTGTCGGTTCCCATTTGGTTTGTGATCACCAGCCTTGTGGTGCTACTGCTAATCCAATTTTCGATACCTGTCTATATTCTGCTGCTGATGTTGTTGCGGCCCTTTGGCCTACACACTATTTGGCACCCACCGGGTTATCGCTTTGGGATCATCACCGGCTTTATACGTTTTGGTGCTGGGCTATTTTTGTTGATACAACTTACGCTACTAACCACCTATACCGGTGTTCTGTATGGCGTTAGCCAAACTGTAACCAACATAGTGGGCGACATAGAAACAGACTTAACCATAAACGTCATCAAGTCTTCAGACGAGGAAATCGCTGCGGCCATTAAAGAAAAGCCTGAGCTCGAAAGTACCCTTTCCGAGCTAGATGAAGCCAAAGCTATCATTGATCAGCAGGCCAGTAGCTACGAGAAAAAGGTAAAACGGATCTTAGCCAACTTTATCTTCGACAATGAAGCCGATGCTCGCTCTCGCTGTGAGCACAGCGAACATAGCCGGGTGATAGAATTAAATGACTATGAAATTTTAGAAATTGAAAAGATCACCACGGCTGATAAAACAAGTTACCGCTATCAGGTTAAACCATGTATTTCAGCCGCGATAGGTCATCAATTTAAAATGGCTACGATCAAACCATAAACTTCGTTAACTGATCGCGCTCCTGCTGTGACAACGGTTGAGCGCATTTAGCTGAAAAATCATACCGAACCATGACAGTTTTGCCCTCGGCGCAACACTCACCGTGTTGCCACGCCTGCTGTACAATTACAAAAGAGCTATTACCAATATGCTCTATGGCCGTTTTAATCTCCACCTGTTGGCCATAAAACAACTCCCCTTTAAATACCACCTCAACCTTAGCTACAATCAACTTCCATTGATGTGGATTAAGATCTGGGGTGAATATTTTAAAAATAGGCACTCTGGCGGCTTCAAACCACACAGGGAGTACGGTATTGTTTATATGACCAAGCACGTCGGTTTCGCTAAATCGCGGCATCAGCTTTTCAGACAACATAATAATTCCAATAACTGTAGGTAAAATAATGACAGATTTTATAGGCGTTTATGACAACGCGCTAAGCGGTGAGTTTTGTGATCAGTTTATTAATCTTTTTGAACAAAGCCCACACTTAAAACAAGGCACTACATCGGGTGGTATCGACCTTAGCAAAAAAGTGAGTCAAGATCTGTATTTGAATTCTCACCCAGAATACGCTCAGCATCTACAGCACATACAACAAGTCACCGCACAACATGTCTTTAAATATATTGAAGAGCATTTATTTATGATAATCGGTGCGTTTGGTCTGAAAGTTTATCACCCAAAAACGGGAGAACCCGTTGATGTGACGTTCGACAACTTTGCAGAAGTGGGCAAACCCCAACTACCCGTTTTAGTCCAGCAGCTGTTTCGTCTTGGTAATATCCAAGCCCAAAAATATGAAGTCAACAAGGGCGGCTACCCGTATTGGCATAGCGAAGTGTACCCTCAACAAGGTCACAACGAAGCCCTCCACCGCGTATTGCTATTTATGTTCTATCTAAATGACGTCACCGAAGGCGGAGAAACCGAGTTTTATTACCAACAGAAAAAAATAGCACCGAAAAAAGGCACTATGGTGATCGCTCCCGGTTACTTCACGCATACCCACAGAGGTAACAAACCGCTATCGAACGACAAATATATTCTTACTTCTTGGGTGTTGTTTAATCGTGCTGAGCAAATATACGGCACACCTAAGTGATACGTCTATGGGCATGGTATCTAAGCGCGGTGAATAAACTGATTCCATGCCTCTAATAACGCAATAAAGTCTTCATAGCCACAACCACTCAGTAAGCCGTGTTCATCAAGTTCCAGTGCATCATCAGCATAATGACTTAAATCGTCAGCTTGGTGAAACAAAGCGTGTGCTTCAAATAGTGCTTCATCGGCAGACAAAGTAAAACGTATTTCCTTTCCTTCTTTGACAATCACGGGGCTATCTTTGTGCATAGCTTTAGCGTCAGCAACAAGCTGCATTACCTCATCATAGGGTAACTCTTCACTTAACCAACGACCCACCAGCATATGCTCATCGCTGATTTTCACTCTAAACCCGGTGATCGGATCGCGAATAAACTGGTACTCCAAAATTCACTCTCAACTCTTACTCGATAATCTGTGCGCTATTATACTCGGTAGGCCTTGTGGCGCACCATGCAAACCGAGATAATAGCGCCCTATTTTATTTTCGGACTGGCTATGAGCGCATTTGTAATTCTTTTCCCAATCATTTTTGTCGTCCTAGTGGGTTATAGCTGCGCAAAGTTCAAGGTTTTTAGTACGGCCACACTTGATGGCTTGAGATTGTTTATCTTCAACTTGATCATCCCTGTTTTTCTGTTCTTAAACATGTATCAAGCAGATCTCAGTCAGGCGTTATCATTACGTGTGATAGCCAGCTTCTATCTGCCAGTACTGCTCGTCTATTTATTAAGTTGCGGAATATTTAAATATGTCATGCGGATAGAGCGCGGTGATAGCGCGACGTTATCATTAGCGTGTACTTACTCAAATACCGTGTTGGTTGGTCTACCTATTATTATTGCCAGTTTGGGTGCTGAGTATGGCGCGATGGTCTTTATGATCATTACCTTCCATAGTGCTTTATTGTTCAGCTGTACTTTTGCCTTTGCTGCTAACCTGCACGGGCGTGTACGCGATGCACTCAACCCCTTACTGCTCAACCCCATCGTGATTAGCATCAGTTTAGGGCTACTATGTAATTTGGTTGGCTTAGTCATTCCAAGTGTGGTGCAAGAAGGGCTCTCGCTACTTTGCGAGCCAGCCATTGCCGGTGCCTTATTTGCGCTTGGCGCAAGTTTAAACAATTACTCTATTCGGGGCGCGTGGCAAAAAGCACTGCTGGTAAGCCTCATAAAGCTGATCGTTTTACCTTTCGTAGTGTATATCACCGCTCGGTGGGGAATGGCGCTCCCCCACAAACAGGTTGCCGTGCTCACACTTATGAGTGCTTCACCATTGGGTGTTAATGCCTATCTGGTTGCACGCCAACTGCAACGCCAGCAAAGCGTACTTGCTAGTAGCGTGGTCTTATCAACGATGTTAAGCGTGCTAACGCTTGGAGCTTGGCTAACGGCGCTCATACCCTGAGTAGTTGGTATATTTAGCAGCATCTATAATAGCCCATAAGTGCACGACTGCGCCGATCACTGGTGGAACAACTAAGAACCATAGTGCATAGCCGCCAAACACCACGATTGCAAAAATCAGCGCCGCGATAATACGCCCTTGTACCAGCTGGCCTAATCCTGGGAAAAATATATTACAAATTGCTGCGATCACATTACCGCCTGAACCTTGTGCTGCCATGGCATCCTCTCTGTTAATTACTAAATGTATAAATTATATTTCTAACTATAGAATACACGTATCATGCCAAGTAGAATAATCTAATAGAATCAATAGGTAAAAGCATTACACTGTTTAGTCTATATCATAAACTTAGCCTAAAAGACTAACTTTTAGCATAAATGTTAGCTATCATTGAGCAAAAAATAATATCAGGATGATCTATGCTCTACCGTGTTACACGTCCCATTAGCAACCTTGTAGAACGTTATTTACCCGATCCTTTTGTGTTTGTTCTTATGCTCACCCTCATCGTACTTGCTTTAGCAAGTATCGTCACGCCCTTCTCACCAACTCAGGTTGTTGAAGCGTGGGGACAAGGGTTCTGGCGTTTGCTTACTTTTGCTATGCAAATGCTGCTTATCTTAATTTGCGGTTACATGCTGGCAAGCACACCTGTGTGTATCAATGCACTAAACAGACTGGCAACCTTGGCTAAAACCCCTGTAGTTGCAATTTTGATGGTCACGCTAGTCGCCATGTTAGCCAGTTGGATCAATTGGGGTTTTGGGTTAGTCATTGGTGCACTATTTGCCAAAGCGCTCGCTCGTCAAGTTAAGGTCGACTATCGAATTTTAGTGGCGAGTGCGTATTCGGGGTTTATTGTCTGGCACGGAGGGTTATCGGGCTCCGTGCCACTAACCATCGCCAGCGAGGGGCACTTTTCACAAACCAATATCGGTGTAATAAGCACATCAAGCACATTGTTTTCATCTTTTAACCTAGCAATTCTCGGTGCGTTGCTTATTTTGCTGCCTATTCTTAACGCATTGCTACTGCCTCCCAAAGAGCAACAGGTACTAATAGATCAAAGCAAACTAATGGATTCTTCAGAGCCTCAATCAAGTCAATCAGAAGACTTAACGCCTGCTCAAAAGCTTGAGCACAATAAGCTGCTTGGCACACTAATTGGTGCGCTTGGCTGCACTTATTTGCTCTATTACTTCGCCGTTCAAGGGGGGACGCTCAACTTAAACAGTGTGATTGCTATCTTTTTATTTTTAGCCATTGCGTTACATCAAACACCTGAGCGACTGTTAACGAGTTTGAACAGTGCAATTTCTGGCGGCGCAGGTATTGTTATTCAGTTTCCATTTTATGCGGGAATTATGGCTGTGATGGTTGAGTCTGGGTTAGCTCAGCAGATATCATCTGCATTTGTGTCTATCAGCAGTGCTGAGAGTTTGCCGTTTTGGAGCTTTCTAAGTGCCGGCATTGTGAATATCTTTGTGCCCTCTGGCGGTGGTCAGTGGGCCGTACAGGCTCCAATTGTGCTACCTGCAGCACAAATGCTGGAAGCTGATGTTGCAAGAGTCGCGATGGCTGTTGCTTGGGGAGACGCTTGGACCAACCTTATCCAACCGTTTTGGGCGCTACCCGTACTTGCAATCGCAGGACTTAAAGCAAGAGACATTATGGGGTTTTGTTTGATCCAGCTGATTTTCAGTGGGGTGATCATCGCTGCTATGCTGACCTGGGCATAGCAGCAACCATGGTTATTTAGCTCGATAGCACTTTCATTGGCAGGCTGAGAATAGCACTTTCTGAGTCTGCAAAATGCATCATCACAGCAACATGACCTGCAACCACCAGCACATACATCACCGCCGAAAATATCTGCCCATATCTATCTAGTGGTAATAAATGAGAAGCGTGACGAGCGCGCCATTCAAACAGAATTTCGAGACTGCCGATAAGAAGAAAGAACACCAGTAACATCAGACCAAATACGTAGCTAATCCATAGGCCAAATGCAACACCTCCCATGCAAGCCAACAAACCTATCCACGACCGCATCGAGAAGCTGATACTTTTTAAAACATGTCCCCCATCAAGTGGAAGAATTGGCAACAAGTTGAATAAGTTCAGCAAAGCACTAAGCACAGCGACACCAGCAAAAATCTCCATCTCCGTCACATAATACAGTACCACCCCTAACACCGAAGTGAGCAGCCCAAATGCGGGCCCCATCAATGAGATCACGACATCTTGCCAACGCGTTGTGATTTTATCATCGCTGACCGCCAACCCACCAACAAAGGGGATCAGGTAAATACCTTTTGTTTTTATTTTAAAATATTGCATCGCCCTAACATGGCCATATTCATGCACGACCAAACATGCCACCAGCATCAACGCAAATTGCCAAGAAAACAACCAAGCATAGCCCGCTACCGAGGCCCCAGCCAACGCAGCCTTCACGACCTTTGCACTTTTAAACACTTTAAATCCAAGTGCGGCCAAGCCTACCAAGCTTCTCTTGTTATCACTGACTGCCTCTGGTAGTGCGAACCATTGCCAGCTTGAACCATCCAGCGAAATTCCCAGTTGCTGTTCCGACAATTTGGCAATATCAAACTGCACAACACCATGCTCATAGGCGCACTGCATAACATCTTCAGCTTGCGGTTCGACAACCAAAGCCTGTTGCCCACAAAATACTTGAAGTAGCTCCTTGCCCCTAATAAGCACCGAAAATATCTGTCCTGATGCGGTAAATTCAATTCTCGTCATAATTTATTAGTTTGCTGTTTTTTGACATTATCCCAGCTCCCCGCTTCAGTGACAAACAATACATTTACTTATCTGATATCTACATTTTTTTACAGCCTGTACTAAACTCAGAAGATAGTGCGGGTAAAATAAAGGATCTGTAGTATGAGTACGACAGCAAGTCAGGTAATGGTTGTTGATGACTCTCAAGCCATTCTTATGGTGATGAAAGCCATGTTAACTGAATTGGGAATTCAGGAGATAACCACTTGTATTAGTGCTAGCCAGGCCCTTGAAAAAATTGCTCAAGCCCCCCGTCGCTACGATGCTGTTTTTACCGATTTAAATATGCCAGAAATGGATGGTATGGAGCTTATTCGCCAACTCGGAGAAATAAAGTACCCAGGTGGGGTGGTCATCATTTCAGATATGGACCCAAAAATCATTGATCTTGCCTCCAACTTGGCGCGGCAATCCAACGCTCATTTGATAGGCAACATCGCAAAGCCGGTCCAATTGAAAGAAGTTGATAGGCTGCTTAAAAAGCTTGAGTCCTTTATCGCCCCCGAAAAACGCCATATTGAACCCATCTCACAATCAGAATTACTTCACGCAATCAGTCATCGGGAAATTACACCGTTTTATCAACCAAAGGTTAACCGTGCCAACAAGTCGATTGATAGTGTTGAAGTGCTAGCAAGAATTGTCACGCCGAACCGTACACATACGATTTTACCAGAGCAATTTATTACGCTGGCTGAAGATTTAGACCTCATCAATTTGATTACTTTCCAGCTATTTGAAAAGGCAACAGAAGAATTTCGAGAGATAAGAGCTGAGCTGCCTCACAAAGTGTCATTGGCTTTCAATCTATCGCCTGTACAACTGGACGATTTAAACTGCCCCAACAAGCTCGCACTGATATTAGAATTAAGCCGTCTTAAACCCGAGGATGTTATTCTAGAAATTACCGAGCATGCTCCTTTGAACAGCAGTGTGCAGTTAGAAACACTCAACCGCTTAAGAATGCGCGGGTTTGCAATTTCTCTAGATGACTTTGGCACAGGTTTCACCAATATACATCAGCTCAAAACGCTACCTTTTACAGAGATAAAAATAGATCGTTCGCTTATCACACACATAGATTCGGATCGCTTCTCACAGGTTATTGTCGATAGCTTGATAGATATCGCACAAAACGAACAAATCGGGATTGTTGCAGAGGGGATCGAGCGTATTGAGGAGCTACAATATTTGGACAGATACAAACATAACCTGCTGATGCAGGGGTTTCTAATTAGTCGCCCCAAAGCCAAAGCTGAGTTTGTTCGCTGGATCCACTCTTGGTTGCGAATGATGAACTCTAACTCTTAACGTTCTTCCACATCTGTTTCGATCAAATGGCTGTGGGCATCAACACGCTCCCGCCATTTTTTCTTCGCAGCTTGCTGCATGTTGGTCGATTGCTCTCGTTCGTCAATGATGTCCATTCCCATCAATGATTCCAGCATATCTTCCAACGTCACAATACCTTGCACATCACCATATTCATCAATGACCAAAGCGATATGAATACGCTTTTCTAATAGAGTTTGAAATAATGAGGGGGCGTTCAGAGTTTCTGGTACCGTATACAGCGGCTTAACCAACTTGCCTATTTTATAATCTTCTCCAAGCCTATGATAGGCAAGCATAATATCATTTTTGTGCACGAAACCGATGATATCGTCACCGTTTTTATCAAATATCAGGATCCGTGAGAATGGTACAGAGCCATGTTCAGACAAGTATTCATTCACGGTAATATCTTTGTGAACCTTAAATAACACGGTACGAGGCGTCATAACATGCTCTATTTTGGCATGCCTGAAACGTAACAAACTGCGAATTGTTTCTGTTTCCTCTTGCTGTAGTGCCCCTGCTTCTGAACCAATCTCTGCCATAGCTTCAATTTCTTGTCTTATATAGTGCGCTTCACTTTCTTTTTTGCCAATAGTGCGGGTCAAAATATCCGACAACCACACGAATGGCTTAAGTACTTTAACTAACCAGACTAAAGATTGCGTTACAATAGGCGTTAAGCCGCGCCAATAGGTGGCTCCCAAGGTTTTAGGAATGATTTCAGACAAGACCAACACCAATAAAGTCATCACAGCTGAAGCGATACCTACTGCAGCATCAGAAAAAACAACTGCAGCCTGTGCACCAACACCGGCAGCACCCGCCGTGTGAGCAACCGTATTTAGCGTTAAAATCGCAGCTAATGGTTTATCAATGTTATCTTTTAGTTGTTGGACTTTATTGGCCAGCACAGGTTTGTCTTTCTTTAAGATCGCAATATAGCTTGGCGTAATGCTCAACAAAACTGCCTCCATTACCGAACATAAAAACGAAATGGAAATCGCTAACAACATGTAAGTGATCAATAAAAACAACCTAAACTCCTTAATTTGCCAATAGCTTTTTGCTAATCGCAACTTTGCTGGCGTAACTGATATATATGCTATATTGGGGCAAATTCTTTACCTACAATAGGCGCATATATGATTTTACGAACAGCGGCCACTTTACTCTTTTCCTCGATTGCTTTGCAACTGAGTGCTGCTCAGTTGGATGAAGAGAAAATTCAGTTCTTAGGCCCCCTTACTACTTACAATAGCATAAAGCCAAATAACACAGCCCGCCAAAGTAAAATTATTCAAACCTTGTTGCCCAGCTTGCAATCCCGCTCAACTTCTTTATCTGTATTTGGCACTCAGCTCAAATGGCAAAAAATGAGTGATATCAAAGCACTGACTATGGAAGGTATACAAGCTTTAAAATTCCAGTTTAGTACAAAGCGCTTTACACAAGGCAAACTTGTTCTAACTGGTATCAAAACCGCTCATGTTTATTTAAACGCAGAACTACAAACAGGTAAAAATGAATACGACATACAGGTGCCAACGGGTGATCACCAAGTTATCATAATTGCCGAGCAAGTGGACAACTGGAATGAAGTAAAAATTGACTACACTCCAAAAGCCGAACACGATCAAATCGTTCTAACAAATAAAGAACAGCACGCACTCTCTGCTAAGCAGCTTTTTGATGCGCCAACTATCACGGCAATTTCTCAGTCTCCCAATGGTCAATACTATCTCACTACCTCGCGCCACTATGCTGATAATACGGGGAATACTCCACAAACAGAAACACTCCTCAAAAATGAAGAGAGTAAAATTCTATATAGATTCAACGGGGTAAATGCAAGTAGCGTTGCATGGCGAGCTGACTCTCAACAGTTGGCCTTTGTACAAGACCAAAAAGTAACGCTCTTAAATATGAAGGACTTTAGCACTCAGGTCATTGCACAGAACTTGGATGGCGCCAGTGGCTTTGATTATTTTGATGATAATACCTTGATATTTTCTTGGTCTAAGAGTGAAGAAAGCGCACATAAGCTAGTTAAACATTATCGTGGCTTAGAAGATAGATGGTCTTATGCTCGTGCCAATAGTCAGATCTTTCTATTGGACTTGAATTCAGGCCTTATCAACGCACTGACAGAAGGTAAATTGAGTCACCAGCTTGAAGACTATAACGCACAACGAAACACCATTCTAGTGAGCCGTAACCCGCAAGACTACAACGCACCTCCACATATGCTCACAGAATTACTAGAAGTTCATTTAAGTGATTCAAAGCAGACCTTGTTAGGAAAATACCGTACATTCCGCACAGCTAAATACGCAAAAGATGGTATCTACTTAGTCGCTGGGCCAGATTTTTCTCAAGGTTTAGGACGTACCATCCCAAAAGATATGCTTGCCAATAACTATGATGGCCAGCTATATAAGATGGACTTTAATGGTAAGAATCACGAAGCATTTAGCAAGCAATTTAATCCATCGATTAGCGATATTGATGTGTTAAAAAACAACGATGTTGTCCTTAAAGTCATTGACGAGGACAAACAGCAACTATATTTGTTTGATGAAAGTAAATCCCGCTTCAGCCACATTGAATCAGGCTTGGACGTCGTGGAAAACTTTACCACTACTAGCCACTCAAAACATCATGAAATACTTGTGACAGGTACTCAGGCTAGCAGCCCTCAACAACTCAAGCGCATCACGCTTAAAAATAACCGTGTTGAGTTACTTTGGAACTCTAAAGACATCGCCTATCAATATAGCGATGTTGCTACGTTAGACGAATTCAACTTCACCAATCAATCAGGTGTACAAATCAAAGGGCGAGTGTATTTACCACACGATCTAGATAAATCCAAAAAGTATCCAGCGCTGGTTTATTACTACGGTGGTACATCCCCTGTGTCTAGAGCTTTTACAGGGCGTTACCCATTCAACCTTTGGGCGGCACATGGATATGTTGTCTACGTATTGCAACCAACTGGCGCGACTGGGTTTGGACAAAAATTTTCAGCTGAGCATGTGAACGCTTGGGGTGAACATACTGCACAAGACATCATTGATGGAACTAAAGCATTTGCACAAGCTTACCCATTTATCGACCCTGCTCGAATAGGTAACCTTGGTGCATCGTATGGTGGTTTTATGACCATGCTACTAGCTACGAAAACAGATATGTTCAGTGCTTCTATTGCACACGCAGGGATCTCAAACATTACTTCATATTGGGGTCAAGGTTGGTGGGGGTATTTGTATTCTGGAGAAGCCTCTAAAAACAGCTTTCCTTGGAATAATCCAACTTTGTACTCTCAACACAGCCCCGTATTTCACGCAGATAAAGTTACTACACCTATACTATTGCTGCATGGGGATGCTGACACCAACGTACCACCGGGTGAGAGCCATAATATGTATACCGCGCTAAAGCTATTAGGTAAAGATGTAGAGCTAATCGAGTATAAAGGTGCTGACCATCAGATTTTTGCCAGAGATCGAAGATTTCATTGGTGGAATACTATGCTTGCTTATTTCGACATGCATTTGAAAGATGAACCTCAGTGGTGGCAATTTATCTACCAAAAATAATTTAACCGCAGGAAGTGGTACTAATCACTTCCTGCGTCAAACACTACATTCCTAAAATAATTCCATATTATTCGTATACCTAAGCACTAAATATCATTTTGAAAGTTTTACAATTACACCCTTGCGTGATTTTGATACTTTTTATTGCAAAAAAGTCACCTTAGTCTTCTCACCTATGATTTCACAGTGCTAATATAAACGTAATCATTGAATAGATAACGACATTATGACCATTCACGTATTACTGGTAGAAGACGACGAACTATTAGCAAAACGGATTTTGAGCCATTTCGCACAGACCGAGTTTGACATAAAAGTTGATAATACAGGAGCAAATGCGCTCGAGCATATTCAGCTTGCAGGCAATACTGATGCACCCATATCGTTAGCCATCGTAGATATTGTTTTGCCCGCAACTGACGGACTAGAGCTTGCCAAAGAGTTGAACACCCTAACGGATATTGGTGTAATCATGCTATCTAGTCGAGATTCTCAAGCTGATCGTATTGCAGGGCTTGCCCAAGGCGCTGATGACTACGTGTGTAAACCCGTCGACTTATTAGAATTAGAACTCAGAATGCGCGCACTTTACAAACGGATCTCACAAAACGGTGACAGCGATGAATCTGAAGAGTTTATCGAATACGCAGATTTTAAGCTACACCCCGACAACCGCACCTTGATTAACCAACATGGTGAGGAGTCCCGTTTAACCGAAGCCGAGCATAAAGTGTTAATATGCTTAATTGCCAACGCTGGCAAGGCCACATCTCGTGAAAAAATATCGGAAGATATCGGCCAACCAGATTGGAGTCCCAACGATAGAACTGTTGATGTGCTAGTCGGTAGGCTGCGTAAAAAGCTAGGCGATGAAAAGGATCAAAAACGCATCGTCACTGTTCGCGGCAAAGGCTACATGCTCTCGGCTTAATACCTTGTGAGTTGGCTTATCAAGCGCTCCAATGCTCGATAACTTAAGGCTTCTTTTAAGGCAAGCATTGATATGTCTGGGTATCCGTCTAAATCAGATATAGTTCTGGCAACTTTCAAAATGCGATGATAAGAGCGTGGAGAAAGTTGCAATTTATCGACGGCTTTAGCCAGAAACAGTTTTTCCCCCTCCGCCAGTTTACAGTACAAAGCCAGTTCTCGATTACTAAGCATACCGTTTACCTTACCTTGACGTTGAAGTGCAATTTCATAAGCCCTATCAACTCGCTCCTTTATTATTTCACTCGTCTCTGGTACATGTTCACTTTGTAGTTGCATTGTAGATAAACGTGGTAACTCTATTTGTAAATCAATACGATCAAGAAAAGGCCCTGATATTTTCGATAGATATCTAAGTACCTGCTCCGAAGTAGCTCTTTTATCATCATAATGACCTGTCGGACTTGGATTAAGCGCTGCGACGAGCTGGAACCTCGCAGGAAAGTCAACTTGCTGTGCTGCACGTGAGATGGTAACCATACCCGTTTCCATTGGCTCTCTTAGTGAGTCTAAGACCTTTCTTTCAAACTCTGGTAGCTCATCGAGAAAAAGTACACCGTTATGTGCTAAGGAAATCTCTCCTGGTTTAGGTTTTGATGAGCCCCCCACTAATGCAACCGCCGAGCAAGTATGATGAGGGTTTCTAAAAGGCCGTTTCCGCCAGCTTTGAGCATCAATATGCTGCCCTGTTAAAGAGTACACCGAAGCCGTTTCCAAAGCTTCTTTTGGAGGTAAGGTGGGCATTATCGTTGGCATTCGTTGCGCAAGCATCGACTTGCCAGTACCTGGCGGGCCCAGAAATAACACATTATGCCCTCCAGCGGCTGCTATCTCCAACACACGTTTAGCGCCTTCCTGCCCCTTTACATCACTCATATCCACATCGTCAATTGACCTGTTTTCATCATGTGGGTGAATAATGTTTATCGGTAAACTCTGTTGGCCTTGCATATCAAGCCATACGGATTCTAGAGACGTCACCGCTTTCCTCTGAGCATGCGATGCTAAACTTGCTAATGGATCATTCTGAAGCGGCAAATAACAGCAACGATTAGCTTTCGCAGCAGCCAATACACTCGGTAGAATAGCACTCACCGCTAGCACCTCTCCACTCAATGCCAACTCTCCATAAAACTCAAAATCTGCTAACTGCTGAACAGCTACCTGGCCGGAAGCTGCAAGAATGCCCACAGCGATGGCTAAATCATAACGTCCCCCTTCTTTAGGGAGATCTGCCGGCGCTAAGTTGACGGTGATTCTTTGTTCTGGAAATAAAAATTTAGAGTTGGTTATCGCTGAGCGGACTCTTTCTTTCGCTTCTTTAACCGAGATTTCTGGCAAGCCAACAATATGAAATGCAGGTAAGCCATTACTTAAATGTACTTCAACACACACTTGAGGTGCACTGACTCCTACCTGAGCCCTGGTATAAATTTTTGCAAGTGACATATCCCTGTCCTTGGTTTTAGTTAGTCTGGATACTTAAATATATGTAGTACTATGTTGTAACGCATAGCTAATAGCCTAAGCAATAAGGTTGCACTCATCGCACTCAGCATGGCTATCTCCAGTGGCATTGAAAAGTTTATCAACTGGGTGTAAATAACCCCACCTACAATACACGTGATCGCATACAACTCCCCTTTTAGTAGTAAGGGGATTTCTCGTGCCAATACATCCCGTATTACCCCTCCAAAACATCCTGTCAGTACTCCCATAATAATAGCGGTGGTATCAGGCATCCCAATATTCAATGCCTTCTGTACGCCCATTACAGCAAAAAAGGCTAGGCCAAACGCATCCGCAACTTGGAGCATTTGTTTTGGTATCTGCTTTTGCCTGTTTAAGAATAGAATACTGATAAAAATAGCACCAAATATCGCAATAAAATAGCTTGTATCATGCAGCCAAAAAACAGGAACATCTAAGATAATATCGCGCAACGTGCCTCCACCTATGCCAGTGACGGTCGCTAACACCACAACGCCAAAACCATCCATATGCTTACTATGCGCTATGAGCGTGCCCGATATAGCAAATACCATAACTCCAAGTAAATCAAACCAATGGATCAATTCGGTCATATCATTCCCCACTATATATTTGAATTAAGCATATTAGCTTATTAAGATGCTAAGGCGCAAAATCACAAACGAATGCGTGACCAAAGTGCAAATGTTGAATGACGGAGCGCGAAGCTAGGGTGCAAAAGGTTAGCGATATGAGCGAAGCGAAACGCTCTTTTTGCGCAAGGTGAAGTGAACCATTTTATAGAATGCTGAGGGGTTATTTAAAGTTGTTGCTGAGAGAGGTTTAGACTAGCACCC
>NZ_JAKFZQ010000039.1:0-5986 GCF_021654245.1 Pseudoalteromonas sp. MMG022 | reverse complement strand
GTAGAAAATGACACTTTTTTTAATCCTTTTTACCTATACACAATTACACACCAAACTCACACAAGTTACCCACAAAAAGCTGTGGATAACCTTCGTTTGTGACCTTTAAAAGACTCTTCTATATATATGTGCTAGATTACCTGCCCAGATTTTCCGTTCATATAATAAGTAGGCTTTGTAGTTATGGCTGATATTTTAGACTTTGTTAGTGGATTGCTTTGGGGACACGTTCTCATCTATCTATTAATAGCAGCAGGTTTATTCTTTACACTCCGTTTGGGTTTTATTCAAGTTCGACAGTTCCCTTATATGGTCAAAGTGATGGCTAATAGCCGTAGTGGTGCCGACACTGGGATCTCCTCTTTTCAGGCTTTTTGTACATCACTTGCAGCACGAGTTGGCACAGGCAACATGGCAGGCGTTGCGGTTGCACTCTATTTAGGGGGCGCAGGCGCAATCTTTTGGATGTGGCTTATTGCTTTAATCGGTATGGCCACCAGTTTTGCTGAAAGTACCCTAGCCCAGCTTTATAAAACAAAAGACGAAGACGGAAACTTTCGGGGTGGCCCTGCTTATTATATGGAGTATGGACTCGGCAAGCGCTGGATGGGCGTGGTGTTCTCTTTATGCCTTATTCTCGCTTTTGGTTTGGTATTTAATGCAGTACAGGCCAATTCGATTGCAGCGGCGTTTGAAGTCGCCTTTGACGTACCAAAATATATAATGGGCGTTATTCTCGTGATAGGCTCTGCTTTTATTATATTTGGTGGCCTAAAGACCATTTCACGCTTTGCCGAGTTAGTCGTGCCCTTTATGGCTTTGGCTTATTTGCTCGTAGCCATTTATATCAGCGCAATTAACTACGATTTACTCCCAGATGTATTTATGCAGATCATCAACAGTGCGTTTGGATTTGAACAAGCAGGTGCAGGCGCTATTGGCTATGCCGTGATGCAAGCGATGATCCAGGGGGTCAAACGCGGCTTGTTCTCAAATGAAGCGGGTATGGGCAGCGCTGCAAACGCCGCGGCAACCGCAACACCTAACCCTAACCACCCTGCTTCCCAAGGTTATGTGCAAATGCTGGGCGTATTTGTTGATACCATTGTTATCTGTTCAGCTACAGCCGCTTTGATCTTGTTATCTAACCAGCTGGTTCCAGAATCTGGCGTAACAGGTATTGCGTTGACGCAAGCCGCTTTGGTTGAGCATGTAGGTGATTGGGGTGCAACCTTTATTGCCATCGCGATTCTGTTCTTTGCATTTACTTCAATCGTTGCTAACTACTCTTATGCAGAAACCAACTTAATGTTCTTAGAACATAACCATAAACACGGTATGGCAATTTTCCGCCTATGTGTGCTGGGCATGGTAATGTTTGGCGCCGTTGGTGAGCTAGGTGTAATTTGGACTATGGCGGACGTTTCCATGGGTCTGATGGCAATCGTTAACGTTATTGCGCTCTTTATGCTATCGGGCGCGGTGATTTGGCTCTATAAAGATTACAATCAACAACTTAAATCTGGAAAGACCCCAGTGTTTGATGCGAATCAACACCCAGAGCTTAAAAAGACCCTACCAAAAGGTATCTGGTTTAAATAAGCCCCCAGAAGTGTGACTGCCTGTTTAGCAGGCAGTTGCACCCTAACAAGCTCATTTAATGTCCAAACAAACCAACCACTTATTGCCTTTCAAAAAAAAATCCGTATAGTAAAGCACAAGTCGGCATATAGCGCAGCTTGGTAGCGCACTGTCATGGGGTGTCAGGGGTCGCAGGTTCAAATCCTGCTATGCCGACCAGCTTTTCCTTACCCTATTCAATAAGTTAACTCTATATTTATTGTAAAATGTAGCACTTCTACTGAGTTAATCTTATTTTGATGTAGCATATATGTAGCCTGTTCTACTTCTGCATTTTAAAGCTACATACATACTAAGCCTACTCCCCTAAGTTTATATCCCTTAACCCCTAATACCCTGAGGGGCAGCATACTTAACATCATCAATTAATTGCTTATACTTCGCGACTGTTTGTCGAGTAAGTCCCGTTTCGTTCGCAATACTCTTCTGAGTAAGCTTTTGACCTTCAAAGCACAACTTGCTGAGAGCTTGTTTGATCAACGCTTCAGATGTTTTACGCCTTTTAGTGTGGGTATACCGTGCACCTTCGCGTTGAGCGAGTGCAGTGGATTGAATGGGTATTTGGTACAACCAAGTTCCTGCAATCCCTCGATTGTGGTTAGGAAAGTATTTTTGCCAAGTCCAAGAGGCTACGCTTTGAGTAATCGACTGCAATTCTTTGTACTTCAGAGGATATTCTTTTGCTAAACCAAAACCTTCAAAGTTATTTAAGCTTTCAGCAACCTCAAACAAGTGTTTGCGCCAGTCCTCAAATCGCCAGTTTTCTCTGGCGTAGTTAATTCTTTTGTAAGCAATGAAGCGTAGTTGGTGAAACAAATAACAATTACGAGAGTTTGCAACTGCCCCCCAATCAAACCCATGGCCATACTCCCTTTTAGGTTTATGTAGGAAGTCATTTAGTTCGTTGAGGCTGTACTCATGCGCATGTAAGAAGGTAATTTTCCAATGGGGATGAAGCGGGTTTTTACATAAAGGTCCTGTATAGTCTTCATCAGCTCCAAGCTTTATTCGCATAGCTTGATTTACATACTTCATAAACGCGACTGGTTTGCGCCTACCTTTAAGGCTTGTTGTAACACCCTGAATAGCGTACAGCAGATGCGCTCCTCCTTGAGCCTCTATTTTGCCTAATTTACTTATAGATGGACCACTAACAATTATATTTGGAGCAGGTAGTAGATTGTCTTCCCAAGAAAACGCTGATTCATCATCTATATCAAAAATCAGCCAATATTGAATAGCTTTTGGGTTAACTTGAACATGAAGATATTCCCCTAAAGCTATTTCACCATAACGGTAACGGCCCATTGTTATATCGTCATTAGTACAAAGTGTTCTTGGTGGTGTAGTTCTATATAACCTTTGAATTAGCTGTTCTCGCGCACACAAAGGCGCAGCAGGAGCTAGCTGTTCTGCAATATTTGTCATAAGATATCCGTGTTGGAGTATATTCAACACGGCAGGCGGATAGTTTGGTCGCTTACGCCTGCCGTATTCGCAAACTAAGCAACTTCGCCGTACTTTCTAAGCCAAGCCTCTAACGTAGACTCTTCAAAAAGCAGCTTTCCGCCTATTTTGATTGCTTCTGGCGCAACCTTTTTAGCAAGCTCGGAGTCACCTTGCTCAATCGCTACTTTTCGCCGACTTCGGATATTGTACAAATGCTGCGGTGTACAGTTTAAAAACCTTGCAGCTTCTTTTGTGGTAATAAATGTGGACATGAGCTCTCCTAACAAACCAAACCTGTTAAATACGTATCAACTGTGCTTTTTATAAAAGCCCTAAGTTTCCTCATTACGTGTAACAGGCAGCCAATTAGAAGCGCCTTTTTTGATACTAGTCTGAACCAGTACATCTAGGCTAAGATACGATTAGTTAAAAGTAAAGTGTTTATTAACTGCTTAGTTATAAATAGGAATAAAGGAATATGAAAACAAATTTGGCAGGCATCGACTACCGAGGGCTCGCTGGTATTTCACAAGACTGTGTTGATGCTGTAGTGGAGATGATTCATTTCGGCCGAAAAATCAATACAGTCAAAATATTAACCAGCGGCAGTGATCATAGCTGTCGCCATGCATTAATATTGAACGTCGATGCTGACATAAATATTGCGATAAAATCAGGATTTACTTCTGGCTACTCGGGTGAGGGGCCACGATCTTTTGCCTATCTTTTATCATTACTCAGAAAGTTCGCTGATGATATCGATGAATATAGAGTTTCCAAAGACTTTATACGACGAATAAATAGCTCTGCTCTAACACTACAAGATTTGGAGTGGCTTGTAGCTCAAGAACCAATTAGACCTCAGCAGTGGTACGAATATATCTATGACCACCGCCATAACAACGCCTCTTGGATAGATGATTTTCCAGCAGAAATCTCGTTTTCTCTTATCGATAAGCGACTACTTGAAGTTGCGATATCATTCAAGGAAAACCCTGATCACGCACTAATGACAGGGTATAGGCTGCTAGAGCATTTAGTTAAAGAAAAATCAGGACTAACTAAAGAAACAGGTGCAAAGCTCTTCTCAAAAGCATTTACTGGTGAGAATGCACCGTTATATTGGGATGATTTGGATGGAAGTGAGAGCACTGGTCGTGCAAATATGTACTCAAGCATATTTATGGCCTTTCGTAATCGCCGCGCCCATCAGCAGCTAGAAAGTAACGTTCATGATGATATAAGAGAGTTTTTGGTATTGAACCAACTCTTTGTCTTAGAACAATCAACCAAAGTTAGAGAAACTGAATATCAAAGCGTCTAAAAAGGCTCCTCTAATTAAAACGCTACGCAGCTGTAAGCTGCGTATCCCAGTGCAACACTGTAAAAACCCAACCCCACACTGACACTAATAACCTCGTAAATCAATAATAAAACTCTCCCCTATCATCGGCTTCCCGAGCTTCTTGTTCCGTATACTCGTCACCATAGAAGTTTACGTTACCCATTCCATCATTGTGTTCATCAATAAACTTGTCTTGGTCTGATTTCTTATCATCGTCGATCATGACTTCAAGCGCTACTAACGCTGCCGCCTTCAGTGCTTTTAAAAACATGGTTTAGCCTCTCACATTAAAACTAAGGATTCCTGAGTATCAGAATAACATTAAAGCTAAGAGACTCTTAGTTTTCAAGAATTAATTGATTTACGATGAAAACAAATGACGAGTCGCCCTTTCCAAAGCGCTTAAAAGAGGCTCGAAAGAGGAAAGGTTTATCTCAAAAACAGTTAGGTATTTTGGCAGGAATGGACGAATTCTCAGCCTCTGCGAGAATGAACCAGTATGAAAAAGGGGTTCATGCGCCTGATTTTAAAACTGTCAAAGCACTCGCTAAAGTTTTAGACGTACCAACTGCCTTTTTGTTTTGTGAAGAAGATGAGCTAGCAGAAAAAATACTCGCACACAAAAGTAAACATGGCCACTGCAGCTAAATTTAGACTAACAATAACTTTACGAGGAGCTACATTTGAATCAATATTTAACTAGCTTATTTAGCAGTATTTTTATAGATATCGACCACTTAGAAAATCACTATTTAACAGTAGATGAACTCGATTTTTTAAATAATAAACTGAACTCAACACGAGACTTTGAAAGCGATTTTTACACTGATTCATTAGGGAGTAATTTAGAATGCCTTTTATTATTCCTTTGTAAAAATAAGAACTTGATCACAAGTATTATGCAAGGTAATGGAACCGATCAAGATCATATAGATTTATACACATCACCAATAATTTCAGGAAATTATGATTGTTTTCGCTTCGACCTTAATAAGTTCAATAAGACTTATGAATCAAACAACCAACTCATAAAGTTATATAGAATAGGTAGAGTTGGAGAATCCTTAGATAGCTTAGGAAACTCATGGTCTACAAACATTGAAGGGTTAAAAGCCTACTATCAGGCTTCAGGTCTCTCAGAAAACGAAATTATACGCAGGCCCGTATTTTCCACAACAGTTGTTGACTCTGAGGTATTATTTGAGGGGAACAAGCAAGAGGGTGAACTCGTATTAAAGCCCGGATTTAATCACTCTGGAGCCACAATATGGGACACTATATTGAAGAAAACGCATTTCAAATAGATAAGCCAATCCCCATCGAAGCTTCCTGACTTATGGCTCTTTTTGGTTCACAGCCCCAAACAACACATAGAAAAACAAAACAACTCCTAAAATAAGTAAGTTGCAAACTATCACAGAACCCATTTTTTCACTCCAAAGCTAGATACCTAGTTAAGATTAATTCAGTAGTTGCTCGCCTGCAAATTTGCTAAAAACCAAGCCCTTTTAACCGAGGCATCATGAGCAATTTCCTCCTCTTTTAAAAAGG
>NZ_JAKFZQ010000038.1:0-6282 GCF_021654245.1 Pseudoalteromonas sp. MMG022 | reverse complement strand
GACTCCATGACTTCCGCAATTCATAGGCTATTATCGTATCTGTTTGATGAAAATGGAAAGATCACTAAGAAGCTTGTAATTTTTATTGGTGCGGGGGTCTCTAGAGAGTATGGAATACCGACGACTTGGGGTTTCGCTGAGTTATTTTTTAAGAGCCCCTTGTCAGGTTTCAGTGAGGAGGAAAAGTTAAAGGTAGAACACCTTGCTGATGATGATTTTATAAAGTTATTTATTAGCGAGTTTAGTTCAAAACTCAGCTCTGAAACGGCTTACTCTTTTTTCAAGGAGCATGAAAGGGATGCTATTGGAAAAGCACGTAAAGAGAAAGCTACTTATGACTGGATTATCAGTCTATGGAAAAGTGGATATATACAGTTAGTATTTACTACAAACTTTGATACTTTGTTGGAGGAAACTATAAGAAGTAAATATACAGATTTTTCCTTTTCAGTTGCCGATTATAGTGATCTTCAAAGAGCTCAAATACCATCAAATATTTCTTACAATCAAATAATTAAACTTGCAGGAGATATCAATAGAACTTCAATGTTATGGACTGAAACTGAGTTTGAAAAAGCTGTGACAGAAGAAGTTGAAAATTTCATCACTCTAAACAGTTATAATAGCCCAATACTCCTTCTAGGCTATACTGCCAGTGAAAAGCCGATAAGAAGAATATTAAAAAAGCATAACAAGCTAAAAGTATCTGTAAATCCAAAACGCCTTGAAGATATCAAAAGTCTCCATGAAGTTATATCAAAAGACAAGTTCAACCAGCATGTTGAAACATTTTCCGCCACATTTATCCAAAAATTATATGAAGAAATATTTAGAAGAACAGGAGATAAAAGCCTTCTTCTTTCTTTTGAGAATATTAAAAGGAAAATAATAAAAACAAGAAATGATTTGTATTTTTTCAATGATAAAACAAGCAAGCACATAGTGAGGGAAAGTGGTTTAGATAAAATAAATAAAATATTTAAAAGTGATGAAAGAGGTTTGTTGTATATTGTTCACGGGGAAAGTGGAGTTGGCAAAAGCTATTATTTCAAAAGATATGTTATTTATGACTCTAACGAAGAATTAAGAGTTTTTATACCAGCATCCGAACTAACACACTCGCTTTCCTCTTGGTTTAATAAATTTGGAGACTTAACCATTCATGAGTTGGTTAGGCTTGTCGCATTTTTAGATAAAAAGTTGCACATTATCATTGATGGTTTGAATGAATTAATATCAAACAAAATGACTATATCATTATTGAATGAAATAAATGGAATTTTAGACAAGTCTTATTTGGATAGTAACTCAGGCTTTATAAAGGTAGTTATAACTACAAGAACAGATTTCTGGAATATGTTCTCAAATATAAAGTCAATAAACAGAAAATATGGATCTGAAATAGAATTTGGGCGACTATCTAAAGATGAGGTGGTTAAGGCGGTTCATCACAATCACCCATATATTTATGAAGAGATTAAACGTAATCCATTTTTAGCTAAAATTCTATCCACTCCACAAAACCTCAGCCATATAATAAGTATAGGTAGTAAAGGAATTAATGATATTTCAGAGTCAAAACTTTTCGAAATTTCTTTTAATAATCTTATAGAAAGATCCTCTGAGACATCTTTAAAAACAGTAGATGACTTATATGAAGTCTCGATGGAGTACTTAATTTATTGTTATAGAAAAAGGAGTATATTGCCTTCAATATTTGAAGTTAATGAACATAGGGAGAAATTTGAATCTTTGGTTTCTTTAGGTTTTTTAAAGAAAGATAGAGTTGGAACTTTACAGTTTATTGACGAAAGAATGGGAGAGTACCTGTTTGGAGTAATTCTATTTAAAGAATACTTTTACATACGTTCTAAAATGGATGTCGTAGATATTATTAAAGAATCTTTAAGTGTTATGTATGAAGCAAAATCCACGTCGATGAAGGTTCACATTATTAACTCTATTTTCTTCTTTATAAATGAATTATCAAAAGATAGCTGTAAAGCCCTTTTAAATTCTGATGACTCTTATATAGGTAGTATATTTAAGGCTTCAGTAATAAGGAAAGGAAGTTTTACCTTAACAAATGAAGAAATTTATGAACCACTATACTTAGCTGTATCAATGGTTGATTCAGAGAACTTTAATATTTTAAATGAAAAACTTATGAGTTGTGAAGGCTACGATTTCAAAAGACTTCCTTTAAACTATTCGGCAAAAATGTATACAAGAAGTAGTATTGAATTCTATAAGTTTATTGTTGAAAAAGGTATGGCCAATTTTGACTCTGAAAAGGAGCAAAGAAAGCAATTAACATTAATTATGGATATGAGTATAGCTTTATCTTTAAGGAAAGGTGCTTCTATCTTAGCTCGAGCTCCTTTGAAGAAATTGATCTCTAGAATAAATAAGGATTATTTTGTTGATCTGGTATATGAGTCGTTGGTTAATAATAGAAGGAGTTTTTTTCACAATTCTTCTGATGATAACTTGAGTGATATTTATGATATAGAATGGATTGTAAAAAAAAGATTAAATAAAGCAGTAAGGTGTGGGGTTTTTTCTTTAAGTAACTCACATATAATTTTCTTGATGGAACAACCAGCATGTGTAAGGCTGGTATTGAAGTTTTTATTTGTTATAGATGAAAATAAAAAGAGATTTGAGGAGTTATTGTCGGATATCTTGGCGATAAACTCTATTAGGGTAGTAGATACAACGTTGGGAATATTAAGCTATTTAGCAAAAATAAATCCAGAAGAGTATTATGATATGGCATATAATTTTCAGGTAACTCTGAATATTAAGCATGGTTATATATTTCAGTGGAAACATGCTATTGACGGGAAAGCTGATCAGCATCACCAATATGATCCCTTAGTTCCTTTTGCTACAAGTATTTTACACTGTAAAGGAGAAGCTTCATTTCTAGAATACTTTAAAGAGCACACTGAATTCTCACCTTATACTATTGGTAAGTTAGCACAAAAAACACTTTTAGATTTCCCCTTATCAACTATCAAGCTACTAAATCTCTATGCGGATAGATCCGATTATATGGATAACCCAGAAATTAGGGTTGCAACAAGGGGCTTATCTAGATTTTCTGCAAGTACATTTTGGGAATATGGTTCAGAAGCTTTGCATAAATCGGCATTTTCAACTTCGAAAAATGACTTAGCTGAACTGAATAGAATTGTGTCTCAAGTAAGAGACTATGACTGGTATGTCGTATTGAAAGATGCATCAAAAGACAATGTTTCAGTAAGAGCTTGGCGATGTATTATTTATAAATATGTTAACAAGTCTAATATAAGAAGTTTTATCTCCTATTTTATTTAATATTTATTCTCTCTAAAATGATAAAAATTTATTTTTTGATATAGGGGAGGAGAGCTCTTTCTTCATCTTCAATTCTATGAACTTATTTTCTAAGGTTTTAAGTACACAGGCTGGTGATTCAATTAAGCTTTCATATGATATTTTTATTTTTCTCTCATCCGGCAATGCTTCCAATGAATTTGATATTGATTTTTTAATCTCAAATACCTGCCTTTTAATTTGCTCTTTTTCACTTTCAAAGTTAAGCCTTTCCATACCATCAGGAACAACATACCATACTTCTTCTTCTGGGAATTTTTCTCTTCTTTTTGCTTTTTCTATTGACCTTTCAATATCAATATTATTTCTATCTATAAAGATGAATACAGAATTTGGTAGCACCGTTGAAATTTCTGATATATGAAGTGAGCAGTTTAATGATTTGAAAACTATAGGTTTATCTTTCATTATACTTTGGATTGAAGTTATTTTTTTTGCTAGATGACTTAATCTTCTATTGTTAGATAGGAATCCTTTAAAAAATAGTTCATATTCATTTGGCCCATGTAAATCACTCAATGAATAACCATGTTCAGAGCTATATGAATTATGCCCTCTATTTTTGTATAGATACCTTGAAAGAGAAAAGCCAAAAGCTGGATGTCTTGGGAATAGTGCGGCCAAGTTATCAGGAAAGTATGTGTGAAAGTACTTACTAATTAACTGAAATGAAACAGTTGTTCCACTTCTAGGTGGTCCTACTATAAAGAATACTGGTGGAAGTATATAGTTTGACTGATAGTTATTCTTTAAAATTTTTTGTTCTATAACATTATAAGCAAAGTTAAATAGGCCTAGTATTTTGCTTAAGAACATGTGTACTTGTCCCTGTCTCAACTTCATCAGTATCCTTAGCACTTTTGAGTTCAATCATCACTTCATTAAGAGAAGTTAGTTTGTGGTATAGGGTATTGTACTTAAAGTGTTCTAGTGGCGCTACTATGTCAGGTACTTGTATGACAGGAATATTTGCTGAAAGGGCTGCATCAACACCATGATTTGAGTCCTCTATCACGATACATTCCTCTTGCGTGCAGCCAACTATATTCAACGTATATAAGTACACATCAGGTGCCGGTTTAGGGCTAGTTACGGAGTCACAGGATATTATCGCTGAGAAGTAAGGAGCCAAACCAAACCTTTCCAACCTTTGGTTAAGCAAGATCCTCCCTGTGGAGGAAACAGCAACGGCAGTAATATTAGACTCTTGACAATAGTTAAGAATATCAATAACTCCTTCTTTAAGGAAGTCAGCCGTGGTTATTTCTCTCTCTCTATTTTGGTAGATTATTTGATAATCTCGGTAAATTAAATCATATGGATATTTGGTGCCATATACTTTAATTAAGGTTTCAAATGTACTCTCCCAGCTAGTCCCGATTGTATTGAGATATACGTCTTTATCAATGCTTAAATTGTACAAAGCACATGCTTGCTTAAATGAAAACCAGCTTAACATCTCTGAGTTGATCAAAAGCCCATCTACATCAAAAAAGATATAGTTAATATTTGATAAATTCATAGCTCTTATTTGTTCTTTGTGAGTGAAGTGATTATTCGATCGATAATCGTTATAAAGTTATCCATCTGTTTTTTTGTAACTCTTAGATTAGGAGCAAGCGTCAGTACATTCTTATAGTAACCACCTATATCAAGAACAAGTCTAAAATCTCCATCATCTGTTTTGATTGAAGTTTTCAAGGCAGTATGTTTAATTTGATCCGTCAAGCCTTTATTGGGTGTAAGCCCATCTTCATGGCAGATCTCTACACGCAGAGCTAAGCCTAAACCATCGACATCTCCAATGCATGGGTGCTTTTTTTGCAGTTCTTTTAATTCACTTAGTAGGTATTTTCCTTTTTCCGAAACTTCTTTTTCATATGAGGAACTATTTATATGCTCGAAAGTTGCTATTCCAAGCTTGCAACCAATAGGGTTTGAGCCGAACGATGAATGGGTGCTTCCTGGTGGAAACTTATCTGGACTAATTAGTTTTTCAGTGGCCCAAAGTCCTGATAAAGGGTTTAGTCCATTCGTCATTGATTTTCCAAATACCAGAATATCGGGTGTAATATTGAAATGCTCTGACGCCCACATTTTTCCAGTTCTATAAAAACCCATTTGTATCTCATCAGATACAAGAAGAATATTATATTCTTTCAGTACGGTAGCAATTTCTTCCAAATATCCCGCGGGAGGAATGATATAGCCACCAGTCCCTTGTACTGGCTCAATATAAAATGCGCTTACTTCAGTAGATTTATCTCGAGTATCTAATATTGTTTGATATTCACTATCGAACAGCCGCTTAAATTGCTTAGCACAGTATAAATTGCAATTTTCTTGTTTTTTGCCGTAGGGACACCTAAAGCAGTATGGGTAAGGAATAAAAAGTGCTCTAGAACCAAATTCTCCAAAACCTTTTCTATAACGATAACTAGAAGTTAGTGCTGACGCTCCCAAGGTCCGTCCATGATATGCTCCCTCAAAAGCAAATACATTTCTATTGCCTTTATTAATCGATACCAACTTGAGCGAATCATCTATACTTTGAGCTCCACCGACATTAAAGTGGACTCTTCCTTTTTGTCCAAACGTTTTCTGGCATGTTTTTCCAATTAATGAGCTTAGAATCACTTTTTCTTTGCTTACATATTCTGATGCAAGCTGCGGGAGAGTTTTTATTTGCTCATTTAGTGCTTCCTCGTAGAGTGGGTTTCGATATCCAAAATTTACGGCACTGTAGGCCATTTGAAAGTCTAAATAAAGATTGTCCTCATAGTCCAACAAGTATGAATCATACGCAGATTTAAAAAATTGTATTGGCTTATTGTAGTGTACAGTATCTCCCTGAGAGCAGTATTCTGACTCTAAATAATGGAGATCCTGTAAATCATTTTG
>NZ_JAKFZQ010000037.1:0-13544 GCF_021654245.1 Pseudoalteromonas sp. MMG022 | reverse complement strand
TTGCCAATGCGCTTTTATCTCTTAATTTTTCAGTAGCAACATAAACCATTTCATTTTCAATTTCGTTTTGAGGACGGATCCGAATACCTAAATTAGATCTAGCTTTCAATTCTAGTTCTTGTAATTTGCCAGAAAGATTTCCAGCTGCGGTGATAGCTGATTCAAAATTAAGATCTGATGACTCTAGTGATAATTCATTAAAGCTTCTCACAAACCCTTTTTGAGCTTAGCTCACTAAACGATAGCATTGAAGATACAAATGGATACTTAACTTCGTTATAGATGTCATCCACATAAATTTTCATCTGATCTAAAACCGATTTACAGATCTCAGGGAAGTCCGCGCCATCATCTGCGTCAATGAATCCATCAAAGAGTAACAAATCACGCTTAAGAGTTAACAGCTTGGATGTATTCATACCAACCAGTAAGTTCTTACCATCTAAAAATTTAGTATCCACCGTTCCCCCTAAATCAAAGTCGTATGAACTATAGAGATCCCATTAGACATAACTCTTTCCCTCAAGCTCAATGCCAATCATATATTCAATGCTTTTTCGACTTCGTTGGAAAAAAGCCTCAAGCACCTCAACAGTATCACCTTGTTCAAATCTATGCTGAACCAACATAACTTCCTCTACTGTTATTGGTAACCCGTGGTTAAGTAGTCGACCTTCAGTAAAATTTAAATTTCTTTCTTTTGAGAAATTAATGTCAGCTTTTATATTTCCAGCCTTGATTGGGGTAAATGTTGGGTAGAGTTCAATCTGAAAGAATTCTCGGGTACTAAAATCGCTAATTAACTTATCAATACTGATATCAACCGACCAATGTCCTTTTTTTCTGATGGGGCCATAATGACTTTCAGTTAAGAAATGTACGCCTTCATAATCAACAGAGGAGTTTGTTAATACAGTTCCTGCCATACGAAATATTTCAACCCAATAAACCTCTCTGGTAAAAGCAGCCTTATTGCATTCAATCCCATCCTCTAAAATTATAAAATCAGGGATTAGCCCTGTGTCATCATATATCTCCCTTAATCTTTTTTGTTTGGGAGTATCACCGGAAACCTCTTGTATATGTTCTTCAAACCGCTCTTGAGGCGCTCTGGAAGTCTTTCCAATGTAGAAAACTTTCATATCTCGAGGATCAACCAAAGCATATATAGAGTAAACAACACTCATTATCCAAGGACCTGCCAATTATAAAATTTATATAAATATCAACCAATTAAAGCTTCAAATACTCTTCCAACTTGTTGAGCACAAACAATGGTGATGGTGTTTTAACCCAAGTCTCCAGCCTAGCAGGAACAACTCCTCTACGGAGAGATCCCGTAAATTGAGCAACCTTATCGATATCTTCATCAGGAAGGGATGAAACTACTACAAACTCCGCCGCATTTGGTCTCATAGCTTGACCAATATCGGGAGCAAACTCTTTAATTGAAACTTCTTTCGTTTTTGGATGCGCCTGACTTACGATGAGCGAACGATAACAACTTAACCCACGGGTATATTGCTGAACTGGCTCACCCAATGACCAATATACAGGTATGTCTGAAGCCCTGACGTTAAACATACTAACAGTAGTAGTCGTTTTATCTATACCATCATTATCAAATTTTTCCTGGATTAGTTTTGGAGCTTGCTCCCTTACTCGAACAATTCGTAGGGATGGCCATCTAGTTTTCGCCTCGTTGACTAACTGAAGTACACCAGAATCAGCAAGCAATGACCAATACTTACGCCCCCCCTCAGCTTTAATGTAAACATATGCGAGTGGAGTTTTTCTTTCAGCTTCATCTAATACTTCCGAGCAAAAATATTGAAACAATGCCTGCCTATCAGCTTTCTTTTTCCCCAATGAAAGAGTGGACATACATCGCTGAGTTAGATATTGGATTGCTTTCGTAAAAGGCATCCAATCGGTTATTACAGATTCAGCTAGTTGGTGCCCTATTTTCACTTCTGTTAACCCGGAACTAACATTTACTCTAGACGCTACGGCGACTTCCGCTGACTTTGCCCTAGTCTCATTTGTCGCAGCATAAACATTTATACCATATAGGTATTGAGGCAACTTCTTTTCAGTGTGGTAATTGGCGGCTCGCTTAGCTAAGCCTGGTAACATCCCCAAATGCCCAAAAACTAAATCTAATAATGCCTGTTGGGCTTTCATCACATATTGTTCAAGTTTACTCGTTGAATTACTCCTTCTATCAGGAGGCAACAAGTATTGCACAGGAATAGCGGAGCTCCCCGCAAAAGCTAGCTTTGCAGCGGGTTTATTAACTTCATCATCAACCTTAACCCCCGACTCTGTAGGGTAGAACTTAGGTGCCTGTATCAAGCAGACAGCTTTATTTGAAGTAGGAATAACAGTCTTAATAAATTCTAGCCATCTTTCTTGGCGCTTTTTCTTTCTCTGATGCTTTTTCTTTTCTTCCTTTGAAGGTAGGGAATCTCTCGGCCCATGGACAAAATCAGGTAATGCTATTGATTTTATAGATAATCTATCGCCAAATAGAACTTGCGCTATACGTTTTAATACATCCCCTTCCGCTGGAGAGCTTGTAATCATATACGCCGTCATATCTTCGATATGTTTGGTAACGTCTACATCACTTAAATATGCGTTAATCAACTCAGGAAGGTATATCTTTTTATCCGATCCAACAGTTGGAATATTCGAATAGTCAAAGAACTGCTCCGGCAAAGCTTCCCCCAAATAAAATGAGTCAGCAGCAGACTCCTTTAACTCTCTATTTCTATCTTTTACAAGTTTATTTAAATAAAGAATGCTTGAATAAGCCTTCAACGGGTTTTTAATTCGTTCGAAATCTGAAAATCTTGTAAACCCGTATACGGATAACTTTTCATATACAATATTGAATGCATCCTTTCTGTCTTTTTCAGGTACACCTGTTCCTATTTTATTCTGTAATTCTCCCTCACTATCGTAGTCGTGAGCGAGTCCAATAAAACAATTCGCATCAACTTCAAATCGTTTTTCGCCAGTACTTATATACTTTATCCCAAACTTACGAGCTAGGGCGGAAAATGCACAATCAGGTGTCCACTTCCAATTACTTTGGACTGTTTTTTCTAACTTGAAATTGTAAGCTCTAGTGCCCTCAAGTTCGATAAGGTAACCATTTTTAGTTCTATTTCGCGTATATTTATCGCTTAAGCTATCTAACCATTTCCGCTTTTTAAAATTTACATAAACTATCGGCGCTTTTGCGCCAGGCAAGGTTTCAACGGAGATCTCACAGACTAAGCTGAATCTGCCTTCTTGATGGTCATCGATAGGAACACTTATCAACTCAGCCTTATTATTGTTATTCCCGACCAATCTATGTACAGGTGGTAGTTCAGGGAAAATTTCTTCCCCTTCCAAAATCGATGCTATGTCATTTGCCGATAATGGATATCCCTCACTTGGTGGGGTCAGACCACCAATGTCACTTCTGCTCCAAGGAAATAACTGAATTGATTCACTTGATATATCAACCAAAGTATCGTCATCCAATAATCCAAACACTTCATCTCTGAAATGGTCAGGCAAATTATTCTGCTCAATAAATAGAGTTAAATCGACCTCAACCCACTCTTCTATGCAAGAAAATACGGAATCCTTACAATTACCTACTTGTTTTAATAAGCAACATAAAGATTGCTTCTTACGATATAAATTAAAGCTACTTAAGCCTAAATAATTGTCCGTCGACAGCAGGTTTGGCAATTCAGCGTAAAGAAGACTGCGAAGTGCACCTGTCGGCAAAGAAATAAAAGCATCGTCACCATCATTTTGAGGTAAACTATTGTTAGCAAGTTTAAACATTTCAGCAAATAATGAGACAGCTTTAGGAGTCCAACTCACTTTACTAATATCAACAATTAAGGGGGAAGACTCATCCGGAGGAGAAAGAGCCAATGCCATGTCCTGTTTCATATTTATTGAAATGTTGCTCATAAGTCTATTTTCCTTCTAGGTTAATTATCCAAGATATCTCTTGTTAGGCAGCCGGGTTCATAAGGTTCTTGCTCGGTTGGATCTTCATAAGATTCCAACTTTTCAAAGTTAAGATTTTTCGTTCGTCTCAATGGCTCAAGGAAAGATCCATATAACCTGCTATATATTGATGCATGCTTAGGGTTAGGGCTGTTGATACAGTCTTCCAGTATTTCCACTAATTGAACTAACATACTTGTAACAGGTGTATCCTTTTCGCCGCGGCAAGACATTTGCGCCCATGCAGAATCTACAAAAAAACACTGAACTGCACAGCCGCCCCTCATACCTCTCCCTATAGTTTGTAGCAATTCAACCGCGATATTGGCCGTGAAGGGTTCAAGTAACTTACCCAACCGACTGGCCATCAAAGGGTTTCGTAGTAATCGTCCAATATGAAAATAGGCTTCTTTTCGCCCTTTTTTTAGCGCTTCATGAATAGCTTCGATCCCCGATACATGAGAGAAATCAGCTTGGTTAAACTTTTCAGACTTACTACCAGCAATACTTACAAGTAACGAAAGATCATCGACCGATGGATGAGGACGAGTTAAAAAGAAAATGTTACCGATAGCCGCGTCCCTTTCTCGTTCACCTTTAGTGAAAACAATATTGACACCCCGACCAATGGCTCCCATTGGAAAAATTAACAATTCAATTGAATCATCATCACCAATTGCTTCCACTTGCGATGTAGTAATATACCCATGCTTGTCACCAAACTTTCCAACATCTTTTGTCAGAGCAACGGTTCTGTGCTTCCACTCAGGGAACCTTGCGTCAATAAAGGACTTCAACTGTTCACATTGCTCAAAGCTATTTACGACGAAAGCTGCTTTTCTTTTCTTAGGGTAAGCGTCAAATTTATCTATAGCATTTTCAACAAAACCATTATTCAACAATTGGAAAACCATTCTTTCCAAATTATCTTTCCGCTTTTGTTCAGAGGCTTCTCCACTATACCTCAAAAACTCTTTACCATGATGTGTGGTTTTTAATGGCAGAAATGTAAATAAGCTGTGTTCCGAACGATCTTTCTCTTGGCTCCCCCTGACAACATAGTCGGGTTCTTTTTCAACATGAAATGCGGGACTTTTCTCAAGAAAGCTAGTAGCGCTTGTAAAAAGTACTTTCGGGTTCGATACTGAACCTTCCCAAAACTTATGTAAGTTATACATATATGCTCTTGGAGAGCCCGCAAACAATATGTACTGCAGCCTAATATTCTTATGTTCAATAACACTGTTATTGATTGTACTGCGAGACGTAAAGAAACGTACCCCAGACAACCCCCCCAAGATGTTATCATTCGTATACTTAAGCAACTCTTCAGAACATCGTTGGTCCATGTTTAACGGCTCAATAAATCCTTCATCAATTAATGCGTTTGCATGCGGCTCTAATTTTCTATAACCCATAATGGTGAAGGTTACAGCTGTTAGTAATCGCGCCTGTTGCATTTTCTGAGGTTGACGGTCATCCTGGATATATGGGTTAATCGTTGCCAAAATTTCTTTTAACGCATTATCCAGCCCAGAATCACTTTCTTCTGTTAGCCAATATCTAAAAGCATTAACTAATGTTTGATGGCGTTCTTTTACATCACTCTCTGTGATGTATAAGTTTTTGGCTACAAATTTGATATCTAGATTTTTCCCTATCACCTCGTCAGGGGAACCAAGTCTGTTTATAAAGGCATGCACAGAAGCGCTTTCCCACAACTGGGACAAAGCATCCTTCTTTCGGAACAGGCTGTCTGAATTGGATATTTCTTTGTGCGTATTCTTACCACTACCAGAAATCAACTCCCCGAGTATCCTCGCTGGAGTTAAAAGTGCGCCTTCATATTTCGCCAATTGCAATCTATCCAACGATTGAACTGCATTAACTAAAAGGTGGCTACAACGACTAAAATCGAGTGTGCTCACATAGAATGAAAAAATCTGGGAGTCTCCCAGCTGATAGTTATGACCTGCTGCCAACTCTCTCTGTCTATTGAGCAAATCAGCATTAAAAGAATTCACATCCCCCGTTAAAGAGAGGGTTGCAATACCTTGTTCATCTAAGTGGCTCTGTACTCTATCGGCCTCATCGAAAATAACAACATCACTTCTTTTTGCGATTAGTTCGAAATATCGCATACGCTGCTCAATCACATGCTTCGGGACATCTGTATCTGCTGAAGCTATATGTCCAAGCCAAACCTTCGAACCGACTAGTTCCCTAGGAGCCTTTTGATACCCACAGCAAGACCATAAAGGACACAGCCTTGGCTGTAATTTACCACTATTGCTGTTCTTGTTCTGTGAATGGGATTCATTCCTTTCAAGTACATCCTCACAGAAAGTTCCCTCTGGAACTAGTCCTGCCTCGCTTGCAGTCGTATAAGCAGAGAGTGGACAAGTTGTTGAAAAGTAGTCAGCCCCAGGTGCTGTAAGCGCAAATCCATTTAGGTGATCTCCGCTAGCAATAGTCTCCGCCAATTGGTGAGCATGCCGTTTTCTTGTATTGCCACTTCGCCCCATAAGTAGACCAGCTTCAACATTATAACGTCTTAAAGTTGTTAGATATTGCCGACATACATCTATAGATGGGAAAAATAAGACCGTTCTAAATCCATTTTTAAATAGCCAATTAGTTACACAAACTAGCAAAGTGGTTTTCCCTGAACCTGGAAGCCCTATTAGATGCTTTACAGCCTCTAAAGTTATTCTATTAGTTTGTTTAAATTGACCATCAACTAACGGAATCTCACAAATAATATTCTTTAATCTTTCAAACCAGTTACCCGCGCGGTAGGACATTTCCTCATCAATCGCATCCATCTCTCGAGCTAGTTCAAATAGTTCGCTGAACTCTATTTGGATGGGTTCTTTATATGGAGGAGAAAAATCATGTTGTTCTGGCCTTTCTATATTTGGCAAGCCGTCAAGTTCATATGTGAATGATGAACTTGCGTCCTTTATCTGTATAAACTTTTTAGAGTCTGAGCTTGAAACAAATAAGCCCTTATGCGGAAGCGATTCGTGTGGCATTTCAAGCTGCTTAATAGCTTCAGATACTTCCAGTGGAAGCAAATCATGCACAAGCGAAAATTCTAGAGTTTTCTCATTAATATTAAACAGTCTGCGGTCAGGCTCACCTTTCCTTTGTTCGGTAATATAATGATCGTTATATCGAATTACACTTTTTCTAATGGCAGACAAATTATTCAAATGGAAACACTTTCGCCTTAAATTAAGTAAGGCTTGTTTATGTTCACAAAGATTCGGTGCGCTAGCCACTGACCTATAACCCGATAATAACAATGGGGCTAATCTGAGATCATGGCATTCCAAATAGCGATGCATAAATACGCATAACCAATTTATTATATTCACACCTTTCCAACTAACTTCCATTACAGTTCCTCCATCCAAATCAATACATCGCTAACAGACATAAATGCCAAATTTTTGGAACCCGAATAGAGAGTTTTCAAAACATCTAAATAATCACCTTGTTGCTTAATAACATTGTCATTTATGGCAACAATTTTTTTGTGGTAGTCAGATAACCCGCCGATAGATTTTGATAGCTTCTGAGCTAAAAATTTGGGGTTTTGATACCCTTTAACATCAATGCCTATATCGAACCCACCAATAGATACATCGCATTGATCACTGTTAGGAAATAGAGTGCAATTGAGTCCAATAGACTCAGCTTTGGTAAAAATGTTTAACTCGTCAATTCCTGGCCCAAACCAGTAAAGGAGTAAATGTGCTTTCAGTATCAGCAAAGAAGAATTCGGTTTAGTACCATGAATAAGACTTTGATCTACTGAAAAAAGATTGCACTGCTTAATATTGCAACGCCCGATAGAAGGTTTAGACTTCCTCAGTGCACAACCGCAACCGCTGCAGGTGTATAGCTTTCCATCAATAAGATCTGCCTCTTGAATGGAGCGATAGCATCCAACTCGTAAAAAGCTGTCAGCTTTTTGTAAATGGTTAGCCTTTAAAAAACTAAGTAACTCTTCTGTTTCAACAATTGGATTTTTAACAACAAAACCACGAATAAATGTATATGCCTGATGACGGGTTGCCCCAAAACCTGCACATAAGTTAATGAACTCTTCAAAACTATACCTTTCTCGAAGATCTGCATCTGAATGAATATCTCCCAACTCAACGCAATCCTGTGTTGGGCAACGGTGGTCTATATCTATCAATACAGTATCTTTATATGGAAAATCTTCATCTTGAAACTTAGATATATTCCAAAATTCATCCCCTAAAGGATAGTAGCAACGATTTAAAACCTCGTGAATGGAAGCACAATGATCGACCAAGCCTTCATTTATTCTAAATTTACTCAGCAGGCACATGGCAGTGCGCAATTCAGGGGGAATATTAGTCCCATCGACAATTGAGTTATTTTCCACCTCTACAAATTGCTTTAACACACCTTTAGCCAACATACGGACCGCAAGTAACTCTTCCGAGAGTTTCCAAGGCGAAACGAATCCGCTTTCGTCACAGGATATGTTCTGTTCCTCTCTCGTAGGTTTGGTTGCTTGCTTTAAGAGTTCCTCAAATTTGACCGGTTGCTCCAAGTAAAACAAGCATTGCTCTGTAGATAATTGAGGAACCGAGTCAGCAATTTTCTGAACTTTCCATCCATCTTGGGAAAGTTTTCTAGCCAACAAACACTGTAAAAGGTGCCTATATAAATACTTCTTGCCTGTGGGGGCATCCAGTATCCCTTTTGTTCGGTAGTAATTAACAGTCCGTTTCGATACGGGTCGGTTTCTAACAGCATCAATTTCGTTTTCCAGCCTGTTGACTATATCAACAAGCTCTTCGCTCGTACCTGACCAATTTTCTATCTCTGAAGCAGAATACAACATAGATGTTACACTAAATGGTGTTATATTGAAAATAAATGTAACACCATTTAGTGTAACATTGAAGTTTTAGTTAAAGAACATACAATCTACATATGTTTTTGATTGCAACATTATCTCGATTGATGTCTTTATAGAACCAGTTTTTTCTTAAAATTCTATTTGATATTAATTGGTTAACTCGCTTTGGATACTTCAATAGAAGCCACTTCCCTAGAGAAATAACATAATGCCTCTCAACTAATTCACGCTGCTCAAAAGCAACCCTAGTCCCGATTAGCTTTACAACAGACTGGTTACAGCTCTGGCAGAGATAGTCTTGCAAATCTGGAGCTAAACTCTCAGAGACGATCAACCTGCATAGCTGGTGCAGCAATATCAGCCTATCAAAATCAAATTTCCCGCAGTTAACAAATTGCCTGTCTATCGCTCTTAATTGTGCTGCCCAGCGCTCAAACAGCACTTTGTTCCAAAAGCGTACATGATGGTTTGGAGATTGCCGTAAATCAAAGCCACACTTCCAACAACAGGCCATATCCACATCTTTGTATATACCTGGTTTTCCGAGTTCGCAACGATGAAAGGAAGCACTAGCGCCACACTCAGTACATCGGTCATGCATTATTATTTGGTGATAAGGGCAAAAGGTATAAAAGCCGACTCGCCATGAAAGTCGATAGTATGGTTCAGCCCCTTCAGCCAAACACTGCGGGCAAAACTGCATACCGTACCCGTTGTGCAGTCTGTGTTTAATTACTAATGGGCAGAGCCATCTAAGCTGGCCCGATAATGTAAGTTCGGGAAACAGACGTCCTTCAAAAAGTGCAAGCGTGTGCTTTTTTAACTCTTCGCAGCTCACGCTCGCTTTCTCACTTATTTTACCCAACAGCCACTGTGGTATATGCCTGTCTATGTCTCTGTTCCACAGTTGATAATTTGAACCAAATTCTAGCCGACAAAACGTTTGGAGCTTTAGCCCATTGCTATGAGCACATCTGACTAGCCAAGAAGAAAGGCACTCTCCATTATAAGGTTTAGGGTGGGCTGGCCATAACTTACCAGACAGCATTTACGATACGCCATCTAGTCTACGTTTCCTTGCTGAGGGCGTGATCCAATCCAAATCATCCAACACTTTTAAAGTGATTTGTTCTATTTTATTTTCAATCGCATACACCGCGGCATTATTCAATATTTTGCTTAGCTCTCCGATATACCCCTCCGACATAGCAAATAAACGAGATGCTAGTTTATGCTCGTGTAGTACCGATGGCTTTTTGAGTGGCAACATCCTCTCAAAGCTCGCTAAGAGCCTTAAATACTCATTATCAAATTCCCACCTAGAAAGCATTACGGGTTCAAACCGATTAGCTAATTGCGGATCTGTTTGCAGTGCTCTAAATGCATCCTTGGTTCCTACCCCAACTATTGTAATTTGAAGCTCATTGCCCAAATATTTGAGTACATTTAAAAAAGCCCGTTGGCGATTAGTATTCCCCGCTAGAATATGATGAATTTCGTCAATCACTAATATCTTTAACCCAACATATCTAAGCAGTTTAATGACTTGAAACTGCTTTTTATCGACTCGCTCACTCGGTTTATAAGGTGCAAATAGCAATTCTAAAATCGAGTTATAAAAGCGGCCTTCGTCAGGAACAGGCGGTGCTTGAACGAACATAACAGGTGCCAATACTCCATCACCTTCGGGGTTGTCTTCGGCTGGGTGGTTTCGACAAAACTTTTTCATCAACATAGTTTTGCCATTATTGGTATCACCTACGATGAGTAAGTTAGGCATTCTTTCTGTTCGAGGGTGTACCAGCAAATCCTCAAGCTTGTTTAATATGTTTTTCGCTTTGGAATAACCAATCCAGCGGTCTGAACGTATTTTTTCAATCCTTTGAGCATCTTCTAAAGAGAGCATTCCTTTGGCACTGTCATTTAAGTGACTAAAATCGCTCATGACCATTCATCCATATCATCAAAGGGTTCAATATCTAGAGTAGAAATTGCTAATTCGCCTGGTTGCTCCTGAACTGCTGGCATTGGGTTAGGCTTTTCTGCTTGGGTATGATTCTTTCGTCTCTGCCGTGAACGTTTTGCAGCTTTAGTTTTGTTAACTGCTTCCTGTTCAAGCTCTCGCATTCGCTCGTATGCCTCAAAAATCGTGTGTTCATTGATTTTGCCACCTGACTCTTCAACACGCTTAAGGGCTTCTCGTAACTCCCAAATACTTATCGCTGGATGAGAGGTATCCCGATAAGGAATTTGGTAATAAGACTTGAGCTCTGGGTCAAAAAACCAAATTAGGCTAATATCTCTGGGATCACGACGCACCATAAACTTGCGCTTTCTCTTTGTATCTTGCGGATCAATCGCATTTATCCAAGGTCTTAAAACATCGTGGTAGTAATAAATTTTATCTACCACAATGCCGTAATCTTGTATTGTGCGCATTTCAAAAGGCATAAGATCCAGCTTAAGCTTTTCTTCATCTATTATTTTCGCTGGCAAACCTCTACCAGGCATTTCACTATCGCCCAGTATTCCTTGCTTATATCGAGCGAGTGGTGCCATACCTAACATTGAATGCTTCTTTTGGTGGTATACATTAACAATGTAATCCGCAAGCCACTTTTCAAATTCAGATAGCGTTAAAGCTGCTGCTTTTTCTGAGTCATAATCACCTTTCTCTTTTGGGTTTGCGAATGTAGAACCGGGTAAAGCGTGAACTTCTTTCGATAATGTGCCTAAAGCTCTTTCAACATGGGCTCCATAATTAGGTCTTGCTACCGGCCTCCACTCCAAATCCATCGAGTACTGACTACAAGCTCGTTTTAGCATGTTACCCCTGAACTCTTTTGCATTGTCCGCATGAATTTTGTCTGGTAACCCCCATACTGGCCACTCTCCGCTAACACCGAGTTTTGCTAACCATCTTTCTTTTGGCAAAATTGAGTGTGCGAGACATAACCCCGTTGTCATTGCACTCGGGGGATCAAACGATATATAAAACCCAGTCACCAATCTGCTAAACACATCAAATGACAAAGTGATCCAAGGTCTTCCTATCGGCGCTCGGTAATGATCATCCACTAAAATGATGTCAAGCTTTGTGTGATCTATTTGCACCACAGCGAGTGGCCAATCCGCGCCAGGGAATTTACCCTCTATAGGTTTAAAGTCATTGTCTGATTTTTTACGCCCATGTCGCTTTCTTGACACTAGCTCAAGTGGTAACGCTTTAACTCGGTTCCTAACTGTATTGTCATGAGGTGGCGTAAGCCCTCTTTTTAAACATTGGGCTTTCACGGCATCAATAACCTTTCGAACAATTTTCTTCTGTTTGGTGAGGTATTCTGTTGCGATTGCTTCTTTAATTATCTCTTCAACTATTTGGTCGCCTTTAATCGCTCCTTTATCACTTCTCGTCTTTGGTAACAACGAGGTAAGTAACCCTGAACCTTCATATGAGCGAAGCCATAAGTACACCGTATTCACATGTAAGTCATGCGCTTGAGCTCTTTCAATAACTTGGTCTCTCGTACGCCCACCTTTATTAACTAAAGGCTTGATGACCTCGTATCTTTTATTGGCAGTTTCCCAAGCTTCTTCTGAAATAAGCATGAGCTCTTCGTCGCATTTGCGAGGTTCAACTTCAAGAGGAGGCAACAATGATTCGGCTTTAGTTTCTAACGTTTCACCTGTTGACTCATCCACTAATATCACTTTAGACAGATTAAACACTTCAGCAATACGGTAGTTTTTACCTTCCCTTGAGACCTTTTTCCCTGGCTCTAACACTAACGACTTATTCACATCAACAGCTCCATATCTCTCGTGTCATGGTGATCTTTTGGTTGAGATTCATGCCAATTTGACCCGTTCCAATCAAATACCACAATGTTGGCAACAATCTGGCTTGATTCCACGGATCAGAGTATATCTTTTCAAGTAACCCTGTCGGAGTTGTGCGCCCCAGCTTTTTTAAATTTCCAACTAGCAGCGCCATATCTGCTTCTTCACTAGCACCTTGCCTTATAAAAGGGAGAAGAAACTTAACTGACTCCAGATAGGGTGTTCTAATTTCCTTTTCAGTGACGATTTTAAACCTCCACTGATTTTCCTTTGCATATTTGATAGCCATCCGGAACTTCGGCTGTAGCTTGTCCCAATTTACCTTGAGATCACTTCGATACTTTACTTCATATAAAGTGGGTTTTTCACCTTGCCTGAAGGCTAGTACATCAGGCGTATAACTACGTCGCTTGTCTTCATTATTTAGCCACGTAATTTTAACAGGCTGAACCTCAAACCGACTTATGTGCTTGTCGAATTCAAGTAGGCTTATAAAGTCTCGCTCCAGTGTTGACTCAAACATTGCTTGCCCATCAGCTTTACTGTGCGCTGCAATTCCTGTCACATTGCGATAGTTTTTTGGAATGGTTCTTACGGGCATAAATACCTAATATATTTGATATACAAAGACTATTTAAAAAATCACCGCAAACATCCAGTACAATATAAAGATGTAAATTAGGTTTTAAACAGACTCAACTATGTTAATAGTAGCTTATAGCGATGTAATTTCGACTCTAAATTGAGGTTTCAGTACAAAAAAGCGATGGAACTCACA
>NZ_JAKFZQ010000036.1:0-15426 GCF_021654245.1 Pseudoalteromonas sp. MMG022 | reverse complement strand
CACTCAGCGCGCGAACATCTTCAACCTGAATATCAAACGTAATCTCAGACATCGGGCGAATACGTTGCATCGCTTCGCCATCCACATCTACATATACCGTTCTTAGCACTTCATGGCGCGTGAGAATACTTTCAAACACCTGTTTTATCAGGCCTAAGTCAAGTACTCCAGAGATTTTAAATACTTTGGGGATGTTATATTCCGCTGAACTCCCCTTTAGCTTATCCGTCAACCACAGCCGTTTTTGGGAGAAGCTGAGCGGGTGATTAACATCATCTTTAGCACGAATGTGGGCCTGAATAGGCGCACATTCGTGACTGGTTTGAATGTCTCGTAAAAATGCAAGCAACTCTTCCTTATTTTCTTTCAATGCCGCTTTCAATTGCGCTGTTAATGTGCCTTTCGGTGCTTTTATATTTAGCTGGCCATCTTTTTCAGTTAATTCTATACCTTGCGCTTTTAGCGTATTAAACAGCTTAACGATGGTCATAATGAAAGCTCCTCGTACTCTTCTTCTTGTGTTGTGCTCGTGCTTGGTGTGTCTGTTTGATCTGTAAGTGTCTGCAATAATTCCGACATATCTGATAGCGTCTGCGTATTAAAAAACGCTTTCATAGGGAGCTTTACTGCTAACTGGTGTTGAATTTTGGATATCAGCTGGGTGGCTAATAGCGAATGACCGCCTAGCTCAAAAAAGTTGTCGTTCATGCTAATTGCAGAGACGTCTTTGCCTAAAACGTCAGCCCATATTGCAGCAAGTCCATACTCCATATCGGTACTCGGTGCTATGTATTGAGTATGAGAACCAAGCTCTATATTAATAGCTCCCAAGCGGCGCTGATCTACTTTCCCGTTTATGGTGAGAGGTATCACGTCGATTTCAGTCAGTACCGCAGGTTGCATGTAATCAGGCAAGCAACTTTGTAACCGCGCTTTGATGCTTCCTTGTAAAGTCTGTGATGATACTTCCGATGGGTTCCTTGCAACATAGTACGCAACCAAATATTTACTACCGTTGTGCTCTTTGACCAAAACAGCACTGTCTTTAACTTGCGAATGGCCATTGATCTGCGCTTCAACTTCTCCCAGTTCAATTCTGAACCCTCGAATCTTAACCTGCGTATCGATACGCCCTAAATAGTCCAAAGAACCATCTTCGAGCCAACAAGCCAAGTCTCCTGTTCTGTACATGATAGGCTTTTCATTTTCCAAATCCGTGATAAACGGGCATGCAACAAAACGTTCCTCCGTCAATTCAGCGCGATTAAGATAACCTTTGGCAACGCCTCCCCCCCATACATAAAGCTCCCCGGGAACTCCAACAGGTGCCAGCTCGCCGCGATGATCTAACACTACCACGCCCAGATCACTTAAAGGCTTACCAATCACGCTACTTGCATTTGCCTGTTCAATATCGCTACAGAAAATTTTCCGATACGTCACATGCACAGTGGTTTCAGTAATACCATACATATTGATCAACTCAGGGCTTTGATCTGAGTGTCGCTCAGTCCAAGGCACAAGAGAGGCAAGATTGAGCGCTTCACCACCAAATATGACATAGCGTAATGAAAGCGGTGTGTTATTTCTCGAATCTACGTTAATAAACGCTTTGAAAGCACTAGGTGTTTGATTAAGTACCGTTACTTTTTGCTCGGCAACGAAATGGTAAAAGTCCTCTGTCGAGCGAGCTACATCAGATGGGACTATGACCAAACGGCCGCCGTAATACAATGCTCCCCATATTTCCCATACTGAGAAATCAAACGCATAAGAGTGAAACAGCGCCCACGTGTCCGCCTCTGTAAATTTAAAGTTTTCATCTGTACTTACAAACAGGCGGTATACATTTTGATGGGTTACCATCACCCCTTTTGGCTTTCCTGTGCTTCCTGAGGTGTAGATCACATATGCCAAATGCTCTGGCTTGACCTCATAGCGAAGAGACACTCGTTCGCTTTGCTGCCTTTTCGCATATTCGTCCACCAGTGACCATTGCGTGTCTAACGCAAGTACTTGCGTGTCGCAGTCTGTCAATGCGCTTAGATGATGCCGTAAAGACCCTTGGGTCAGCACAATATGTGCCTGGCTATCACTGAGTATGTGCGAAATTCGCTCGTCTGGATTAGCTGGGTCCATCGGCACATAGGCACCTCCTGAGAGTAAAATCCCCATAATCCCCACTAGCATATCGGGTGATCTATCAATATATAAACCGACTAGCGTATCAGGCTTCACCCCTTGTGCTTGTATATACATCGCCAGCGCATAACTTCTATCATAAAGCTGTTGATAGCTTAGCGTTTCATGCTCGTATACGAGAGCAATCTTATTCGGGTCACGAGCCACTTGCTCGATAAAGCACTGATGCATGCACTTACCCTGTGCAAAATGCTTTTTCAGGCTACCCAGCTCCAACAATTTTTGCTTTTGCGATTCACTCACTAAATTCAGAGTGTTTACGGTTTGCGTAGGCTTAGCCAACAGTTGTAACGTGATGCCTTCAAACTGTTCCATCAATTGCTTAATGGAATTTGAATTGAAATAGCATGCGTTCCAAGTCAACGAAATGGAAAGCTGTTTAGATAGCACTCCCTTTAGAGTGAGCGGGTAGTTCGGGCTATCTTCTCCAGAAATCCCCTTAATCTGCTCCTGGGCTGTTATGATTTCTTCTACTGGATAGTTTTCATACACAAACAGTGTTTGGAAAAAGTCATCATTCGTTTTTATCCCAAGGGTATTTTGCACAGCGGTCAATGGTGTTGACTCATAACTTAATTTAGCTAACTCGCGTGTTTGCATTTGCTTTAACTGCGCAAGCAAACTGGATGCTGGGTCAAATGTAATACACGTTGGAGTTGTATTAATGCATAGACCAACTAATTGATCGATATGCTGAATATGACCAATGCCGGCTCGTCCAGAACTAACGCTACCAAATGTCACACTGTTTTTACCACTATGAAGATGCAACAACGTACCCCATACGAATTGCAACACGGTATTCATTGTCAATCTATGTGTTTTATTAAGCTGCTCAAGTTGTGCCGTTGTTTCTTTTGAGAAGCTGAAACTCGCGGTGTTGAAAGCACTGCGTGGTGTCTGGTTTTGCCTGTTTAGGTGCTGTAGTGGCAAAGGGGTTTTCTCTTCAAAATGACTCAGATAATCTCGCCAATAAAGACTTTCTTTTTCTTGTTCACGCGATAGTAATGCTTTTACATAGCTGCCGTAGCGCGCAGTGACAGGCAGTTGATAATCAGTCCCGTGCAACAACGATTGATAGAGCTCGAACAAATTCGAGAAAACAATATTTTTCGCCCAGCCATCCATCACAATATGGTGCAGTTCAAAGAGCAAATAACTAGATTCAGCGCCTTTAAACACACTTAACCGCGTCAAAGGGGAGGCATCAATTTTAATCCCAGACAGCTTATTTTGCTGCTGTGTTTGTTCACATATCTGTTTCAGTTCCTGATCTGATTGCTCAGGTAAATCATATTCCTCAATATGTATATTGACCTGTTTTAGAATAACCTGAAGCGCAGTATTCATGTCAGTCACATCATGATTTAACACTAACATACGCAATGCATCATAATGATGAACAATTTGTGCCCATGCGCGTTGCAACACATCCACATCAACACGGCCATGAATACCAATCACTGATTGTGTGAGGTAAACCCCCATATTGCCTTCTTCATGGGCGAGCTGTGTTTCGAATAAAATACCCGACTGTAAAGGGGTCAACGGATAAATATCCTGAATATTATCTAATGCAACATGCTGTTTGCTCTGTAAATTGTGTGTGATGTCGTCCACTTGCGCCGACGACGCCGATAACAGTGCAAAGTCACTTGGCGTAAAACCTAAGCGAGGTGTATCTTGGCAATGCTCGACTAAGGCCTCAAGTACAGCAACAAAATTATCCTGCCATTGAGCAATTTTGTGCGTTTGCCACTGTGATGGATATTGGAAGGTAAATGTCAGTTGTTCAAATGATACTGAACCGTTAACTGTTACAGCAGATTTCGCACTACGCTGCTTAGAAACTGTGTCACCAAAAGCATTTTTGCTAAGCGAAACATGTTGATTTCCTTTACTACTATCGCCTGCGCTAGTGTCCCCCAAAAAGTTAAACACGACTTGGCCATGGGAAATGTTTTTAAGCGTTTCATGTTCATTCACATAGCGAAAAATACCATAACCAACCCCCTTGTTTGGCACACTGTGCAGTGCCGTTTTAACATCCTTAATACACTGGCCTAACTTGTCAGGCTGCGAAAGCGCAAAATGAACAGGATAGATACTGGTAAACCAACCTAAAGTTTTTGTAATATCAATGTCTGAATTTAGTATTTCACGACCATGACCTTCCAAGTCTACGACCAAATTAGAGTTGCCCGTTGCATGATAATAGCTTGTAACTAACGCCGTTAACAACAAGTCATTGATATTCGTGCCGTAAGCTTGATGGCAGTGTTTGAGCAACTTCTCGGTACACTGTTTTGATAATTGCACTTGTGCCGATTTCATCTCACAGAGTTGGAAAGTTTTGGCTGGCAAAGCATTATCAGTGAAAAAGTCAGGCGTACTCAGCGCATTTTCGCTTTTTGCCAACCAATATTGCAGGTCTGCTTGGCCTTGTTCTGTGTCAATATATCCAGCCAGCGATTCAACCCAATCTCGATAAGAACTTCCCTTGTTCTCTAGAGTCAGCTCATCGCCCGTAGCACTGTGTGTAAGTAGGCGATTAAAGTCTTCAAATAAAATACGCCAAGATACACCATCCACCGCTAGATGGTGAATGATAATAGCCAGTTGATCACGTCCGTTACCGTTTGCATCAAACCAAACCCATCTCATGATGGGGCCGTTTTGAAGGTCTAAACTGGCTTGCCACTGATTACACACAGTTTCCACATGAGCTGGTACTTGCTCAAGTGCAAGTGCTGAAATGTCACTACGATGAATACCCACAAGCTGCTCAGGCAAAATGTCATCATCTAGGCCGAGGTAATATTGCTGCCATTGCTGCTCTTCTTTTACAAACCTTAATCGCAACGCATCATGTTGTTTAACCAAGGTGGTAGCCAAGCGGTGTAACACGGTTTCGTCAAGCTGAATGTTTACATCTAACAACACCGCTTGGTTATAATGGTGTATGTCCGTATCGCCAAATTCGAAGAATCGTTTTTGGATAGGACTCAACGCAACATCCCCCTCAAGGCTCCCTTCTTCTTTGCTGATATGCTTCGCTTGATTAACATCGCAATTTTCCACAAGCTCTTGAATGCTTTGATAGTCAAACATGTCATTGGCATCAAAATGCATCTCGTACTTTGACGCCGCATAGACAATCTGGATGATCTTGATTGAATCTCCGCCGAGTTCGAAAAAGTTATCATTGATACCCACTTTATCTTCTTCAAGATTAAGGACATCAGCCCAAATTGCAGCCAGTTGTTTTTCCATTTCATTACGCGGCGCAACATAGCTCACACTTGATTCAACAGTAACATCCAGATTTACCAACGCTCGACGATCTACTTTACCACTTGGTGTTAAAGGCATAGACTCAAGGCTTACAAACGTCGCTGGCAACATATAATCAGGCAAACTTTGCTGTAGCCATGTACGCAATACATCATTTCCTAACTCTACCACGCGCCCTTTTGTGGTCTCTTTTGCCACGTAATATGCGACTAATTTCTTTTGGTTGTCCTGCTCAGCCACAATTACCGCACTTTCTTTAACACTCGCGTATTGATTTAGCTGCGCTTCGATCTCCCCAACTTCTATTCTAAAACCACGGATTTTAACCTGTGTATCTGCACGCCCTAAGTACTCAATATTGCCATCGTCTAACCAGCGCACTAAGTCTCCGGTTTTATACATACGTGCATAGCGCGCGTCACCCTGCGCAAACGGATTTGGAAGAAACGCACTTGCTGTTAAGTCAGGACGATTCCAGTAGCCTCGAGCAACCCCATCACCTGCGATATACAGTTCACCGGGCACACCGGTAGGCACTAGATTTTTATTGGCATCAAGAACATACAGACGTGTATTTGATAGTGGCTTACCTAGAGTAATGGTCGATATTTTGTCGCTTAGCAACGCATCCGTTGAGAGCTTTGAAATTGTTGTTTCTGTCGGTCCATAATTGTTATACACCTTACATTGAGGCTGAACATAGTTGACCACTTCAACCATTTCTTTACTCAATGGTTCACCCGCAAAAATAAGCACTTTGGCAGGCGCCACTATTTCCGTTTCTGACATTTTGAACATTTCAAAATGCGATGGCGTTATCTTCATACAATCTATTTGATGATTATCAAGATAATGTTTCAGCCGCATTGGATTGTTAACGTAGTCATTGGAGAACAACACCAGAGTTTTGCTAAAGATAAGCGGAACAAATAGCGAGATGTTGCCAAGATCAGCAGAGAATGTAGACACAGCACCAAAGGTGTCACAAGTATCTAAACCAAGTTTGGCATACACACTGTAGCAATAATCAACCACCATCCGATGCTCAATCATTACGCCCTTTGGACGACCCGTCGAACCAGAGGTGTAAATCACATAAGCTAGGTTGTTTGCTTTTACATCCTCAATGAGCCTCACTTGGTCACGCATAAGCTGTTGCGCAGAGTCATGAATATCAGGCCACTGTTTATCTAAGGTGATGATGCTTGTTGCATCATTTGCCAGACTTGTTAGCTTATCTTGCAAATTAGCCTGTGTGAGAATAATGTCAACTTGGCTGTCTTCAAGCATGTAGTTTAATCGCTCATTGGGCAGGTCGGGGTCTAGCGGTAAATACGCCGCCCCCGCTTTCAATATTGCCAATATAGCGACCATCATATCGCATGATCTATGTACACATAGCCCGACTAAGGTATCAGGCTTAACACCTAATGATTGCAGGTATAAAGCCAATGCATAACTTTTTTCGTTGAGCTGTTGATGTGTTAATACTTCACCGTCAAATACCACGGCTTGTTTGTCAGCATGGTGTTCAACATGTGCTTCAAACAACTGGTGAATACACACTTCTTTGGGGTACTCAGCTTGTGTTTGGTTATACTCAATGAGCAACTGCTGCGTTTGCGTATCACTGATGTATGCTAACGTACTTATCGCAGCATCTGGCGCTGCTAGTAGCGCTCGACACATGGCCTCAAAGTGCTCAGCTAAGCGTGCCATTGTCTGTGGTTTAAATAAAGATGTCTTATAGGCAAGATGTCCATGTATCTGTGTATCTTGCTCTGTAAAAGACAGTGTAAAGTCCAGCTTACTGGTATCGATATCAATTGGGTAACTGTGAATATTCGCTGCCAGCTGCTCTTTTCGCTCATTATGTAGACCGATCATTATCTGGAATATCGGGTTGATCGACGCACTACGCTGCGGTTGTACTACATCGACAATTTTTTCAAACGGCGTGTCTTGATGCTTGTAAGCCTCTAAACATGTTGTTTTAACTTGCCTGAGCAGTGTATTAAACGAGGTTTGAGCATTGACTTGGTTACGAATTGCCAGCGTGTTAATAAACAAGCCAATCAAGCCATTGATATCAGCAGAGTGTCTATTTGCGATAGGGCTACCAACGCAAATATCTTCTTGTCCAGTATAGCGGTATAACAAAGCGTTAAACGCAGCAACCAAAACCATGTAGAGCGTACAACCATTGCTCTCAGCCATTGTTTTTAAAGCTTTGCTAAGCTGTTCATTCAAAACAAACCGATGCGAATCACCGACAACCGTACGCACACCTTGCCTTGGGTAGTCGGTGGTTAAAGTCAGTGACTCACAAACGCCTTCTAGTTTTTTACTCCAATAAGCGAGCTGCTTATCGAGCACGCCTTCTTCTATCAGCCACTTTCTTTGCCATACACTATAATCCACATACTGAATGTCTAGCTTGGGTAAAGCTGGACTTTGACCCAGTTGAAAGCACTGCATTAGATGCCCCAGTTCCTTGATCATAACGCCCATTGACCAACCATCACTGATGATATGGTGTTTAGTCACCATCAATACATGCGCATCATCGTCGAGCTTGAACAACTTCGCTCTGATCAAAGGGCCCGTGCTTAAATCAAAAGGGGTTGTCGCTTCACTCTGGCAAAGTAATTGAACTTGTTGATGACGTGCTTGTTCCTGTTCAATTTGGCTCAGGTCAACTTGCTCTAACTTAAAGTTGCTATGTTGCAAAATGACTTGTTGGCCTTTGCCCTCAACACTTTCAAAGACAGTTCTAAGGTTTTCATGACGATCAATCAGCGCGTTAAAGGCTTGCTCTAAGTGGGTAACATTGAGCTCACCACTGATAGATACCGCCACAGGAAGACTATAACTTGTGCCACCAGGTTCGAGTTGATCCATGAACCACAGTCGCTCTTGTGCAAAGCTTAAAGGGAATCTATTTAAAAGCTGGCCATCTTCGCCAACTCTGGCAACAGGAACAATTGGCGGCGTATCACTTTTTTGTGACCTCTGACTTAAAAATTCGATTATTTCTTCTTTTCTAGCAATAATTTGCTCTCGAACTTCATCTGTCCAAGCACCTTTTGCCGCTTTATATTTCAGCTGTCCATTATCTTGCCAAAGTTTAATGCCTCTAGCACTTACCTCATTAATAAACTTTGCAATAGTCATTATATTTCCTTTTAAAACTCTTTTTGTTTACAGAGATATTCTGTTTCTAATTATTATTGTCTGTCTTAAGCGTTGCTTGCTGTTGATGGGTCCTATCAGGACATCGCAACCAGAATCTTTCTTGGGCCAGAATATGCTGCACGTCCATGCGACATCAACATGTTATCAATGAGCAAAACATCCCCCTCTTGCCAAGGGAAATAAATTGTTTGCGCCTTAAACGCCTCTCTAACACTTGCTAAAATAGCATCGTCAATAGGACTACCGTCACCGAAACAGGCGTGCGTGGGACATTGATCTAGCTTGCCGCTATACATATGCATCAGAGCTTCATAAAACTTTGCAGGATGATTGGATGGATGAAACTGATCAGCTTGATTGAACCAAACCTTCTCTTTTGTAATTGGGTGCTCTGCAATACCTGCACCAATTTGCGTGGTTCTAAGACTACCGTTCTTATTCCACTGAAAGTCAACGTTTGATCTTTTACAGATCTCCGATACTTCATCACGGTCATTCGATTCAAAAGTATCTTGCCATGAAGGCCCTAGCCCCCTTCCACCGTGAAGATTGCGTATATACATCACTTTGCGCGTTTCAAACAAATCGATAGTCGCGGGGTCAAGTAACTCTAGGACTTTTCGACCATCTGCAATTAAGGTATTACCATCAGCATTAGGTGCGGTAATACAACAAAAAAACAGTTGCGATGGCCATTGCTCGGCATATGACAACTCGTTATGTAGAGAAATGAATTGATCCGCTGCGTATTCAGTCGAGGTGTAGATCCCTTTAGACATTTTCGTTCTAGGTGAATTTCCACCCACATAATCCAACAAAGAGGCTTCTTTGAAATGCTCTAAAAACTTGTCAAACCTAAGTACTGTATTGACGTCGAAATTTCTAAATAAAATCGCACCATGGGTTAACAGTTTCTCTTTCAATAGCTCTGCATTGTCAGCCTTCCAGTCGAGTAATTCGCTAAATGCGTCCTGTTCTTGATTGTTATTATTTTGCTGCCTTTCAACTAAAAATGGTGAATTGGCTTGTTTACAATAAACATCTGTTGCTACTGACATATTTTACTCCTTGCAACCACCTTATAGTGGTATCTTAAAACTCTTGCTATGCTATGCGTTTAATTGTGGGTAGTCGCTATTAACTAGCTCAGTGTCATCTGAGATATAAGCTTGCTGGTTTGTTACAAAGTTTGACAATGACTGGTCTTGTCCATCTATTCGCCGAATTTCAGTGGGAGCGGCAGGCACACTCATTTCAGCAACCTTCTTCCATGTTCCAGCTTCATAAAAATGAACATGCCCTGGGATATAACGACGGTATACTCGTGTCTGGAAACAAGAATCTCCGACGACGCAGTATTTATTATCTAAAGCAATCCCTCTGGGCATAAAGCTGCCAACGTTAAATACCTCCCCCTTATCACTGACGACACGCCCACCAAATGAATCACACACAAGATAGCTGTTGTCATCATTTGAAAATACGATGTTATGGGCCATACCCGCGTCAATAAAGAAGCGTTTTTGAACTTGAAATAATTTATCTACAACGACAATTTCACTTTGCTTCAAACCGCTGTTATGTAGCAGCAACCAAATAGTGCCGTCTGGATGAGCGCACAATGAGTTTAGGTGTGGGCCACTAAACGCCTCTTGTTGTGTCATTTCACCTAGTGGGCTGAAAGATTCTTCAATACGAGAAACTGCTGCATCAGTACGTAAAATTTTGCCATTTTGGCAATCTACAATGTATAAGTGGTCGCCAATAAAGTCGATTTGGTGACACGCCGCGTGTAACTCTGAGACACACACACTACAACGTAAAATTTTTGTTTTCTCTGCGTTTAGTTCCAGTTTTAAGATACGTCCTTTGTTTTGTTTGCGATGGTTTACCCCGGCATTTTGAAAACAATACAAATGACCATCAGGCCCCACTGTAACGCCGTAGAAACTACCTCTTAGCACCTTTTTATAACCGTGTGCATTCAGTACATAAAGCCCTTCTCTAGAGGCCATGATGTAAGGGTAGCCTTCGATATCCCCTTTAAGATAAGAAACCTTGCGATACGTATGCTCGTATAAGTCCAACGCCTTGGCACGATGCAAGCGGCTGTAAAAGTTCACGGCAAAACCGATGAAGTTCCCTAGGCGAATCAATTCATTCTTTAACGCTCTGATATTCTTTTTTGGTTGCGGTAAATCACTTAATTCTCTGAGTAATCCTAATCGGTTACCTTCTGGATCTGACTGTTCGCACATGTCACGGTGCAAAACATGCCGCCCTTGGACAGCTACTAAGTTTTTAGTTGGTACGCTTTGCTCTCCTGCAACACTGTGCCACTCACTGTCTTTGACTAAGCCTATACGTATTCCCGATTCAGACACTGCACTTTGTGTCATTGATGATTTGTCGTGAATAATCCACATAGGCTCGCAATCACGACTAATAAACATGCGGTTAGGAAATTGCTTTTCATCGAACTTTACACCTAATAGCTTTGTATAATAAGCAACGGTTTCATCCACTTTGTCCGAAAATAATTCGATATTACCAATTGAAAAGTCTGTCATTATTATTATTCCTTTGTAGGTTCCTATCTTCATTGAGCGGATAGGAACTGACTTTTTATAATTGTTATAATGTGCCTTCTTCGAATTCACATTCCTCGAGGTTTTCCTCAGAATCCTGCAACATCCCCTGAGCGGCCATAAGTTCTTGCGCGATATCACTCACCGTTGGGGAATCAAAAAGCACATGTAATGGCAAATCGAGATCGAGGTTCTGAGCTACTTTAGAGACTAGCAATACAGCAAGTAGCGAGTGCCCACCTAATTCAAAGAAGCTGTCATTTACACCAATTTTATCTGCGCTGATCTCCAATATTTCGGCCCAAATATCGACCAATTGCTGTTCCATTTCATTACGAGGCGCGACATACATTTGTGTTGATTCCAACGTGACATCCATACGCTCTAAAGCCAGGCGGTTAACCTTGCCGTTAAGCGTCAGTGGAATCGTTTCTAAGCACACATATGTTGCTGGCAGCATATACTCAGGCAAGGTTTGCAGTATGTGTGCTTTGAAACCGTCATGACTTGGCTCATTCTCAGCAGATTCTTGCAGCGTGTAGAAGGCGATCAGTTGCTTATTCGCCCCATCTCCTTGTACTACCACTGCACTGTCTTTCACGTCTGGGTAGCGGTTCAGGCACGTTTCTATCTCACCCGGTTCAATTCGGAATCCACGTACCTTAACTTGACGGTCCACACGCCCTAAGAACTCAATGTTGCCATCTTCCAACCAGCGTACTTTGTCGCCCGTTCTGTACATTCGCTCGCCGTCAACAAATGGGTTAGCTACAAACTTTTCTTGGCTAAGTTCTGGTTGATTCAAATAGCCTCGTGCAACGCCATGACCTGCAATGTACAATTCACCGGGTACGCCGACAGGCTGTATCATCTGGTTTTCATCGAGCACATAGAGCTGAGTATTATTTAATGGCTTACCCAAAGGTATTGTACAAAGCTGACGGCCAACTAAAGCATCCGAGGAAAGCTTAGAAATGGTGGTCTCTGTCGGACCATAGTTGTTATACACCTCAACCGCTGGATTAAGATCATTAACCAGCTCAACCATCGGCTTAGTCAATGGCTCACCTGCAAAAATCAATACCTTAGATACATTAATAATTTCCGTATCGGACACTTTAAACATTTCAAAGTGTGACGGTGTGATCTTCATACAATCAATCGGGTGAGCTGCAATATACTTGTGTAGTTCAATTGGGTTTTTAATGAAATCGTTACAGAACAAATGTAACGTCTTGCTAAATAAAATCGGCACAAACAAGGCAATATTGCCAAGATCCGAAGAGAATGTAGAAACTGACGCAAAAGTATTACAACGCGCCAGCGCCATTTTTTGCACAACCCCATAACAATAGTCAATCACCATCCGGTGCTCAATCATGACCCCTTTTGGTTTACCTGTAGAGCCGGAAGTATAAATAACATAGGCAAGGTTATTTGGCCTGACCTCTTCTTTTAGTACCGGTTGTTCACGTTCAACCTGAGCGCGCTGCTCAGCGGGTAATCGACCCTTGTCGTCCAATACAATAATGCGTGTATCATGTGATACCAAAGCTTGAAGTTTGTCGACAAAACTCGCCTGCGTAATAACTAGCTTCGTTTGTGAGTCTTGTAACATATATGACAGCCGATCTTCAGGGTAATCAGGATCCAGCGGCACATACGCTCCGCCAGCTTGGAAAATCCCCAACATCCCAATCATCATACCCAATGATCGCCCAACACATAGTCCAACCAAGTTATCTGGTTTCACGCCTTGTAATTGCAGATACAAGGCGAGCTCTAGAGCGTATTGATGCAATTGCTGCGACGTAAGCTGTTTATTTTCGGCAATTCCGCCAACAAGTTGCGCTTCTACTAACGCTAGGTGCTCAGGGTGTGTCGCCGCCTGTTGAGCAAATATCTGATGAATACAAAGCGTTTGAGGGTAATCAACAACCGTCTGGTTATTATCATGGATCAACAGCTGCTTTTCTGCATTACTCACATATTCAAGTTTACTGAGTGGCGCGTTAGGTGCGTTTATAATTGCACGGCACAAGCTCACAAAGTGCTCAGCCATTCTTTCGATAGTCTCTGGTTTATACAAAGCTGTTTTGTACTCAATCACACCTTTAAGTCCAGTAGGAGACTCTTCGAATGTCACCACCTGATCAAACTTACTAAAGTTATAGTCCAGTGGATAAGTACGAATGTTATGAGCAAGCGTTTGGGTTGATGCATTTTGTAAGATAAATACAATTTGGAATAGCGCACTGACACTGGTGTTACGCTCAGGCTGAACAAGGTCAACCACTTGTTCAAAAGGACTGTCCTGATTTTCATAAGCTTCTAGACACGTTGTTTTCACTTGGTCTAACAAGGCGTAAAAAGATGCTTCTGCGTCAACCTGATTTCTAAGTGCAATATGATTGACAAACATACCGATAAGGCTTTGTGTCTCAGCATATTGACGGTTAGCAATTGGACTGCCCAAACAAATATCTTCTTGTCCAGTATAGCGATACAAGAGGGTGTTAAATGCTGCCAATAATGTCATGTACAACGTACAGCCTTGCTGATCAGCCAATGACTTAAGTTGTGAAGACAATTCGCTTCCAAGCTCAAAACTATATCTTGTGCCCGCTGACACTTGTACATTTGGCCTCGGGTAGTCTGTGGCCAAGTCTAGACACTCTGGCACACCGGCAAGCTTGTTTTGCCAATAATCGAGTTGTTGCTCCAGTAGCCCGTCTTCTTGTAATCGCTTTCTTTGCCATACACTGTAATCCACATATTGTATCGGCAATGGCTCTAAACTAGGCTCCTTGCCTTGCTGTAAGCTATCCATAATCGTGCCAAGCTCTTTGATCATAAGCTCTATTGACCAGCCATCTGTGATGATATGGTGCATCACTAACACAAGAATATGTTGCTCATCAGAGAGCTTCAACAACATGCCTCTGAACAACGGGCCTTTCGCCAAATCAAACGGCTTTTCGGCTTCTATTTGACATAGCTCTTTGGCTTGCTGATGGCGTAGTTCATCACTATCTACCTGACTTAAATCAGTAGTGTGCAGTGCAAACTCTAATGCATCCAATACAATTTGTTGAGCGACACCATTGTTATCTGGGAAGATAGACCGCAAGATCTCATGACGCGCTATGATAAGGTTAAATGCGCGTTGCAAATCTGCTGCGTTCAATTCTCCATCGATCACTACCGCGTTAGGTACGTTATAAACAGCACTATCTGGAGCAAATTGATCAACAAACCATAGTCGTTCTTGAGAAAAACTCAGCGGAAATGCCGTGACCGGACTGCCATTTTCAAGTACGCGACTCGTTGTATTAATCGCTTGAACTGAAGTGCGTTGATCTGCCTCTTCACCTTTAACTGCCACTAAGCAATCGAGCTTATTGGCAATACTTTGTATGGTTGGCTCCCTAAACAACTGCTCAAAGTTCAGTTTTAGGTTAAAGGCGCTCTTAATCTTGGCCATCATACGCATAACGAGTAAAGAGTTACCCCCTAACTCGAAGAAACTGGTCGTCGCACAGATTTTATCTTCGTCAATTCCTAACAATTCTGACCAAATACTGGCCATGGCTTTTTCTGTGTGAGTTTCAGGCAGCGTATATAAATCAGCATAGTGCCCACTTTGTGGTTCTGGCAGCGCCATTTGGTCAATTTTACCGTTCGGTGTCAAAGGCCAACTTTCCAGTAGTACGTAAATATCTGGCACCATATAATCTGGTAGATACAGAGTTAAGGTTTGCTTGATGCTATTGATAAGCTTTGCTTGCTCAACTTGGGCACTCGTTACTGAACGTTGCACGTATGCAACCAGTTGCTTGGTTCCTGCAATCTCTTTGGCTAGCACGAACGCAGATTCTACGTCGTCACATAAACCCAACTGCGCTTCAATCTCACCAATTTCAATCCTAAACCCGCGGATCTTAACTTGGTTGTCTATTCGTCCTAGGTACTCTAACTCACCATTATCCAACCAGCGTACTAAGTCTCCCGTTTTATACATCCGTCTACCATGCTGTGACTGCGCATCATAAAATGGGTTATCTAAAAACTTCTCAGCACTTAACGCTTCACGTCGATAATACCCTCTGGCCAGCCCTTCTCCCGATAAGTACAACTCTCCCATCAC